>DLGN01000297.1 GCA_002482715.1 Oxalobacteraceae bacterium UBA7693
AATTCGCAGGTCTTTACCTATGCTACTTAATATAACGGTGATAATAGGAATTGCAATTGCAGGTAAAAAAAGCTTGTTTTTAAACTTGCGTGCGAATGCTGCCTTATCCCATTCAGCGTGAGTTTGGTATTGTCCGCTTCCAAGTAAGTTGCTGCCTGCGATTAGCGCCAAGAGCATCACGATGATGCCGAGAATTTTATAACTTAGTGGCTTGCCCAATGTCTCCACCATCGCATCGCCAAACAAAAAACCTATCCCAAATAAAAACCAGAACAAGCCAGTGGTATAGCGTTTAGGATTGCTACGATCACGCACGCTCATCCAAGCAATTGCCATGACGATGATGCCAATTAAATAAAAAACCACTTGTATGCTGAGTAAGCTTGACGCGGTTTGATTCAATGCGTTCATGCTTGTGCTCCTGCTTGCTCATCTGTTTGTACTTTTGCTTGTGCCTGCTGCCAGAATTGAACGTCTCGGGCTATTTGTGCATCTAGCCACGAGAGACGTATTAAATGAATAATCAAAGCGCAGATTGCGGTCGGAATCGCCCATAAACCGATCATTAAGGGTTCAACATCGGTGATGCCATTTTCTTTTAGAAATCCGGTCATCAATAAAACCGCACCGAATGCGATAAAAATGTCTTCACCAAAGAACAGCGCAACATTGTCACAAGCGGCAGCATGGGCAGCGATTTTCTGGCGCAAGCTATCTGGCAAATTGCCATATTTGGATAAGGCAGCACCTTCTGCCATCGGAAACAACAAAGGGCGGACTGTCTGTGCTTGGCCGCCTAGGCTAATCAAACCAAGTGAGCAGGTGAACTGACGCAACACAAAATACAGCATTAAGATTCGGCCCGTTGTCGCGCTTCGTATACTCGCCACCCAAGTTTGTGCCCGTTCTTTCAAGCCATATTTTTCTAACAAAGCGATCACGGGCAAAATTAACATAATGCTGGCAAGCTGACGGCTATTCATAAATTTCTCGCCGAAGGTTTCTAACAGCAGACCGATATCCATACCAACCGCTAAGCCCGTCGCCAAACCAGCCGCAATGACCACCATTAAAGGATTAAAGCGCAGCGCAAATCCTGCAACGATGATAGGGATGCCGATGAGCGGTAGCCATAAATTACTATCCATAAGTTGGGTCTCCGGTTAGGTGTCTTTGGTATTGATGGATGTCTTTGTGTGCGCAACAAATGTTGCTATCAATTTTCTGTCGATTTTTTGTAGATTATCCAAGCACTAAGATTGACTGCCAATTTGGTAGCCGCAAGCAATCAATTGTTGACGTATGCTGCTGAGTAGTTGCACTGCATGCGCGCCGTCACCGTGTACACAAAATGTGTCTGCTTTAATGTGAATGAGGTGCCCGTCAATACTGCATAATTCTTGATGGCGGATCAAACGCAGTACTTGTTGCACAGCTTCTTCGTCCTGATCTATGCAGGCGTCGGCGAAGCGACGTGCGCGTAAACTTCCATCGCTGTTATAGCGTCGATCAGCGAAGGCTTCTGCTTTGATTTTAATTCCAGACGCTTGCGCGAGTTGGAGTAAATTGCTTCCTGCTAATCCAAACAAGCTCAGATTAGGGGCGCAATGCTGAATCACACGGATCAACACCTCCGCTAGCAAGGGATCGTCGGCTGCCTGATTATACAAAGCCCCATGTGGCTTGAGATGCGTCACACCATAGTTTTCTTGCTCAGCGATGTTGATTAAGTCATCGACTTGTTTGCATAATTGTGTGAATAGTTGCTCCGCTGGTGGATGTTGGGGGCTTCTGCCAAAATTATCGCGATCTAAAAAACTGGGGTGCGCACCAATTCTCACGCCATGCTCTTTGGCTAAGCGAATGGCAACACGCATGGTTTCTGCATCGCCTGTATGTCCGCCACAAGCGATATTGGCAGAACTGACGATGGCTAATATCGCGGCATCGTGCGCTCCACCTTCCCCTAAGTCTGCGTTCAGATCGATCGTGCCGCGTGTTGTTTCTTTAGGTTTCAACATCGTTCGCTCCGTCGATTCTTGCTAATTCTCGATACCACTTCTGCTGTGCGGCATGCGCAATCTCGGCATTGACTTCAATAAAACAGAAATGTTGCCCTATTGGTGTTTGTGCGATTTTCCATAAATCGGCTTCGATCACGCAGGCAATCCTAGGGTAACCGCCGGTCGTTTGACAATCGGCAAGTAAGACCATCGCTTGGCCATTGGCAGGCACCTGTACGACTCCTGGAAATACTGCATGCGATGCTAAGTCGCTTGAATCGTCGCGCAGGATGGGGTCACCAATCAGTCGATACGCCATACGATTACTTTGATTGCTGACTTTCCATGCTTGTTGCCAGAATTTCTTTTGTGAGCAAGCATTGAATTGTGCATATTCTGGACCGCGAATTGCACGTACTTCTGGTGTCCAGATTCTTTGTTGCACGCCGACCGAGCGATGAAAGAACTGAGCTTGGCCTAAGCCCAGCTGATCACCTTTCTGTAGTGCTCTTCCTTGATGTCCACCGATGTTTGCCTGTAAATTCGTGGCGCGCGAACCTAGTACCAGTTCACTGATGATGCCGCCATCAATCGCCAGATACACACGAGATTCCTTGAAAGCACCTTGTAAGCGAAGGATTTGTCCCGCGCGGGCAAAATGTCGCCATGCCTTCGCCTTGCTTTTGCCATCCAACTCTGCACCGAAGTTAGCACCACATAGTGCAAACCAACTATCGCGGTGAAATTGTATTTCGAATGGACCGACCACAATTTCCAGTCCTGCGGCATGTTCCGGATTGCCGACTAATTTATTGGCTAGTTGGAGTGAGTAGCGATCTAAGGCGCCAGATTGCGCGATGCCTAGGTGGCGATATCCGTGACGACCAAGATCTTGAACCGTGCTTTGAATGCCGGCTTTCAGCACACGGATGGAGGATGTCGGAAATTCGTCGGACATTACCAATGCTCCAAAATGAAACGTACAACATCGCCTGGTTGAAGTAAGCTTGGTTGTGCGCGTTTTGCATCAAACAAAGTGACGCTGGTTTGACCAATAATTTGCCAGCCACCCGGGCTAGCTGCAGGATAGATACCCGTTTGATTGCCGCCGATACCGACTGCACCTGCCTCAATACGAATACGTGGCTCTGCTCTGCGAGGTGTCGTGAGCTGTGGGGCTAGTCCGCCTAAATAGGCAAAGCCAGGCTGAAATCCAAGAAAATACACTAGATAAGTGCCTGCGCTATGCAGTGCGATAATTTCATCTGGGTCGAGTTGGCAGTGTTCGGCGACAAGCGCTAGATCAGGCCCATATGATCCGCCGTACTTCACCGGAATTTGAATTTCACGTGGTTCAAATTTTAGGGCTTTGGTGCTGTCAGCGAACGCGTGTAATTGTTTGAGAATGTGCTGTGCCTGAAATTTTTGTGGATCAAACAGAACAGTCAGATTGTTCATGCCTGGTACGATGTCGACATAACACAGCTGTTCACGTAGTTGTTGCGCAATACGCCAAATAATGCGTTGGCATTCCTCACTGATTTGTGGATCAAGGGACTGTAAAACAACAGCCCGTTCACCCAGCGAATAGCTCGTAAATAGCGCACTCACACTGGCGCTCAGTAGAGAAAATTATTTAGCATGCGGAATGTACCTACTCATGTGCATATTCATCTACTACCTATGTACTTACGTCGTGTCTAATGATCAGCTCGCGTGGCTTACCAACGGAAGCCCAGTTTCACGCTAACCGTGTCATTGTCGCCGGTACGATCTACTTCCGCCGCTAAATTCATCAAGCCAAAATTCGCATTTAAGCCGGCAAATAATTTATTGGCAGTCGGCGATTCCTTTTGTAGACCACTGACATTAGGTGTCAATTTTCCCCAAACGCGGCCAGCACCGACATAGGGTGTGAACATGACAAATCCTTTGGAGATGAGTAGCTCAACACTCGTGCTATTAAAGCCGAGTTGGCTAGCACCGGATATTGCCGAGTAGGCACCGCGCACGGCTACCGCTGGCAAGGCGACATTCCCTTCTAATAATGCATAGCGTGCTTCCAAGCCGATTAATTTGATATTCGAATCTGGAACCACACCTAAAGAAGCGCCAACATCAAGATTGAAAGGCAAACCTTTGTGAATATGGAATTTTGGAACAATCAAGGTAGATACGTCGGATCCGGCTTTTTTCCAGACACTTTTGTTTGCTAGCTGAGTGAAAGACACTTCAGTGCCGACGTCAAACCCAGTGATGCCTGAAGCTGCGGCAGGTGTCACGCCTTTATAACTAGCGGCGGAAGTGAAATCCGCGGCGAGTCGTTTGAATTCCGACTGACTTAAAGTTTTGAGTTGCGTAAAGTCGTTGTTTGCCGACACCAAACCTGAACAAGTAAGAAATAAACCAGCGCAGGCAATTTGCAGAACTTTTTTTGAAAACATAAAAACTCCAATCAGTTAATCATACGATCAGGACAGAACAGTAATGCATTCAAGCCTGAAAAACGCAAATTTTACCTTGCTGGGATGATTGGTAGTGGATATTTAATCATCTGACTTAATGCATAGTGAATTGTCGAAGAGCATAAACGACGTGCTTATGAATGTAATGTAAAGTCAGGCAATGTAAAGCACTGATTCTTGTCAGGAATGACGACCTGGGTATTTTTGAGATGTGAGGCAAAGCGATGCATTACCTCTTCTTCACCATGCACTAACACCGTATGCTTAGCTTGAATTTTCGATTGCCAAGACAGTAGTTCTGCACGATCTGCATGCGCGGAGAATCCATTGATGGTGTAAATATTGGCGTTGACGTCAATCTCTTCGCCGAATAAACGAACGCTTCTGGCACCATCGATGATTTGTCTGGCGAGAGTTCCTTTTGCCGCAAAACCGACAAAGATCACACTGGCATTTTTGCGCCACAAATGATGTTTTAAGTGATGCCTGACCCGACCGCCAGTACACATGCCAGAGCCAGCCAAAATGACTGCACCGCTCGTGATGCGATTGATCGCCATGCTATCAGCAGCGTCACGGGTAATGTGCAAGTTATTGAGGTGAAATGGATCACGTTTTTGCTTGAGTAATTTAGCTGCCTCTTCATCGTAGCATTCGGGATGATCGCGGAAGATTTCAGTAGCAGAAATCGCCATTGGAGAATCAAGAAACACATGCATCGATGCAGGCAGTTTTCCTTTTTCTACTCCTTCGCGCAGATACCACAAAATTTCTTGTGCACGTTCTAATGCAAACGTCGGAATAATGACGTTACCGCCATGCTGAAACGTATCACTGATTGCTTGATAAAATTCTTTGACGGAGGCATCCAAAGAGCGGTGCAGACGATCACCGTAGGTGGTTTCCATCACCACAACATCGGCGGGTGGCGGCACAACAGCATCGCGTAAAATTTTGCGACCATTGCTGCCGATGTCGCCAGAAAAAACGACCCAGCAAGTTTTGCGCGCTTCTTTTAATTCAAGATGAATACTGGCCGATCCTAAGATATGTCCGGCATCGTAAAAAGTAGCAGTGATGCCAGCTGCCACTTTGATTGCTTTGTTGTAATGCGCAATTCTGCCAAAATAGTCAAAACTGCGGGTGGCATCGTAAAGTGTGTAAAGCGGTTCTTCAGACAGCACTTTTTTTTGCGAGTGCCTTTGCTGTTTGCGTGCTTGCGATCTGGCATCGGCTTCTTGCAAATGTGCCGAGTCTAAGAGCACGAGTCTAGCTAGATCCTTACTTGCCGAACTTGTGATGATTTCTCCTTTAAAGCCGCGTTTCACAAGCAAGGGAATTCGTCCACAATGATCCAAATGTGCATGGGTTAGCAGCAAAAAATCTATGTCAGCTGGATTAAATCCAAAATCCTCAGCGTTTTCTTCAGACAGATCTCGTCCGCCTTGGAACAGTCCACAATCGATGAGGATTTTTTTTCCGGCACACTCAATCAGGTGACATGAGCCAGTGACATCCTTGTTTGCGCCGTGAAATGAGATTTTCATGAGCTTTTCCTGACGAAAAATAGCGATAAGTTGCAATGAATAGTACTAAACCAATGAACTAGTGTATGCCTGAATTGGCTAGACTGACATCATTCTTTATTTGATTCTGATCAAAGACACTTGCTACGGAATTGCATACGACTATTTCTTTCTTTGTTCGATGCGTCATTGTGCTTAATTTTTAAGCTAGGTTGAATACTAATTACATAGTCTTTCTTTAAGGTTTTTGGCGAAAGATTTCGAGGATGCATTCCAATCCTGACTTTTCCCGCTGCAATCGCTTGCGTGTGTTGGGGGATTTTCACTATCTTCTAAGAGTAAAAAAACGATCATTCAGAAATATTTTTGAGTGACATTAAAAAACTTAGGAGACACCATGAAACTAGCACCATATCTTCAATCGAGGTTGGCATCATTTGCCTTGATTTGTTTGTCCACGCTGACACTCGCACTGACACCGGCTGCCCATGCCGATACGGTTACGGTATCGGGTGTTAAATTAGACGACACGGTACAAATTGGGTCGCAGACATTGAAATTGAATGGTGCTGGGGTGCGCTACAAGGTCTTTTTCAAAGTGTATGTCGCCGCGCTGTATCTGCCTGAAGAAAAGAATACCACCCCTGAAGTGCTGGCTCTGCCTGGCGCAAAGCGCGTTACCTTGGTGATGATGCGTGAATTGAGTAATGATGATTTAGGTCAGCGCTTTATGGATGGTTTGAGAAATAATCTGGATATGGATGAGCGCTCTAAGTTGATTAAACCAATGATTACGTTTGGCAAGATGTTCTCTTTGGTTCCTGTTTTGAAAAAAGGCGACATCCTCACGTTTGATTGGATACCTGGTACCGGTGTGGTTTGTCAGTTTAATGGTCAGAAAATTGGTGAAACGATCAATGATCCTGCCTTTTACAACGCGGTTCTGCGCATAAAAGGCAGGATCATTGATCGTT
>DLGN01000230.1:0-7061 GCA_002482715.1 Oxalobacteraceae bacterium UBA7693
GGCGTGGTCATGTCCGCCGAATACCATCCTGAGTTCGGTAATATGCTGGAAATTGATCATGGTGGCGATATGATGACGCGTTACGCACATGCGTCGAAGTTGTTAGCAAAAGTGGGTGATATTGTGAAACGTGGTCAGCATATTGCCAACATTGGTTCAACTGGACGCTCAACGGGTGCGCACCTACATTTCGAAGTGAGGATTAAAGGTGTGCCACAAAATCCGCATAAATTCTTGAATGCTGGTGGTGACGGCAGTGATGTATCGAAGTTGGCAAGTTTGGTTCGCTGAATCTTCGCAAGTAGGTCAAGCCGCTCAAGCCGCATAATCAATGTCAAACTGTTATCCAAAATGTCTTCCACTCATAGGGTGAACATTGTTGATTTAGGAGCTCAGATGTCTGTGGTAGCGGCTACTTAAGTTTGCGGTAAATTGGCTTTTGGTATCTAAAATGTTCATTTTCTCGCACAAAAAATTGATCTAGCCTTGAATTTGTCCGATTTAACACCACCTCTCCCTCATTCTCCCCGTTCTTATCCTTAGAAATTCTGGAAAGGGAGGTGAGCCATGTTAAAATTAAAAGTTAATCATATCTGCTGCACTTTTGTTCCGTTGCAGTGTTTTAGAACCTATACCCTTCATACTCACTACTAGCATGTCATTCCTGACCAAAATATTCGGTAGCCGTAATCAAAGGCTCTTGAAACAATATCAAAAAATTGTGCGTGAAATCAACGCATTAGAGCCAAAGTATGAAACTTTGTCGGATGATCAACTTAAGGCTAAAACGCCAGAATTTAAAGAGCGCCTTGCCAAGGGTGAGACTTTAGATGGCTTGTTGCCGGAAGCCTTTGCGGTTTGCCGTGAGGCGAGTAAGCGGGTCTTAAAAATGCGCCATTTTGACGTGCAATTAATCGGCGGCATGGCTTTGCATTTCGGTAAGATCGCGGAAATGGGCACCGGTGAAGGTAAAACTTTAATGGCGACCTTGCCTATTTATCTGAATGCGTTATCAGGTAAAGGCGTGCATGTAGTTACTGTTAATGATTATTTGGCACAACGTGATGCTGATCAAATGGGACAGTTGTACGGTTGGTTGGGTTTGACGACCGGGGTAAATTTATCGCAGTTAGAGCACGATGCGAAACAAGTCGCCTATGGTTCCGATGTAACTTACGGAACGAATAATGAATTCGGCTTCGATTATCTGCGCGACAATATGGTGTACGAAGCGAAAGATCGTGTTCAGCGCGCCTTGAATTTTGCGGTGGTCGATGAAGTCGATTCGATTTTGATCGATGAGGCACGAACGCCTTTGATCATTTCTGGACAGGCTGAAAATCACACCGAGTTGTATTACAAAATCAACGAAGTTCCTAAGTTGTTGACTCTGCAAATCGGTGAGGAAACGCCCGATGGTAAAGGTGTGGTCGAAGTACCTGGTGACTACACGAAAGATGAAAAATCACATCAAGTGTTGCTGACTGAAGCAGGTCACGATAAATCTGAGCAAATATTGACGCAAATGGGTCTATTGCCAGAAGGTGCGTCTTTGTATGATGCAGCGAATATCTCCTTGGTACATCATTTGTATGCAGCCTTGCGTGCACATGCTTTGTACTTTAAAGACCAGCACTATGTTGTGTTGAATGATGAAATCGTGATCGTTGATGAATTCACTGGTCGCATGATGACTGGTCGTCGTTGGTCTGATGGCTTGCATCAGGCCGTCGAAGCTAAAGAAGGTGTTCGTATTCAAAACGAAAATCAAACTTTGGCATCAATCACTTTCCAAAACTATTTCCGTATGTATGCACGTTTATCCGGTATGACGGGTACTGCGGATACGGAAGCCTACGAATTCCAAGAAATTTACAGCCTTGAAACGGTGGTGATTCCACCGAATCGTCCTTCGGCGCGTAAAGACCGACAAGATCAGGTGTACAAATCCGCCGAAGAGAAATACGGTGCGATGCTCAAAGATATTCAAGATTGTTACGAGCGCGGACAACCTGTTTTGGTCGGTACAACTTCGATTGAAAATTCTGAATTATTGTCCGGTATCTTGGATAAAGCGAAGTTGCCACACAATGTTTTGAACGCGAAGCAGCATGCGCGTGAAGCTGAAATCATTGCACAGGCAGGCCGTCCAAAAGCGATTACGATCGCCACCAACATGGCTGGTCGCGGTACCGATATCGTTCTGGGTGGGAATGTCGCAAAACAAGTGCAACTGATTGAAGCATCTGATACTTTGTCTGACGCTGAAAAGCAAAAGCAATCAGAAAAATTACGCAATGAATGGCAGTCATTGCATGATCAAGTGGTGGCAGCTGGCGGCTTACATATTGTCGGTACTGAGCGTCATGAATCACGGCGTGTAGATAATCAATTGCGTGGTCGTTCTGGTCGTCAGGGTGATCCTGGATCTTCTCGTTTCTATTTATCTTTAGATGATGCTTTGCTGCGAATCTTCGCTGGTGATCGCGTTCGCGCAATTATGGATAGATTGAAAATGCCAGAAGGCGAACCAATTGAAGCTGGTATTGTCAGCCGTTCGATTGAGTCCGCTCAGCGTAAAGTCGAAGCACGTAACTTTGATATTCGTAAGCAATTGCTGGAGTACGATGACGTTGCGAATGATCAGCGTAAAGTAATTTACCAGCAACGTAATGAATTGCTGGAAGCGCACGATATGTCAGAAATGATTGCCTCGTTGCGTGACGGCATGTTCCATGATTTAGTAC
The DNA here is from genome assembly GCA_002482715.1 of Oxalobacteraceae bacterium UBA7693. Classification (GTDB taxonomy): domain Bacteria; phylum Pseudomonadota; class Gammaproteobacteria; order Burkholderiales; family Burkholderiaceae_D; genus Undibacterium. Next base: position 2,748 of record DLGN01000230.1, read on the forward strand.
GCCAGTACGTTCCTGCTGAGACCGTGGAAGAACAGTGGGACCTACCAGGTTTGCAGGCAGTATTGGCCGCTGAATGGTCTTTGAATTTGGATCTCGTCAGTTTATTGGAAACAGAAAAGAACTTAACCGATGAAGATATTCTGGAACGTGTAGTCGCTGCTGCAAAAGCAGAATACGACGCTAAACTGGATGTCGTTGGTAAAGATGCCTTTGCAGGATTTGAACGAAGTGTCATGTTGCAGAGTATCGATAATCACTGGCGCGAACATTTGGCGGCACTCGATCATTTGCGACAAGGTATTCATTTACGTGGCTATGCGCAAAAAAATCCTAAACAAGAATACAAACGCGAAGCCTTTGAATTATTCTCGCAGATGCTGGATTTGATCAAAAATGAAGTGGTGCGCATCGTTGTGACGGTTCGTATCCAATCTCGTGAAGAGATCGAAGCAGCTGAGCAGCAAATGGCGCAATCTCAGATTGAAAATGTTCATTATCAACATGCGGAATTTGATGCAAATGCTTCGCCAGAAGAAATGTTAGCGCCGACTCCAGTCATTGCAGACGACAATACGCCTATGGTTGATCATGGCTTTAAAATTGGACGCAATGACCCTTGTCCATGCGGTAGCGGTAAGAAATACAAGCAATGCCATGGCAAACTAGCATAAGCTTGATAATTACTTGATCGTCCTTGTGTTTTGGGGCGAGTAAAAAAGACGGGATTTCCCGTCTTTTTTGTTTTCTGTGCCAGTACTTTTTTCTGAACTGCCTTCGCACAATAGTTGTGAGTGCTTGAGGTTTGAATCGAAAAGTGTACTTTTTGTTGGAACACAATGAGCATCACAGATGCAAAATTCGAGCATGCAGTAAGTTGTGTGGTGATTTCTCTGAAATCGGATAAATAGCCGCTTGCTAGTGCAAACAAATGTAGGAAGACATTGATGAGGCTGGCGACGCTGTGATGCGCATCTACATGTGTTCAACATTGCTGTTTGATACGGGATCCATCATCACTGAGCAAGTGCGTTTTTTAATTTTAGTAACTGAGTTTCCAATGCTTCGAAATCATCTTGATGATAGTCGCTGAACATAGCACGCCCTTGATTGACGATTTCTGGGAAAGACTGGGCAAATTGCAATTCGCCTTCAGGGGTTAGTTTGATAAATAATTGGCGTCGATCTTCACCGCGTTCGCGTTGAATTAAACCTTTGCTTTCTAAACGATCTAGTACGCCAGTAAGCGTTCCTTTGGTGATTAAGGTTTTCTCACCAAGTTCTTTGCAGGTCATTCCGGAAGTATTGCCAAGAGTGGCGATGATATCAAACTGGGACTCAGTAAAACCTAGCGCTTTGACGCGTTTGGCTGAGGATTTTTCAAACAATTGCATGCATTCCGACAATAAGCGAATGCTGCGTAAATACCGTTTATCCATTATTTTAGAATTTGATACGAAAGGCCAAAGCGTGCATCGCACCACTTCAGCCTTTGATTGAGAGGAGAATTAGTTAGACTTCACCGCCTCGACTTGAATCGCTAATTTAACGTCTGGAGAGAAACCCCAGTTGATCGCATAATTCATGCCGAAATCACTGCGTTTGAATTCCGCGCTAGCATCAGCACCGCAGATTTCTTTCTTCGTCATTGCATCTTGAATACATTTGAATTTATTGATCGTGAGGTTCACTGGTTTAGTGACACCCAATAAGGTCAATTCACCTTCAACAGAAACCAAAGTGTCGCCATTGAACTTCATTGATTTTCCAACATAGGTAACAGTTGGGAATTGTGAGACGTTAAACATGTCTTTATTTTTCGCATGTTCGTTCATTTTTGCATGGCCGAAATCGACAGAACTTGCATCGATAGTGATATTCATCGTGCCAGTTTTAGCAGCGCGATCTAGCGTGATTGTGCCCTCTGTTTTTGTGAATTTTCCACGCCAAAATGAGATGCCTTTATGATCGGCTTCGAAGCTAGGGTAAGTATGCGAAGAATCTACTTTATAAGTTTGTGCAAAACTTGGTGCAGCAACTGCAAACAAAGCGATAGCAAAGAATTGGTTTAATTTCATGGTGGTGCTCCTGTGTAAAAGTTAAGGGCTGGTGGTGACTACTTTAAATTTGATCATGACTTCATCGGCAACCATACTGGTGTCTTTCCATTCGCCTTCGCCGATGTTAAATTGCAGGCGTTTGATAGGTAAATTTCCTTCGAAGCTGAGGCCTTTCGCTTCTGTCTTGACTTGCAGTGGAAAGCGCACTGCAAGTGTTTTGCCTTTGATAGTTAAATTGCCGCTGACCTCAAGTTTGCCAGCGCCGAGATTCTTCATTGATGTTGAAATGAAACTTGCTTTGGCAAATTGGGCTGCGTTAAACCATTCTTTTTTTAATACTTCTTGGTTGTATTCAGGTGCTGGTAAATCGATGCTATTCACATCGATTTCTACTTTTGCTGTGGATAATTCAGGCTTGGTCGCATTGTAGTCAATTTGTGCCTGAAATTTTTTAAAGCGCGCCTGCACTGGCACTTCCATTTGCTTGAAGACGACATGAACTGTGCTTTTACTATTGTCTAGATTCAGGTTGGCGGCAAATAACAGAGCTGAACTGCTCAAAGCCGCCGCCATGAGTATGTATTTCCCTGATTTAATAAGTGCGTTTGAGATCATCTTGATTCCTTATTTGAATTGGTCGGCAACATACGTTGCAGGATGCCGTCTTTATTGATGAATTGGTGCTTTAATGCTGCTGCAAAGTGTAAGAAAACTAAGCCTAACATACACTTAGTTAGTATTTCATGTGCACTCTTAAGTTGATCTTTCCAATCCGGATTTGGATCGATTAAGGCTGGCAATTCAAATAATCCCAAATAGACAACCGGAAATCCTGCGGCATAAGAGTACAGATAACCAGACAGCGGAACCGCAAACATCAGAATGTAGAGACCAATATGGGTGCCATTTGCGGCTTGTTTTTCCCACTGTTGCATGCTCTCAGGATAATTTGGCGCTCCTTTAAACAGTCGCACCAATAGGCGAATCGCAACAAAGCCTAAGATGGTCACGCCCAGCCACTTATGCCACGAATAGAGTTTGAGTTTGGTCGGGCTGATTCTCAAATCAGTCATATACGAACCGAGGATAAAGGCAGCAATGATCAGTATCGCAATGAACCAATGCAAAATAATACTGGCGGTTGGATAACGTTGCATAAGCGTTCCTAAAATGGAAAGTAGTTCGAAGTAGGACTAATATAGCAAAGAAAAAGAAAGTTTGCTTGATTTGATCAAAAAAAGAAGTCGATTCTCAGAGAACCGATGTCATAACTTTAATTTGGCTTGAAATCTAGCCTGATGAAATGCAAAAAAGCCTGGATAAGCAATCTTCCAGGCTTTTTTGCGAGCTTGATGCTGATGTGATCGATGATTGCTTAAATAGCTTTAGCTAACTTTTCTGCGATACCTGTGTAGTTTGCCGGGGTCATGGACAATAACTGGTCTTTTGCTTCTTGTGGAATACTTAAACCCAAGATAAATTCGCGTAATGCGTCTTTAGAGATGCCTTTGCCGCGTGTCAGTTCCTTTAACTGTTCATACGGATTTTCGATGCCATATCGGCGCATCACAGTTTGTACGGGTTCTGCCAAAACTTCCCAAGTATTATCGAGATCTTCTGCTAAACGCGCTTCGTTAGTCTCTAATTTATTTAAACCGCGAACACAGCTGTCGTAAGCCAATAAAGTGTAGCCGAAGGCAACGCCAATATTGCGCAGCACGGTGGAATCAGTCAAGTCACGCTGCCAGCGTGAGATAGGCAATTTTTCAGATAAATGTTTGAGTAAGGCATTCGCAAGTCCAAGATTACCTTCTGAATTTTCGAAATCAATTGGATTCACTTTGTGCGGCATGGTTGATGAACCAATTTCACCTGCTTTTGTTTTCTGCTTGAAATAACCAACGGAAATATAGCCCCAAATATCGCGGTTTAAGTCGAGCAAAATCGTATTTGCACGAGCGAAAGCATCGAACATTTCGGCCATGTAGTCATGCGGTTCAATTTGAATCGTATATGGGTTATAAGTTAAACCCAGACGTTGTTCGATCACATTTTTTGAGAAAGTTTCCCAATCGTGATTTGGGTATGCAGACAGATGGGCGTTGTAGTTACCAACCGCGCCATTCATTTTACCTAGAATCTCTACTTGAGCAATACGTTGTGCGGCGCGTTGCAAGCGTGCGACCACATTGGCCATTTCTTTACCCAAAGTTGTTGGGCTAGCAGTCTGTCCATGTGTACGCGACAGCATCGGCAC
>DLGN01000230.1:7067-11472 GCA_002482715.1 Oxalobacteraceae bacterium UBA7693
ACACTGGCATTGTCGTGCGCGATTTCTTTCAGGCGCAAGATTAGTTTATTCAATGCAGGCAGCATCACTTGATCGCGCGCTGTATTTAACATCATGCCATGTGAAGTGTTGTTGATGTCTTCTGAGGTGCAGGCAAAGTGAATAAATTCTGCCGCAGCTTTTAATTCTTCGGTCACTTCAGCAGCAATATTCAATGTTCTTTTTGGCAGATGATGATAACTATCTGGTAGTGCCAGACCAACTGACTCTTTCAACCAATATTCGACCGCTTTGACATCATGGTTGGTGACCGCTTCGATCGCTTTAATACGGGCAGCATCTTCTTCTGAGAATTCGTTGGCAATGCGGTTTAGTAAGGCATTTGCTGCTTCGGAGAATGGTTTGATTTCGCTAAAGCCAGCCAGTGACAGAGCTTGTAGCCAGGAAATCTCTACTTTGACACGGTGATGCATAAAACCAGCTTCTGACAAAGTGGAGCGAAGTGCATCGACTTTTGATGCGTAGCGTCCATCCAATGGGGATAAAGCCGAGAGAGTAGAGAGTGACATAGAATGATCAGAAAAGTGGAGGAATGGCGGAAAGGTTTTGGTTCGTTGAAAACAACAATGATGTGTGTGAAAAATCTAGATGTTGCAGAAAGAAGCAGGCTGATCAACTTCTTAACAAGATTTAAATGCGCTTAAAGCAGCCTTAAATTGTTTTAATCACTATCAAATAGCCAGAAACCGAAAGCGTATATTTTAACATGGCTCGGATCTGTTTTTGCATTTCACAATGATTGACGAAGTGTTGGCAACAGTGATCACCTCAGTAAGTCCGGACGCAATGTTATAATCCAACTTAATAAACACTTAAACACTTGCTATGTAATTGCTATTCAGATGTAGTGAAGACATTTTCTTAATAATTTATTTAACATTTTCTTTGCAATATCTATGAAATTAATTGGCTCCCTTGCAAGTCCTTACGTGAGAAAAGTTCGCGTCGTTATGGCGGAGAAAAAGCTTGATTACGCATTAATACTTGAAAACGTATGGGCTTCTGACACGACCATTCAGCAATCCAATCCACTTGGTAAAGTACCCTGTCTATTGATGGAAGATGGTGGTGCGATGTTCGACTCGCGTGTGATTGTTGAATATCTTGATACCTTAACGCCAGTCGGTAAGTTAATCCCACCACATGGACGTGAGCGTGCTGAAGTTAAGAATTGGGAAGCCTTGGCCGATGGAATTTTAGATGCTGCAGTTTTGGTGCGTGCGGAACGCACGATGCGCGCACCTGAGATTCAAAGCGAAGCTTGGGTCAATCGACAGTTAGATAAAGTTAATGCTGGTTTAAAGTCCATGGCGCAAGGTTTGGGAGAATCTTCATTTTGCGTCGGCAATCATTTAACGCTCGCAGATATCAGTGTTGCATGTTGTTTGGGATGGCTGGCATTTCGATTTCCAGGAATAGCTTGGCGAGATGAATATCCGAATTTAGCAAAATTGTTTGATAAGCTTTCGGAGCGGCCATCTTTTAAAGATACTACGCCTGAGTAATTTGAAGTCTGGATGTCAGGATCATTTGGCGTGATCTCAAATTCATAGCGTAAAAAAAGCATGTTCGCGAACATGCTTTTTTTACGTCGTAAGATTTGCTGAAATTCTCTGGATCAACCACGCAAAGAGAAGTTGATACTTGCAGTCGCCAATACCATCGTTGCTTTACCATCTTCAAGATAAGGTTTGAACAGGGCGCGTAACAAAGCGATTTTGGCAGATTCATCTAAGCGTGCAAATCCTGAGGATTTAACGATTTCAACTTTTTCCGCGCGGCCTTTGTCATTGACCAAAACTTGCATCACTACACGACCTTCTTCTCCCATGCGGCGAGCCATCGGTGGATAATCTGCTTGCGGTGCATGAATATATTCGACCGCACTGACAACTTTCGGACCTGCTGGCTCTGATTTGGCAATCACAGTAGATTGTGGCGCAGGTGCGGGAGCGGTTGGCGCACTGATTTCAGTGGCTGTTGGCGTTGCTGTGATGGCTTCGTCTGTGAGGTGTTGAACTGCGACTTGGTTTATCACGGGGACGATAGTATTCGCAGGCGGGACGATTTTTTCTATCTTTTTGATCGGTGTAGCTGGCGCCGGTAATGCACTAGGTAACATCATCACCACGGTTTCTTTTGGCGTGGCTTGAAAGTGTTTTACAGGATTCAATATGATTAAACCGAACACCACCACATGGGAAAGCGCGATGAAGCTACCCGTGAAAAATCGACGTGGAAGTTGAGGGGATTGCAGCGTATTCATATAATCTGCCTTGACAAAAATTGAGTTTAATCTAAATAAGAATAATTCGTATTTAGATTATGTATCAAATTGTAGGCGTATGCAAGAAATTTGTGCAGTGCATGATCAGAATGTTTGCGGCAGCTCAATTATTTTTCAGATCGTGAAAAGAATGCGCCAGAATTTATTTTGATTGTGCTTTCGCATCAAAACCTAGCGTGCTGGTTATGGGTAGATTCCGAACACGCTTGCGCCTTGAAGTATTGTGAGAATAGTCGTTTAAGATTCGCGATCATTCATACAACTGACGATCCCATTTCCTCGCCTAAACGCACAGCTCCGGTTGGCTTCCAATCAAGGTTAAATCGCATACTGTCTTTGCGGAATAACATCACGACAGTAGAACCTAGTAAGAAGCGTCCCATCTCTTCCCCTTTTTTTAAGCTGATTATTTGATCGTCATAGCGCCATTCACGCACTTCTTTGGTTCGCGGTGGATTAACGGTGCCGTGCCAAGCGGTCTGCATGCTGCCGACTATTGTGGCGCCAACTAGGACAAGTACAAACTCGCCATGTGGTGAATCAAATACACAGACCACGCGTTCATTGCGCGCGAACAGACCAGGTACACCGCGGGCGGTGGTTGGATTGACTGAGAACAACTCGCCGGGCACATAGATCATGCGCTTCAACTGGCCGTCGCAAGGCATATGAATACGGTGATAGTCGCGTGGACTGAGGTAAATATTAGCGAATTGTCCGTCTTGGTATTTTTCGGCAAGCTTGGCATCGCCACCGACCAAAGCGGTCGTAGAAAAATAGTGACCCTTCGCCTGAAAGATCTGCCCTTGCTCGATAGTGCCAAATTCGCTAATCGCACCATCTACCGGACAAGCATACTTTTCAGAGGTGAGTGGGCGCGCATCGGCACGTAGTGGACGAGTGAAAAACTCATTAAAGCTGGCGTAGCTGGCAGTGTCAGGATTGGCAGCTTCTTGCATGTTCACTTGATATTTTTTGACGAACCAATTGATCAGGCGGGTCGTGCGTTTGCCACCTCGATCATTGGCAACCAGACCTGCAAATGCAGTCAAGAGATATTTAGGTAAAAAATATTGCGGGAGAACGGCTAAACGATCAGACACGGCAAACTCGTCAATTAAATAAAGATCCGCGATTATAGCGGCTTCGTGCTGTAAAACTGTAGTTTGAGTCGTGATATGTCAACGAAATGCCTACGCTTGTTACTGTAACTGATGCGTGTGATCAAGTGAAGGAGCTGAATTGTATCTAGCTATGTCATACTCCTTTCATCAAACCGAAGCATGATGTTTAGGGCTAGACTGTCTTAGTGCTAAACTAAGAGGTATTTAGTAATAATCTATTGGATTTGATAGATTCATAGTGATAAGCTTCGTTCTAGTTCTGAATTTAAACCAAATTCGTCGATGAATGAAATGTGTAGCACTTGAAAATTCACTCATCGGTAATAAATGAAACACCCATGTTAATTTTTCTGGAGAAATCAATGAAAACAGTTGGACAAAAACTCGACGCATTTAGCGTACCAGCAGCTAAGCCAGGTTTTAATCATCACGAAGAGAATGGCGTATCCGCCTTCGAAACAATTACTGAAGCGTCTTTCCCAGGCAAATGGAAAATCATTTATTTTTATCCAAAAGACTTCACATTTGTATGCCCAACGGAAATCGTTGAATTTGCTAAATTAGCGAATGACTTCTCTGATCGCGATGCAGTGTTGATGGGTGGTTCTACGGATAATGAGTTTTGTAAATTGGCATGGCGCCGTGAACACAAAGATCTGGACAAGTTGAATCACTATGCATTCGGCGACGCAACAGGTTCTTTGGTTGATATGCTGGGCGTACGTGACGTCAACGCTGGTGTAGCTTTGCGTGCGACTTTCATCGTCGATCCAGACAATGTCATCCAACACGTTTCTGTGAATAACTTGAACGTAGGCCGTAACCCAACTGAAATCTTGCGTATTTTGGACGGTTTGCAAACGGATGAGCTCTGCCCATGTAATCGCAGCGTAGGCGGCTCGACATTATAAATTCAATTGTTAGGGGACATGGCGTTGTTGCTTGTCCTCGCAAT
>DLGN01000204.1 GCA_002482715.1 Oxalobacteraceae bacterium UBA7693
GTGGTTGTAGTAATCGAGGCCAGCATCTTTCAAACGCTGCGCTTGCTCTTCTTTGAGCATGCCCAAGGTCGCGCAAGTTTCTAAGCCCATGGCTTTGACTTCACGCACCATGGTTTCGACTTTTTCCATGTCACGGTCTTTTGGCGAACGCCATGCTGCGCCCATGCAGAAGCGGGTTGCGCCACTTTCGCGGGCGGCTTTTGCTGCGTTCAAGACTTCGCGCACATCCATCAATTTCTTCGCTTCAACGCCAGTATCGTAGCGCGCTGCTTGTGGGCAATAACCACAATCTTCTTCACAGCCACCGGTCTTAATCGACAGCAAAGTCGCCAGTTCCACATCGGCATTCGGAAAGTTTTCACGATGCAGAACCTGTGCCTTGAACATCAAATCATTGAAAGGCAAATCAAACAATGCCATCACATCGTCAACCGGCCAGGTTTCCGCTTCGATGGCTTTCACTGGTGCGTGAAACTGTATGCCTTGCACTGTATCTTTAGCTTTTGCGTTATCGACCGCTTGTTCCATGTGTTCCATGTTCATTTCCTTCACTTCAATAAATTCAAATCTAAATACTGGCTCGCTTGCGCAATTTTCTCGCTCGCTAAGCGCGGTATCACACCCAGACAAGGTGCATCTATACGTTGCTTGAGTGCTTGCACATTCTCTTCAAAAAAGCGCATTTCTGGATCAACTGTATTCGCCACCCAGCCCGCCAAACGTAGCCCACTCGCGTTGATTGCTTGTGCCGTCAACAATGCATGATTGATGCAACCGAGACGCATACCAACTACTAAAATCACGGGCAAAGATAATGCCTGCGCTAAATCTACCGTACTCGTTTCATCGTCTAAGGGCACGCAAAATCCACCTACACCTTCGACTAACACCACATCCGCTAAATCTTGCGCTTGTTGATAGCAATGAGCGATGTGCTGCACGTCCATCTTCACATTTTCCATCGCCGCGATGATATGAGGTGCCGCTGGCGTACGCATCAAATAAGGCACGACGATTTCTTGTGGTGCTTTTATCGTCGATGCCGCGACTAGACTATCTACGTCTTCATTATGCAACACGCCGTTGATTTCATCGGCACCTGAAGCAATCGGTTTCATTCCCAGCGTCGAACAGTCTTGCGCTGCAAAGGCGCGCAGCAAAGCTGACGTAATGAACGTCTTGCCGATTTCTGTGTCGGTGCCGGTGATGAAATAATCGTTTCTTCTGTTTTGCATTCTTTAAACTTCATTCTTTCGAAATTACCTACTACATCGTCACTCTCGTGGTGCAGATGTAAGCCGTGCATTATCTTCTCTTCCTTCTCCCGCAAGCGAGAGAAGGGTTGGGGATGAGGGAGGTTCAGATGTTCCGAGCAATACTTCAAGAGGCGCAAAAAAACACCCACCTAATTTTTTACATTGCAGTGGCTGAACTACCCTCACCATGCACCTCTCTCGCTTGCGGGAGAGGGAACTTTAAAACATCAAAATTCCAAACCATTCACAGCATCAATCAACATAGCTAAATCCTCCGCCGTATGCGCAGCCGACAAAGTAATGCGCAGACGTGCCGTTCCTACAGGCACTGTCGGTGGGCGTATCGCAGGCACCCAGAATCCTTGCTCGTACAAAGTCGCTGCTGCTTTCAAACTTTCTGCATTGTCACCAATCACGATAGGCTGCACAGCAGTATCAGATGGCATCAAGGTCCAACGCTTAAGCTTCAAATCACGGCGTAACTGCGCAATCAAAGCTTGAAGTTGAGCACGCCGCGCCTGCCCTTCTTCACCTTGAATGATATCCAAGCTCGTCAGTAAAGCATGTGCTAAAGCCGGTGGTGCTGCCGTGGTGTAAATATACGGACGGGCTTTATTGACCAACCATTCAATCACATCCTCATGCGCGGCAACGAAGGCACCGCCGACACCAGCCGACTTTCCTAAGGTGCCCATATACACCAAATTAGGCGAGCATAAATTGTAATACTCTAAAACCCCGCGACCATTGGCACCCAAGGCACCAAAACCATGCGCATCATCGATGACCAACCATGCATTAAATTCTTCGCACACTGCGAGTAATTCGGGCACTGGTGCCAGATTGCCGTCCATACTAAAGACGCTATCGCTGACGACTATCTTGGTCGCCGCAGTCGACTCTTGCAATAGCGTTCGTAAGTTTGAGACATCACCGTGCGGGAAAACATGCAACTTCGCACGCGAGAGTTTTGCGCCATCAATCAATGACGCATGATTCAAGGATTCGGAAAATAATTCCGTGTCTTTTCCAGATACCGCAGCCAAGCCCGCCAACACCGCGAGATTGGCCATATAGCCAGTGCAGAAATACAAGGCGCGTGCTTGATGCAGATGCGGCGATACAAACTCAGCCAAACGTTCTTCAAGCAAAGCATGGGCGCGGCTGTGGCCGCTGATTAAATGCGATGCACCACTACCAACGCCATATAAGTCCGCACCTTCTTGCAAGGCGGCGATGATCTTAGGATGCGCCGCCAGACCTAGATAATCATTGCTACAAAACGCCAGCATATCGCGACCATCCACTTTGACCCGTGGCGCACTTGGGCTCTCTGCATGACGACGTCGACGACGCAAACTCTTGCTATCTAAGACTGCTAATTCATTTTGAATTTGATCGAGTAAGATCATGCCGCTTCTCCCATCACTTGGTTGAAGACTTTCAGCATGCGCTCACCGACTAAACTAATTTCTTCTTGATTCAAAATATACGGAGGCATCAAATACACGGTGTTGCCAATCGGACGCAATAACAATTCTTCTTGCAAAGCTTGTGTGAAAAAACGACGGGAAAATGTCTTAGCCGTTTGTTCATCTTTTGCATCCTTTTTTGTATCATGGAACACCGCATCGAAAGCCCACATCATGCCTTGTTGGCGAAAATGTTTGACTTGAGCGTGTTGCGCTAGTGGCAGCAATGCTTGCGTGATGGCTTCAGCCTTCACGCGATTTTGTGCCAGCACATCGTCAGACTCAAAAATCTCTAAGGTCGCTAATGCTGCACGACAGGCTAATGGGTTACCCGTATAAGAATGCGAATGCAAAAACCCGCGACGCACATCGCTGTGATAAAAGCCTTGGTAAATATCATCGCGTGTCATCACCAAAGACAGCGGCAAATAACCGCCACTGATGCCTTTCGACAAACAGACAAAGTCAGGCCAAATCTGCGCGTTTTCGCAGGCAAAGAAAGTGCCGCTACGACCGCAACCGACCGCGATTTCATCCGCAATCAAATGCACCTGATATTGATCGCACAAAGCCCGTACTAAACGTAAATATTCTGGATCGTGCATAGCGAAACCCGTCGCACATTGCACCAGAGGTTCTAAAATCACGGCGGCAATTTTTCCTGCCCGTTCTTGCAAACAACGTTCCATATCAGCAGCGGCGCGTCGTGCGACATCGATCGCGGTTTCGCCATCAAGCGCCTGACGTGCATCGGGGGACGCCACAACATGCGCATTGCGTATCATAGGGCCGTAGGCATCGCGGAATAATGCAACATCAGTGACAGCTAAAGCACCTATGGTCTCGCCGTGGTAACTGCCTTTGAGACAAATAAATTCTTGTTTTTCAGTTTGGCCTTGGTTGCGCCAAAAATGAAAACTCATCTTCAAGGCAATTTCAGTCGCCGATGCACCATCCGATGCGTAGAAACAATGGCCGAGTACGCCGCCAGTTAAGGCTGACAGTTTTTCCGATAAACGAATCACAGGCTCGTGCGTAAAGCCTGCCAACATCGCGTGCTCTAACTGATCAAGTTGCTGTTTTAATGCCGCGTTGATGCGTGGGTTAGCGTGTCCAAACAGATTCACCCACCACGAACTGATGCCATCTAAATAGCGCTTGCCATCCATATCGACCAACCAGGCACCACGACCATGACTGACAGGAATGAGTGGCATGGTCTCGTGATGCTGCATTTGCGTGCACGGATGCCACACGCTTTGCAGGCTACGTTCTACCCATGAGTTACTCGGTGTTTTCAATTCGGTATTCACTGCGGTCAACTTTGTTCCTAAACTAAACCAAATACACTAATCTTGCTGTCATACCGGACTTGATCCGGTATCCATTTTTACGATCATCATGTAGGGCGGGTGCAACCCGCGCTGTT
>DLGN01000109.1 GCA_002482715.1 Oxalobacteraceae bacterium UBA7693
CAGCGTAAGACCCTAATGAGCGCAAGATCGTGACGTCGTTCTCATGATAAGAATTGCTGACATCGTTTTGCACGGCGATCACGCCCATCACCCGATTATTTAACATCATCGGAACATAGATTGCTGAACGTGGCATAGGCGTCGATTTGCCATCATCCTGTTTGATCTGGCTGGTATCAAATTCGAGGCTGATAAAACTATCTAATTCTCTGGTATCGAGCGTCAGATTATTGACCAGTAATTCTTTTGCCGATAAGACGCACTGCGTTGCTGGTTGATCGCTTGCATCAAGACTACGCTGATAAGAATGAATTGGCTTGCCATTTTCTATCACGTAATCAAAGCGAATCACACGGTGTTCCCAGTCAACGATACCAATGCCAAAAGTGTTGCTCGGTATCAGATCTTGCACATAGGTGTACAGACTTTTTTCGATGGCGTGGATTTCTAATGATGAGGTAATTTGCTTGCCCATTTCAGCGAGCAACGCGATTTTATGACGCGCCTGATCTGCTGCGTCTTTTTGTAAGATTGCTTCACGCGTGCGTTCGATTACTTCGTGTTCTAAGCGTTTTTTATTCTTGCGTAGCCGTATAGTATAAAGCTGCATGCCACCGAGAATCGTGGCGCCGACCAGGATGAACCATAATGCATAAGCCCAATACGTTCGATACCAGGGCGGAAGTATCGTAAATTGATAAGTGGCTTCTTCTGCCAGCTTGCCGTAGATATTTTTCGCTCTTACCTGAAAGCGATATTTTCCTTCTGGGATATTGGTGTATTCCTTGGCGCTAATTCGCGTCCATTCGCTCCAATGCTGATCAAATCCCTCTAACCGATATTGAAATTGTGTACTGCCTGGCTTCTCGTAAAAATCAGCGGCGAACTCAAACATTAAGGCATTTTGTTGGTAGCTCAGTTGAGGGATGTCTTGCGCGGTTTGCGTTAAGTGAAAAACTGTTGATGCATCTTGAATGCTGCTTGCTTGCTTGCCAAAGCTGCCTTCGAAAATGCTTTCGGTCGTATTGGCGGCAACTCGTCTGATCATCGCCGAAAAGCTTTGTGTATAGTCTTTCTCAGCTTGTGTCTGAACACGATATAGATTTTCACCTGGTAACCAGATACTACCGTCGGGATGAACATACAGTGACTCATCGCTAGTGATTAATCCACGAAATGCCTGATTCTTATTGAGAAAAGTACCATCATGACCTTTTTCTAGCAATTGCACGCCTTCCGAAGTTTGTAATAAGTAGCCGCCATGTTGATCTGAATTGAGATCGCTGACGTTCATACTGCCGTCACTAAATTGCTTGCCGAAACGTGCGTCTGGACTAAATTGCGTTTGATCAGATGCATCTGACCAAGGCGCAATTTTTGCACTGTATAGCCCCTTGCTAGTGATCGAGAACAAGGTGTCGTCGATAAATTTTGCACGATTTCCAATTAACTGCGGCAGTCCATGCTTGATGCCGATTCGGTGAATATGCACCTGGCTAGGATCGTCACCAATAAAGTGAAGTCGAAGTAATCCTTGTACTTCAGTTGATAGCCAGAGATCACCGCTGGCATCGGCGGTAATCCGGCGAATATTTTCGTGAATTTGCGGAACTTGGCTGAATAATTTCCATTGTCCATTTTCACGTTTGAAAATTTCTAGCCCACCCATTTTCCCCATAAACAGATAGTCGGGCCAGCGCGGTGAGCTGCCAATTGCATAGCCGTCGCTTCCTGAGCCAGCAATGCGTTGCGTTTGATTATCGACCAGTCTGAATAAGCCTCGGCTGGAGGCAATCATCAGGTCACCAGCAATTTCTTTGAACTGCCAGATTTCGCTGGGGCTGTTGGGGATCACAACAAATTGTGGCGCGTCTTGTTTTTGTTGATAATGAAACGGCAGCTTTCGGAGTACATTTTGGTAAGGGCCCACATAAAATTCACCGCGATGCGCGATACTAGAAATAGAGATGCCATCAATACCGTTGCGATTGGTGTAGACGGTCTGCGGCAGGCTCAATTCGATGTGCGAGATTCCTGAATTTGTACTCGCCCACAAATTATTGGCTCGATCTAACATCACACTAGCGACAGTATTGTCGATTAATCCCGCATTACGGGTAATCGCAGCATGGACTTTACCTTGGCGATTGAGCAGAATGATGCCGCCTTTGATCGTGCTGATCGCGAACAGATGTTCACCAACCGGAATCATCTTATAAAGAAAGAGATTGTCCGTGTCCGTTAGATGATCAATTTCAGTTACGAACTTGTGCACAAGTGGTGTCGATTGATTGCCGCTGAGCGATTGATAGCTTTTCTGCGCAGCATTCCATAGCGGTGAGAAATCTAATCTGAGGAAGTCGCCAGACGCGCGTGCAGCCAGTACTTGATGAGTACCAAAATAACTTAATACCACACGCTTTCCATTCCCAACCTGTGCGAAATCGGGAAGAGGAATAATCTTTCCAGCAGCGATCATGCTGAGACCAAGTTCACTGTCCACATACAAAAGATGATCGTTCATCACCATCGCTTGAGAGGACGCGAACTTGCCACTTAAAACGCTGATCTGCCCCTGAAAAAAACGAAAAATTCTGCTGCGGGTTAAAAAGTACACACCATGAGAGGTTGCTTCAATCTGCCACACGTCGTTGAAATTGCGTTCATTCTCGGGAATTTTTTCAAGTAGTGAGATGGCTTCTACTTTGCCTTTTTTGTCGGCAGCCAGATAACCAAGATCACCAATAGAACCATAAAAAATCGTTTGATCAGAAGCAATCGCCAATGCCCGCATCATAGGATTGCCCTTGGTGCTAATCGATTGCCAGCGCTGTCCGTCAAATTCAATTAAACCTGATGAATTACCGAAGTATAAAACGCCGCGCTGATCTTGAACGGAAATCCAATTCTGGCTATGTGCTTTATAAGTTTTTGAATCGTAATTATTAATGAGCGGCGCGCCTGACATGGCGGCGATAGAATCAGTGCGCGGCATCGCCTGTGCGCAGACAAAAATCGATACGCAGAAAAGGCTCACGTGAAGAACATTTCTGATTTGGAGCTTTAATGCATTCCAAGATGACATCACCGCGCACGCTCCTATTCGACCCAAAGATTTTTATGTAAATGAAAATTTTTTCTACAAGCTTGTTATGCGCTCTAGAAGGCTGTTTTTTATTTTACGTACAGCACTAATTTAGCATCGAATTTTTGTTGTACCCTTGGTGATGCTGCTTATTACTAAGAATTAGTTGCTGCATGTTCACATTTAAGGTGCATGAGATCATTTTGGATTGTTTACTTGTCAATAAACCTTGTTTCGGAATATCAGCTTCTAAATGCGCTACGTGAATGAAACGAGGGTGTTGACATGCAAATGCTTTTTTAAGCTGATTTTTTATTAGGGCTTACGCAAAACAGACGATAGCGCGATTTTGTATCCGTCCCATTTTATGTATGTTGCTTCGTTCACTCTGCTTGGAGATGGAACTTGAAGTATATTCTTTGATCTATGCTCTGATGGAGAATTTTGGATTGAATTTGTCACTGTAAAAATAAAAAAGGAACATGATGATGCGCGCTTTTCATTTGAAGTTTGGTCTGCTTATTTTCAGCTTGCAGTTAAGTAGTCTCGCAATCGCACAGCAAGTGGCTTTACAGGAATTAGATCTTCAAGAAAGCAAATCTCTGCGTGCACCTTACGAATTTCGTATCGCAAGTTTTTCCAAAGATGAGGGTAGCTACGGCAGTGGAGCTTTAGTACTCTTGATCAGCAACGATACAAAATCAGCGATCATTAATTTGAATGGTGTGCGAACGGAATTGCGTGCGCTACAAGCAGAGTCAACGACGGATTGCAAAACCGGCGCAACGCGCCAACAAGTTTATGCCAAAGACCAATTGCGCCTACAAGTGAAATTGAAATTGAAAGCAGGTGAAGAAGCTTGTTGGGCGGAAGGTTTAGTTTCTATTCGCATGGATAAACATACCCATCGTTATTTGGTCAAAGGGGTTAGTGGGCTGTAAGGGAAACAGAGCTTGCTGTCATAAATAGGCAAGCAAGCGCTCACGAGTCCAAAGCCTATTGGCATAAATCAAAGCGCAAACGCCGATGGCAAGCACGCCTATGACATAACTTGCGTTCATGGTGAAGATCGCTGCTTTTAATGGATTCATTTGCTGCAAATAGAAGTAGCCGGTGACAGCTGCTGCCACTACCAAGCAAGTCATAAACAAATAAAACAAGCTGCGTTCTGGCTTTTTACTTCCCCGAATTACCAGACCGATGCAGAATGCACTGACTAGTTCGACGAGCAAGGTGGCGATGCTGAACAAAGATGGGTATGTGGTGCGATGTAAAGTCGTCGGCATTTCAAAGAACATGGTTGCACAATACAGCAGAATAAACAGCAGCAAGGCCCAGAATCCGTAATAGCTCAAACTCGATCTAAGTAAATGATTGGCAATGCGGCCTTGTTGAAAATTATTTGGTAGTAGCATAAAACGCCAATGCAGATCTTTTACCACGATGTAAGAGCTGGAAAATGCGGCTATCATGACTAAGAACAGTAGGTGCGGTAAGGTCACCGACGCCTGCCAGTCGACGATCAGCATAGAGCTAATAAACAGGCACCAGAATAGCCCCATATTTTTCATTATTTTTCCTGATGTTGCGAGGTTATCTTTCTTTTTAAGAGCGTTAGTCGATCCAAGCTCGCTGAACCGCAAATAGAAGTGGCGCAAGTTGCTGATGAGTCCTAACTCTTTCACTTTTAGAAATAGCGTTTTTCCTTTTTGCGCTGGCGGTTTTCCCCAGTACAGTAATGCACCAAGAACTAGGATTGGCAATGTCAGTATGACAGGGAAATGCCACGCCCAAGATACCTCTATCCATTGCGTAATTCCAGAATCTAAGACGACATAGACCAAGTACGATGCGACCGCAAAAAGTAGCAAATAGCATCGCTTATTTAGATAGTTATTGAATGCCAATGACAAGGAAAAACCTACAGCTAAACTCAATGAGACCATTGCCAACAAGGCTGTAGTAGGAAATAAATTTTGATGGCTTAGCTCCAATACAGTTATCGCGGAAAACACAATAATCAGGAGCAAGCTTGCACGCGTCAAAATGGCGCGCTGCCAGGCTTTCCACAAACGGATAGGTGTTTGTGTGCGATGCAAAACCCGCGCGCCAGTTAGCAAAACCCGTCCCCATTTTAGGCCGCCTATCATCAAACTGAACAGGCATACGCCAGCAAAAATAGTTGCATAAAATGACCACTGCTTGTCATTTTTATTCAGCAATAATATGGCGTAAGCGGCGGCAAGTAAGATGAGGAATAAATTCACCAGATAGTTGGAGACGCTACGGGAATAAGTAAATGAGAATTTTGGCGTAGCTGAATTGGACATGATTTTTATCATCGCAGATTAAGAATTCAAGGCGATAAAAAGATCATCGAGGCCGTTGATGCTTGGGCCTGTAATGATGGCGTCGATATCAAAACCAGTCGCTGGATTTGTCTTTGTCCAGTTGTTTAGAGTGCGAATGTCTAGGATGAGCTGTTCAGCATTTTCAGCGATGCAAAGCGATTTTGGTAGCTTGCATACGGACTTGGGCACAACGCGTATAAATTCTAAAACCGCATCCCACTCTTCAAACAACTGAATTCGGCCATCGCGCATGAAAGCGACGTGGGAGACCACACGCTCTAGGTCGCTCAGTAAATGGCTGGAGATGATGATGGTGGGGGCGTAATCAGGCTCGTTATCGTTCACCTCATCGACGGAATCTGAGAACAATGGTCGCGCATCTTGAAACAAAGAACGCATGAAATCACGTCGCGTCATAGGATCGAGACTAGACACGGGTTCATCCAAAACGATGAGGTCTGGCTGAAGCGCAAGTGCGAGCACCACTGCTAATTTTTGTTGATCGCCTCCCGACAGTTGACTAACTTCGCGCCCCATCGGTAAGCGTAAGCGCAGTGCCAATTCTATCGCGCGTCTTTCACGCCATTTAGGATAGGCCTGCCCTATCATCTTGATATGCTTTTCAACGGTCATCCACGGAAACAGATCAGCCGATTGCGCAACAAAGCCGAGGCGTTCGCGGACGGCGTCGTCCATTTCTAATGCGGGAACGTCGAACAAATGCACCTGACCTTGTTGAGGACTTTGTAGTCCAACTAGGCAACGCAATAGTGTCGATTTACCGCAGCCATTGGCACCGATCAAACCGACTACGGCACCGTGAGGAATCGCCAGATTAACGTCTTGCAATATCGATTTAAAGCTATAAGAGAAATGCAGATTTTCGCAAGTGACAGCATTCTTACTCTTGCTCTGGGTGCTAGTCTTAGTCTGCATTTTTCTTACTCTCCATCTCAATTGTCTTGAGCGCTTGCTCAAATAGTTTTACCGCCTGCGTTCTTTCCATGCCGAGTTGGTGCACGACTTGGGCCGCGTTTAACATCGCTGGCATGGCAAGATTGGTTTTATCTTTTGCGGTATTGCGTCGCTCTGCAGCGACCATGCCTACACCACGCATACGCACCAATACACCTTCAATCTCCAGCATGTTGTACGCCTTACTGACCGTCATGGGATTGATCGCATGATGCAATGCGACGGCGCGAACGGATGGTAAGGTATCACCTGACTGCAGTTGTCCACTCGCGATGAAGCGTTTCACCTGATCGATGATCTGGCGAAATATGGGTGTGCTACTAGAAGGGTGGATATCATAATTCATTGCGAATTAGTGTATCACTACGATAATACGCATTGCAAGCGAAAAATTCCGAGGTAATTTGAAGTGATAACAAGCAGAGTGGTAACAGGGAATCGCGCGATTTGTATTTTGCGCTTGATGCAACTTGGAGAGGAGATTTGATTTTTCGTGGTAGCTTGTTTGGTGTCTTGTCGACACCAAACAGTTTTTCTTGCAATACTAGATATGCAAAGCATGCCCCAAAGCCCGCAGCGCAGCTTCTTGCACCGCTTCGCCCAGAGTTGGATGAGAATGGATAGTCCCGGCTACATCTTCTAAAGTGGAGCCCATTTCCAAGGATAATCCAAACGCTGTGCTGAGTTCCGAAACGCCTTTACCTACAGCTTGCCAACCAAGGATCAAGTGATTATCTTTGCGAGCGACTACACGCACAAAGCCATCAGTGGATTCTAGTGTCATCGAACGACCATTAGCGGCGAATGGGAACATGGCAGTGATGTGCTCTATGCCAGCAGCTTGCGCTTCTTGTGGTGATTTGCCGACCACGACTAATTCTGGATCGGTGAAGCATACGGCAGGGATAGAAGCCGGTGTGAAATGACGGCGTTTGCCTGCAATAATTTCCGCCACCATTTCGCCCTGTGCCATGGCGCGATGTGCCAACATCGGTTCACCCGCCACGTCGCCGATCGCCCACACATCACGCATGGAAGTGCGGCATTGATCGTCGATTTTGATGGCACGGCCGTCCATGTCTAACATCAGACTTTCTAAGCCAAAACCTTGCGTACGTGGACGGCGTCCGACGGCGACTAAGACTTTGTCGCAGGCTAGCTCAGACTCTTCACCAGCCGCATTTTTCACACGCACCGCATCGCCTGTGGCATTCAAACCTTGCACCGTTAAGCCGAGATGAACTTCCACGCCCAATTGCTTGAGCGCAGTCTTGACGACTTTGGTCAGGTCTTCATCATAAGCAGGCAAGATGCGATCTAAGGATTCGACGACTGCCACTTTTGCACCGAGTTTGCGATATGCGATGCCTAGTTCCAAACCGATGTAGCCACCGCCAACCACGACCAATTTTTTCGGTACTTCGGTCGGGGATAAAGCTTCAGTTGAACTGATGACCTTACCACTGCCAGAACCAAAGGGCATGAACGGAAGTTCTACAGGAGTTGAACCAGACGCGATTAATAAATGTTGGCAAGTGATGCGTGCGACTTCTTTGCCGTCTTGCATGATGGCCACAGTTTTGCCATCGAGAATCTGCGCCCAGCCTTTGATGACTTGTGCTCCATTCTTTTTCAATAACGCGCCAACGCCTGTGGTTAAGCGTTTGACGATGCCGTCTTTCCAGCTAACGGTTTGCGCGATATTGATGCTGGGATCGCTGACCTGTATGCCGATGGATGAGCCGTGTGAGTAATGCTTGGCTTTTTCAAATTCCTCGGCAGCATGGATGAGCGCTTTGGATGGAATACAGCCGATGTTAAGGCAAGTGCCGCCGAGTTGATCGCCTTCGATCAAGATCGTGGCGATACCCAATTGCGCGGCGCGAATGGCGGCGATGTAACCGCCTGGGCCACCGCCGATGACGACTAGGGTTGTGGTTTGTGTTTGCATTTTTGTTCCTTGAAGCAGTTCTTGAACGTCTTCTAAAATAGGGATGAAGTCAAAATCAACGTATCAACATTGAGACGTCGCTCCTGCGCAGGCAGGAGCCCAGTGGCTTTCGTTATTCAACCAACGACGCTGGATTCCTGCCTACGCAGGAATGACATCAAAACTGTTGCGGTAACTTTGGATATACGCAGCAGTCTTACTCAATAAACAGCGTAGCAGGACATTCCAAATACCCGCGTATGGTCTGAATAAACTGCGCCGCATCCATGCCATCAACGACGCGATGATCAAACGAGGAAGACAGGTTCATCATCTTACGAGCGACCACTTGACCATTGCGTATCATTGGACGTTCTACCATTTTGTTCACGCCGATAATCGCTACCTCAGGTGAATTGATGACCGGTGTCGACACGATGCCGCCTAAAGCACCCAGACTGGAAATCGTGATCGTTGAACCCGACAATTCTTCACGCGTCGCTTTTCCGATACGTGCGGCTTCGGCCAGTCTTCCCATTTCGTTCGCATTGCCCCACAAGTCGCGTGCTTCGGCGTGGCGTACGACCGGCACCATCAAGCCCGCTGGGGTTTGCGCCGCAATGCCTAAATGGACGGCGGCAAATTGTGTGACTACGCCAGCTTCATCATCGTAACGGGCATTGATTTGCGGATAGTCTCGTACCGCTAATACGACCGCTCGCATCAATAACGGCAACAAGCTCAGCTTGCCGCGCTCTTTGCCCCATTTCTGATTGAGCTGTGTACGCAGCGCTTCGAGTTCGGTGACATCGACTTCTTCGACGTAAGAGAAATGCGGAATACGACGTTTGGCATCCTGCATTTTTTGCGCGATTTTGCGACGCAGGCCGATGACGGGAATCGCGGTTTCTTCGTGCAGTTCGCGATAGCTGTTACCGCCAGAAGCGATAGGTGCGGAACCACGAGCGACATAGGCATCTAAGTCGTCTTGCGTGATACGACCCGCTGCGCCCGTGCCAGGAACGAATTGCAATTCCACGCCAAGATCCCAGGCGCGACGACGTACTGCGGGCGAGGCGATAGGTTTTTCACCATTGGCGCGTGCAGCGCTTGGAACGCTGCTGCTGGTTTTTGCTGCCGAAGTGGCTGCTGCCGCGACAGGCGCTTTTGCTGGTGTTGGAGCGGCTGGCTTCTCCACAACTGACGCAGGCGCGGTTGCAACTGGTTCCGCTTTTGCAGGAGCAGGAGCAGGAGCAGGCGTAGGTGCCGCAGCGGCTGCATTCGCATCCACATTGCCCGCACCTTCAACTTCAATACGAATCAACTCCGAACCAACCGCCATCACTTGACCAGCAGCACCACCAAGCGCAATGACCTTGCCATGCACAGGACTAGGAATTTCGATTGTGGCTTTGTCTGTCATCACATCGGCCATGACTTGATCTTCAGTGATCATGTCGCCGACTTTAACATTCCACGCGACCAACTCAACTTCTGCAATACCTTCGCCGATGTCCGGCATTTTAATGACATGAATACCCATCTTATTTCTCCATCGCACGTTTAAATGCCGCACCAACGCGGGCTGGACCAGGGAAGTAATCCCACTCTTGCGCATGCGGGTAGGGCGTATCCCAGCCTGTTACGCGCTCGATAGGCGCTTCGAGATGGTAGAAACAATGCTCTTGTACTAGCGCAGTCAGTTCAGCACCAAAGCCGCTGGTGCGAGTCGCTTCATGCACGACCACACAACGGCCAGTCTTTTTTACCGAAGCTAAAATGGTCGGCAAATCCAAAGGCCAAATACTACGCAAATCGATGATCTCGGCATCGACACCACTTTCTGCCGCCGCTGCTTCGGATACCCAAACCATGGTGCCATAAGTCAGCACGGTCAGATCTTTGCCTTCGCGGAACACAGATGCAGATTCTAATGGCACGGTGTAATAACCTTCAGGCACATCGCCCATAGGATGCTTAGACCAAGGAACAACCGGTTGATCATGGTGACCATTAAATGGACCGTTATAGATACGTTTAGGTTCTAAGAAAATGACGGGATCATTATTCTCTATCGACGCGATCAATAAGCCTTTCGCACCGTGATGCCTTCCAATCCTTACGATGCGAAAGGCTTATTGATCGCGTC
>DLGN01000045.1:0-3673 GCA_002482715.1 Oxalobacteraceae bacterium UBA7693
ACGTTTAAGCTCACTGCCTAAGGCTGAGCTTTCTGGTAGGCCTACGTAAATACTTTGAAAAGGAAATGCCACTGCGCCGCGCAGAGCAAAGCCACAAGCGCTGATACCCGCAACGAATGCGACATAGAGAACTAATTTTAGAAAACGATGAACGTTCATGGAGTCTTTCACTTTGTTCTAACAATGATAATGTAGGGCTGGTGCAACCCGCGCCGCCAGCTCTCAGAGCACTTGAGCAGCGCGGGTTCCACCCGCCCTACAAAAAACTACTCAAAATCAAACAACAATATTCACCAATTTACCCGGCACAACAATAATCTTCTTCGGTGCACCTTCAATAAAACGTGCTGCACTTTCATTCGCCACAGCAGCCGCTTCGATAGTCGCTTTATCAGCATCTTTCGCAACCTTGATACTACCGCGCAATTTGCCGTTCACTTGCACCATCAATTCGATTTCATCTTGCACCAAAGCGGCTGCATCAACTTGTGGCCAAGGTGCATCGATGATGCCGCCTAAGTCTTTGGTGTAGCCAAGTTCATTCCACAAAGCATGCGTAATGTGCGGACAGACTGGATACAAGCCGCGTAACAAAATGCCGAAGGCTTCGCGTACCGCTGCGGCAGAACCTTCTGCTTCTGATTTGAACGATTCAATTGTGTTCAACAATTTCATCGCGCCAGATACCACCGTGTTGTATTGCAAACGGTCGTAATCGCTATCGATTTGTTTCAGCGTGCTGTGTACTTCAAAGCGCAATGCTTTCACATCCGCCGCATAATTCGCTGCTGGTGTTACACCAGCTGCAATGCTTGATGAAAACTTCAAGGCTGTTGCCCACAGACGGCGCAAGTAACGTGATGCACCTTCCACACCACTACTGCTCCACGCAGCACTTTGATCTGGCGGACCTGCAAACATCGTGAACAAGCGCGCCGTATCTGCGCCAAACTGGCTGATGATGTCTTTTGGTTCAACCACGTTATTTTTGGACTTGGACATTTTCTCGATTCCGCCCATTTGCACAGGCTGACCATCGCTCTTCAAGCTAGCTGAAATCGGACGACCTTTTTCATCATGTTGCACTTCGACTTCGTTTGGATAGAACCAAATCTTTTTACCGCTCGCTTCTTCACGATAGTAAGACTCGTTAAGCAACATACCTTGCGTGAACAAGTTTTTAAATGGCTCATCAATTTTGACCAAGCCCATATCGCGCATGGCTTTAGTCCAGAAACGTGCGTACAGCAAATGCAGAACCGCATGTTCAACACCGCCGATGTATTGATCCATCGCCATCCAGTAATCATTGCGCTCATCGACCATCTTCGTCGCGTCTGGACAGGTGTAGCGCATGAAGTACCAGCTTGAATCGACAAAGGTATCCATAGTGTCAGTTTCACGGTGCGCTGGCTTGCCACATTTCGGGCAAGGCACGTTTAAGAAAGCCGCATGCGTTTTTAATGGATTGCCGGAACCATCGGGAATGCATTCGGTGGGCAATACCACTGGCAAATCTTCGTAAGGCACTGGCACATCGCCGCAATCATCGCAATGAATGATAGGGATAGGCGTGCCCCAATAACGTTGACGAGAAATACCCCAGTCGCGCAAACGCCAGGTGGTTTTCTTTTCGCCTACGCCTTTGGCGACGAGGTCTGTAGCAACTGCATCGACTGCTGCTTTGTAGCTCAAGCCATCGTATTTGCCGGAATTCACCGTCACGCATTTTTGTTTGTCGCCATACCATTCGGCCCAAGCATCGGTCGTGAAGCTTTCGCCCTCAACCGCAACTACTTGTTTGATCGCGATGTTGTACTTTTTCGCAAACGCAAAATCACGTTCATCATGGGCAGGCACACCCATCACTGCGCCGTCGCCATACGTCATCAAAACATAATTACCAACCCAGACTTCAACCCGTTCGCCAGTCAAAGGATGGGTGACAAATAAACCTGTAGGCAATCCTTCTTTTTCTTTGGTTGCCATTTCAGCTTCGGTCGTGCCACCAGCTTTGCATTCTTCAATGAATGCGGCTAACTTAGAATTGTTTTTTGCAGCGACTGTGGCGAGTGGATGTTCTGCCGCGACTGCGCAGAAAGTGACGCCCATAATCGTGTCAGGACGCGTGGTGAAGACATACATTTTGCCATCTTGTACCAAGGCACCAGTTTCATCTTTAATCTCATGACTGAATGCAAAACGCACGCCTTCGCTCTTGCCGATCCAGTTACGCTGCATCGTGCGCACCTGATCTGGCCAGCCATCGAGTTGATCGATGCTGGACAAAAGCTCTTCTGCGTATTGCGTAATACCGAAGTAATAGCCCGGAATTTCGCGTTTTTCAACTACGGCGCCTGAACGCCAACCTTTGCCATCAATCACCTGCTCATTCGCCAAGACGGTTTGATCAACCGGGTCCCAGTTCACGACTTGCGTTTTTTTGTAGGCGACGCCTTTTTCCAGCATCTTCAAAAACAACCACTGATTCCAACGATAGTAATCTGGGTCACAAGTCGCGACTTCGCGTGACCAGTCAAATGCCAAACCCAAAGGCTGCATTTGTGATTTCATGTCTTCGATATTCGCGTAAGTCCATTCCGCTGGCGATTTTTTGTAGGCAATCGCCGCATTTTCCGCTGGCAAGCCAAACGCATCCCAGCCCATAGGCATCAAGACGTTGTAACCCTTCATCCGCAATTGACGCGCCAACATATCGTTGATTGTGTAATTACGCACGTGCCCCATGTGCAGCTTGCCGGATGGGTATGGCAACATGGAACAGGCGTAGTATTTGCCTTTTGGGAAACGTGGATCGTTTTCTACGGTTTTAAACGCATTCGACGCTGTCCAATGTTGCTGGGCGGCTTGTTCAACTTCTGCTGGGCTATATTTTTCTTGCATGACGATTCTATTGAAGAAATAAATGAAATTTGGGGAAATGCGAT
The DNA here is from genome assembly GCA_002482715.1 of Oxalobacteraceae bacterium UBA7693. Taxonomy (GTDB): domain Bacteria; phylum Pseudomonadota; class Gammaproteobacteria; order Burkholderiales; family Burkholderiaceae_D; genus Undibacterium. The sequence goes on from DLGN01000045.1 coordinate 2,949, forward strand.
GCTTACTAGAACCTTAGATTATAAGGCTAAAGCGCTGTTATTTGAGGAAATACGCCGAGAAAAAGCCCGCTTGATCTTACTTTTTAAGCAGATTTGACGATATAGGCGAGGAAGATTTGGAGGCTGAGCTTGCTGACTTTGATTCAGTGGCAAAACCTATTTTATTCAAGCCATGACTTTGTGCTGCGGACATCACTTGCGCAATCAACTCAAAACGCGTCGATTTATCGGCGCGTAATAAAATTTCCGGTTGCGGCTTTTGCTTTGCACTTAAGGCAAATCGTTGACCGACGTCATCGATCAAGACTTGTTCTGTATCCCAAAATAATTTGCCATCCGCATTAAAAGACAAAGTAATCGTCTTGACATCTTGCGGTATCGCTTGCGCTTCTGCTTGCGGTAAATCTAAACGTATCGCGTGATTTAGTAAGGGCGCCGCGATAATAAAGATTACGAGCAGAACCAACATCACATCGACCATAGGAGTAACGTTGATATCCGACATCGCCAACATAGGCTTGCCGGATCGTCCACCTAAACTTTTAAATTGACCAAATCCCATGAGATTAACTTAATTGGTTTTGGTTAAATGGGCATGCAAATCAAAAGCGAAGCCGTCTAACTCAGCAAAGGTGATGCGATTAATACGATTGAAGGCATTGTAGGCAAGCACGGCAGGAATCGCTACAATCAAACCCAAGCCCGTCATCACTAGCGCTTCACCT
>DLGN01000045.1:3682-5671 GCA_002482715.1 Oxalobacteraceae bacterium UBA7693
CCTACTGGCCCTGCAACCAGATCAATTTGTATCGCGGTCGAACCTGAGACTGCAGTCAGCGCATGATAAATGCCCCAAACAGTTCCCAGCAACCCAACGAAAGGCGCGGTCGCACCAACCGAAGCAAGCAAGGTTAAGCCCGATTCCAAACGTACTGTCACGCGATTCAGCTCTTCTCGCAATACGCGCGTCATCACATCGGTGGCATCGGTTTTTGCCATAATCGATTTCGCCCTGCTTTGTGGATTGGCTGCAATCAAGCCTTGTTTGGCCAAGGGCGTATAAATATTTTCAACATCAAGTGCATCAAGCAAAGTGACCGCATCTTCTATCGTTGGTGCATTCCAAAATACATGTAGCGCATTCGTGCTGCGCCGGATGCGCCAGAAAGACCAGGCCTTAGAAAAAATCGTGAACCAGCTCACCAGCGACATTAGAATCAGAAACACTGCAACTGCACGACCTAAATCGTCTAATTGCATCCAATATTGGCTAAGCGTAATCGGCATAAGCGAATCTCTATCCCAGACTTAATTTAATTCAAACCCAGCACGTCGTACATATCAAACAAACCGGTTTGTTTATCCGCCAAAAAGCGTGCAGCGCGCAAGCTACCATGGGCATAAGTGACGCGGCTAGATGATTTATGCGTAATTTCAACGCGTTCACCAATCCCAGCAAACAAGACTGTGTGATCACCAACAATATCACCGCCGCGTATAGTCGCAAAACCAATGGAAGATGGATCACGCTCGCCAGTCACACCTTCACGTGAAAATACGCCAACTTCTTTCAAATCACGCCCTAAAGTATCGGCAATCACTTCGCCCATTTTAAGCGCGGTACCAGACGGTGCATCGATTTTATGGCGATGGTGCGCCTCAATGATTTCGATATCGTAACCATGTGAAAAACTCTTAGCAGCCATTTCTAATAGCTTCATCGTCACGTTGACACCGACACTCATATTTGGCGAAAACATAATTGCCGTCTTCTTTGCTGCTTCAACGATTGCAGCCTTGCCTGCATCATCAAAACCCGTGGTGCCGATAATCATCTTAATGCCCTGTTCGGCACAATATTTCAGATGTTCCAATGTTCCTTCAGGACGAGTAAAGTCGATCAAATAATCAGCATCTGCAAGTGCTTTTGCAAAATCTGCTTCAATATTGACACCGGTTACTTTACCTAAAGACAAACCTGCATCCGTACCCAAAAACACGGATTGCGGGACATCCAAAGCACCTGCCAAAACCGCATCATCTGCAGCGGCAATCGTTTCAATCAACATTTTACCCATGCGACCAGAAGCACCGGCCACAGCGATTTTCATACTAGACATAATTTAACTCGGCTTATTTTTTCTTAGGAGTTTCTTCAGTTGGCATCGATTCGTTGCGCGAGGTAATCGCAGAACTGGTGATATGCGCAAGATATTCTTTTTCTGTTGGCAAATTGCCGCCTTCGAAGCGCGCCACAGTATTATCTTTAAAGAAAATCGCCAAGCGGCTTGAGATCACTTCGCCGTCAGGCTTTAACATACGGAACGGATAATCCCAACGATCTTCGTGAAACATATCGGTCAATAGCGCAGTGCCCAATAAGAATCGCACCTGCTCACGCGTCATGCCTTCTTTTAATTGAGAAACCATCTCTTGCGAAACAAAATTACCTTGCTGAATAGAGATACGATAAGGTGAAATCAAACCAAATAGTTTTCCAACACCTGTTGGCTTAACGATTTGTGTTCCCTTAACCGCGTTCGCATCCGCTTCTGCAATTTCTGTTTTTTGAGTTGCACAACCAGATAGCAACACCAACAAGGATGTCACAGATAACAAGGCAAATTGACTAGGACTTTTTGTAAACCGGGTGAATCGCATAAACTACCTCAAATTTTCAAGCAAAAATGTCGAACCAAGAAACTTCAGATAAGATAACAGAAATTTCTTACTAAGCTCTAAAACCCGATATCATAAAGCACTTAGC
>DLGN01000143.1:0-3005 GCA_002482715.1 Oxalobacteraceae bacterium UBA7693
TATGCAAAACGCACGTGCTGCTGCGCCTGATATTTGCCGAAATCTAATCCCGGCGTAAAGGCAACATATTCAGTTTCTAAAAAATGCTGACAAAAAGCATAGGCATCGCCACCAAACTCGCTAATATCTGCATATAAGTAAAATGCACCTTCTGGCTCCACAGCGATCTTAAAACCCAATTCTTGCAACGCTGGCAACAAGAAATCACGGCGACGAGCAAATGCGTGACGACGCTCTTCAAATATCGCAATACTGGCAGGTTCAAAGCATGCTAAAGCGGCATATTGCGCGACGCTTGGTGCACTAATGTATAAGTTTTGCGCTAATTTCTCTAGTTCACTCACCGCGGCTTCCGGTGCAAGCAACCAGCCAAGTCGCCAACCTGTCATGCCGAAATACTTGGAAAAACTATTGAGCACAAATGCTTCGTTATCAACTTCCAACACACTTGCGGCATCAACGCCATAAGTTAGTCCATGATAAATTTCATCAACTACAAGATGTCCGCCACGTGCACGCACCGCCGCCGATAGCGCTGCTAATTCTTCTCTCTTCAACAACGTTCCGGTTGGATTGGCAGGCGAGGCAATCAATGCACCAACGGTATCGGCCTGCCAACACTGATCCACTAATTCTGGTGTCAATTGATAACGCACTTCAGGTCCAGCTGGCACCAATTGTGCGGAGGCTTCAATCAAACGCAAAAAATGTCGGTTGCAAGGATAGCCTGGGTCTGCCATCAACCAGTGCTTACCCGGATCCACCAATAAACTGGTGGCTAACAGTAATGCACCAGAACCACCGGGTGTAATTAAGATGCGGCGAGGATCAACTTGCACACCGTAACGCTGTTGATAAAATCCACTAATTGCCTCGCGCAATTGCGGTAATCCACGCGCTGCGGTATAGCGGGTGTGGCCCGCGGCCAGTGCTGCCTGCCCCGCCTGAATAATCGGTGCCGCCGTAACGAAATCGGGTTCACCAATCTCTAGATGAATGACATCATGCCCACTCGCTTGCAACTCGTTTGCACGTGCCAATAAGGCCATAACATGAAATGGTTCAATCGCCTGACTACGCGCACTGTAACTTCCAGATGCAAGCTTTGGCGAGCTAGATACATTAGCGGCTGAAGTAGTTGCCAGAACCGGTGAAACCGAGGGAGGTAGAGTCATCAATTATTACGTCAAGGTGAAGAGAAATTTTAACGATGTGAACTTAATATCATTAAAATGAATTCATAGAATTTGCGCAAAACAGGCGGATCTTCCGAACTGAATTCACTTAATTTGTTCCAATGAGCCGAAGTTCAAACAGCGAGTCTGAGTTTAATCGCAGTTCGGATTTTTGGGAAATACAATTCCACAATTACGCTATCAATAAAAGTGATAGTTCTGTTTCAATTTGCCTCACGAATAACAAACAAGGCATCATCATAGGCATACTGTTCAATGTATTGTTCTATTTTCGCTAGTGATACTTCATCCAAAATCTGCAACAACAATCCCCGATGCTCTTCGAAATATTGCGGGCAGTCGCCGCTAAAGTCGCTCAGTAATAAACTTAATTGATCCAACTTGGAGCGCGCATCCTGATCATCTAGCGGCATCACTGTATTTGCCGTAACCGATGGCTGAAACCCAGTTGGCAATTGCAGCTTCAACTCAGTCAACAACTGACGCAAAGAGCTGTCCAATTTTTCCCCTAGCAAATGGCATCGATTGCCAACATCGTGTTCTTGTTGCGCTAGTTGTAAAGCGATTTCCAATTGCACCGCATCTGCCTGCACTTGTTGTGCACCTATGCTGCCGGCCAAGCCCTTGAGGGTATGCACGACTAAATGTGCCTGCGTAAAATCTTCTGCCGCCAGTGCCTGCTGCAACTGTTGTCCGGTATTTGCTTGCCCTTCACAAAAGCGCGTCAACACTTTGAGATACAAATCACGTTTCCCCATCATCAGGCTTAAGCCCTGATGACTATCAATCTGCGTCAAACGATGAAAGTCAAAACGCTCAGCTAAATCTGCATAACTCAGGTAGGCGGTCGGCGCTTGCTGTACCGACGCAATCTCTGGAGCATCGGATGAATAACTGAGATCAGGATGAACAACCGGGCTAATCTTATGCTCCAACCAGCGTGCCAAAGTTGAAAACAAGGCTCCCGGTTGCACTGGCTTTGCCAGAAAATCTTGCATCCCTTCATCCATACAACGTTGCCGTACATCGGCCATCGCATGGGCCGTCATTGCGATGATAGGAACGGCGTTAAACGCGGGTTGTTGCCGGATAAGTTGTGTCGCCTGGTGACCATCCATACCTGGCATTTCCAAGTCCATCAGAATTAAATCGAAGCGTTGCGCATCGGTTTGTTCGAGACGATAGAGCGCATCGTGTCCACTCGCAGCTACTTCTACCTGAATCCCTACAGTGGCTAATAACTCGACAGCGATTTGTTGATTGATTTCATTGTCTTCAACCAACAAAATCAACGTAGCCGTGTAGTGATGTTGCACACTCGATATACATGTCCCCACTTGCGATAAAGTAGTCGCACTACACACCTCAAATGGTAAGCTAAATTGAAAGCAAGAACCCACGCCGAATTCACTTTGCGCGGTGATCTTGCCACCCAACAATTCCACTAATTGATGCGAAATCGATAGCCCCAAACCAGTGCCGCCGAATTTACGACTAGTGGAGCTATCTGCTTGCGTGAATGCTGAAAACAAGCGCCTGACCTGATCTTCAGTCATGCCAATACCAGTGTCTTTGACCGAAAAGTCTAGTTCTAAATTACGTCCTAACTCCCTACCGTCAGTGTGTCGCAAGGTCACAGATAAACAGACTTCACCGCGTTCTGTAAATTTAATCGCATTATTGACCAAATTCACCAACACTTGTCCCAATCGCAAAGCATCGCCAACTAAAAAACGTGGCACATTGTCGGCGACATCAAACCTTAACAATAATCCTTTTTCATGGGCTTTCTGTGCCGTCACGGTGGTT
>DLGN01000143.1:3077-8535 GCA_002482715.1 Oxalobacteraceae bacterium UBA7693
GCTTCAATTTTTGAAAAATCTAAAATGCTATTGATGATGCCTAACAGAGCATTACCCGCATCATGAATTTTGTTTAGATAATCTCTCTGCCTTGCGCTCAATTCGGTTCGTAAAGATAAATACGCCAAACCAATAATCGCATTCATCGGCGTGCGAATTTCATGACTCATCGTCGCTAAGAAAGAACTCTTCGCCTGATTCGCTAGTTCCGCAGCCTCGCGTGCATGCAACTCTGCTGCCATTTTTTCGGCCAACATACGTTGATGTGAACGCTGCGCTTCTGCCTGTAAATCCTGATCTAACAAGGCGGCCGTTTCAGTGATAGTACGAACTTCATCCGGGCGATATTGATTAAAATCTGGTTTGCCGCCCACCAACAACATGCCAGTTAAATTGCCGCGATGGGTAAATGGCACCACCAAAGAATTTTCGCCTGCTATATGAACCAAAGAAAGTGGTAATCTTGATCGCAAAATTCGCGCCAGATCGCCACCTAATGCATAAACTTTATCTGGAGCAGCCAGAAAATCGCCCCCGATTTTTCTGCAAAAACCTTCATGATAAGTATAAATTGCACTTTGTGCGCCACCTGTGTAGGCGTTGAACGCACCGATGTAATGTTCCACCAATTGATCCTGACCTTGCATATCCGCCGCATTCGCGACAGCAATTTGCAAAGCTTCTTGCTGAGCACGCCATTTTGGGTACAACCAAGTACGGACTAAGCGTTCGGCAAATTCGCGCCAAGGATTGTAGAGCGCTAATAAGACTGAGCCACAAATTACATCAAACGTCAGCGTCTTCCAACGTGTATCCAATACCAAATAAGGCGCAATTAAGAGCTGCATCAGTGCGAGGCAAGCCAGCAGACCAAATGTCAATAAGCCGTACACGCTAAAACGGTTCAGCGCAAAACTAAAATCAAACAGCCGATTTCGCAATAGTGCGTAACCAAGACCACCATACGCCAAAAAAATAATGGAAGAATTAAACGATTCAACATAAGCCAGCGCCAGCTCTTCATCAACGATGCGGAACAGATTGTGAAATAAGTAAATCGCATAAATATTGCCCATGCAAAAACCTATCCACGCCAAACGCTGACGAGTAATACCGCTACTCACCCGCCACGAGATTACCAAAGCGCCCAATGAAAAAATAACCGAGGTAATCGCGAGTGCGCGTCGCCACAATCGCAAATTCAACCATTCCCTAAGCTCCCAAGGAAGCATGCCTAGCTTCAAGAAAATATGACAGAAAATGTAGCTAGCAAAGCACACCACATAGGCGTAAAACAACAGACGAACTGAACGCAAACGCCAATGTGGTCGGCTCTCTGGAAAGATCAGACAAAAATAGGTAAAGAAAACATAGCCCACAAATAGCTCGATCGGGAATACGTACAGCGTCAAGAAATCCTGAAGTGCACCGCCGGGTAAATATGGAATAAAAGTGTCCGGGATAATGGCCAGCATCGCAATTGCCAAGACGCGCATCGGAACGCTATTGGTATGCTGCCAGACCAACATACTGATAATAAACAGCGCAATAAATGTGGTCGCAAATTGAGTCAGCGTAATCGCCAGCCAGATTTCAGCATGGCGTAAATTTTTAGGAATAGGCTGTACGAGCAAATGCTGTCCACGATCAGTCGGCTCATTGGCTCGATACCAACGCAAACTGATCTGATCATCCATCGCCAATAAGCGAGATTCATCGCCGATATGATCAAACACAAGGTGATCTCCGACCCGGGCACCCGCTTTATACAAGGGAGAATCAAGTTTTAGATGCTCAATCGGCAAACGATATTGGCGATCTGGCGCAGAAAAAGTAACACCAAGTTCCGCCGCGATATTTGGCGCAGCACTGCGTTGCCAATAACTACTCGCCCAAAAATCCAGCACACCAAACACCAAAACCAGTGTCAGCATCAAGATCTTAAATTGCAGATTAGAGAGTATGGCTTTGGTCATCGAAGTTCAAAAATCAGAGAAAAGGTCGGTAGACAAGCATTCAATCAGCGATTCTAAAGGTGAAGCGCAGGTTTCTATCCATTTTCATAAAAATATTGCCCACAATCAGGTGTTTATGTTGTGCAACTGGTATTCTCACCTTGCATTTCAACAACTTCGTAACTTAGTTCAAAAACCTACTGAATTCACCACTTTGAGATTCACCACTTAAAGAAGACACGGGCCACGTTCTCCTCGATTACAATTCTAGCTTGGTAAAGTCAAGCAAGAAAAAATCTGCCAACGCTATTGAACTACATCGTAGAAGACAGGCCACGCAACTTCATCAGATCATTACAATTGGATAAACTCACTTATGCTAATCAATTGCGTCGCCTATCAAGAAGGTAAAAAACTCGCCGACATTTTGGTAGAAGATATCAGCGACTACGTTCAACGTGACGATTGCTTTGTCTGGGTCGCCTTAAAAGATGCGGAGACTGCCGAACTTACGCAGATGCAAGATGAATTCGGCCTGCATGAATTAGCGGTTGAAGACGCGATGAAAGGTCATCAACGCCCCAAAATCGAAGAATATGGAAACTCCCTGTTCACCGTCATGCAGACCGTCGAAATCATCAATGGTGAACTATCAATAGGCGAGGTTGATATTTTCGTCGGTGAAAATTATGTGCTTTCGACCCGTAACCGCTGCCAGCAAGGTTTTCTCGGCGTGCGGGCGCGTTGCGAGCTTGAGCCACATCACTTGATGAAGGGCTCTGCCTTTGTGCTATATGCCCTCATGGATGCCGTGGTGGATCGTTATTTTCCCGTGGTCGACGCACTTGAATTGGAACTCGAGGTGATCGAAGAAAACATTTTCACCAAGGGATCACAAAGACTCAATGTCGAACAGCTATATCAACTCAAGCGCAAAGCCATGCTGCTCAAGCATGCCGTTGCGCCGCTCTTGGAAGCGGTAGGCAAGCTCGACGGTGGTCGGGTTCCTCCAATCTGTGTCGGCACGCAAGAATATTTCCGCGATGTCCACGATCATCTGTATCGGATTAATACCTCCATAGAATCAATTCGAGACACGATTAGCACTGCGATACAAGTGAGCTTGTCCTTGGTCAATATTGACGAAGGTGAAGTGAATAAACGATTAGCGGCTTGGGCAGCGATCTTTGCGGTCGCAACCGCATTTGCGGGTATCTGGGGTATGAATTTCGAACACATGCCAGAACTCAAATGGGAATATGGCTATCCTACCGCGCTAGGTGGCATGATCAGTGTTTGTGCGTATCTGTACTATCGCTTCCGAAAATCGGGTTGGCTCTGACAATGCCCCAAAAAAACTATGTGCTACAAAGCGGCGCTTAACTTAGAAAGCTCGTCAATTCTGCTCAGACTTTGTGCTGATGCCTGCGCACCGAGCGTGTAGGGCATCCTTACACGCTTCTAAGGTAAACAAACCGATACAACGCCGAGATCGACATCTCACGCATATGCGATAAACCAATCAAGTGCAGATCTGGAATTTGTGCATTCAACACTTTGGTGAGCGCCTGACCCGCTGCTGTATCTTGCTCATCAACGACCATAAGTATAGGCAAAGATAGTTTGCATGAACGGGCGACCTTCAATTGTTGAATCAATGTATTTTGTCGTAGCAGACTCCATGTGGATGCCTGTATGACGAACAGCACAAAATCACTCAACACCAATAAGGACGAAGCCTCGATATCGTCAAGGCTAGGCATATCAATGACGAAATCGCGATGTTGATTGAAAGCAGATGCTAACTCCTTCACCACTTCATAATCAGAGAGGTCACGCGGTTTAGCACCCGCTTTCATTTCGGTCGCCAGCCAATTTGAACTGCTTACCAATTTTCCACGATTCGCTACATTTTTTTCGATTCGCGCAGAAGAAGATTTATCTAAATTTTTTTTACAAAGTAGTAAGACATTACGTCCGGCATCGGCACGACGATTGGCCAATGCGACCGCAATAGAATCAGATAGATCCGTATCTTGAGAACTGATGGTGAGTATCATACGATTTTCAATTTTCAACTTAAAGTGGCGTACTGTCTTACGCCACCAATCATTTTTTCGACAGCAACAATCGCCAGTAACAATCCGATCAATTTTTGCATCGCTAACATGGCGAAATGAAAATTTTTGCCGGAGACATGCCGATCACAAAACGACACGACCACACAGAAAAAATGGAGCACACAAGCACACGCAAAGAAAATCGCGGAGCCGTGTCCAGTTTGATTCGCACTAAGTAGCACGACGTTCACGACTACCACAGGTGCAATTAGAATCGACAATTGCCAAAAATAGGCTTGGTAGGCGACACGGTCTGTCCCATTTGGTGGCCGTCGATACTTTGCAAAAATCATGCTCGCTGCGAGAATTAGTAGCACAATGCCGAAACTCAATTGCCTTTCTGCGAAAGAGATCGAGAACCAACTCCACATCATTTGACCAAGAAAAATAGCACCGGTAAGCAGCAATAACACCGCTGATCCAGACATCAACAAGAAGCGTCGCCTTTGTACTCTATCAACGGCCCGGTTCGCATCGAACAGCATGAACAAATAGCCAACCGGACTCAGAATCAACATCAAGAGTAATAAAGTTGAAATGAACGGATATTCCATCATAGTCAGGCGGATTTAGGCATTGCAAACACCTCTTGCCACAAAACCTGCAAGTCATTTTGCTGTGCAGCGTTGATCTTTGCCGTAGAAGCTGAAATCACTCCAGCATCAGAGAGATCAGAGTGATCAGAGAGGACCAAAGTTGACAGTGTTAACTTACATAGTTTGATCGGCGCTAAGGCGGTGAGGCAATGATGAACGCGCGCCATGGCGCCCTGCACCAACTTATCTGTATTGTCCAACACCAGCACAATACGCAACAGAGGATTATCAATTCTGGCCATCATCAGGCGTCTAATCAATTGATCGCACTTATCGCTATCGAGTTGCGCCCCATCCACGACCACAATTGCTTTATCCGCTGCGTCCAATGCGGCGCGTGTGCCCATAGAATCACGCGATTCAGTGTCGATCACAATGTCCTGAAAGCGACACCCTAAATTTTCGAGTTCTGGCTGCATTCCTTTTCCACTAATCGCCCTTACATCCACACGAGGGAACTGCGTATGATCATTGCGATTTTTTTCCAGCCTTAATGACCAATGTTGTGGGTCATTGTCGACCAAGACGATCTGGCGACCAGCCTGTTTTTGCATCATGCTCAGTAGGGCTGCCAAGATAGATTTTCTGGCGCTTCCAGCGACATCAGTAATAGCGACTATCATGATCCGACTCCTGCGTTTTCGACCACGTGTCGAATGAGATTTGGCTGAAACAAGTTCTGCCCGGGTAGTACAACATCGCATTGAGCTGTGCGCGCATCAGGGATGCTCATCAAGCTCAGCAAAATTTCTGATAACTTTGCTTTGCCTTGTCTAGACAAGGCAAA
>DLGN01000129.1:0-5145 GCA_002482715.1 Oxalobacteraceae bacterium UBA7693
TAAACCTAATAGACATCAGGTTCCGGCCCTTTCAAGGGGCGGGTTAGGGTGGGGATGGGTTTAGAGCGACAAAAAATTTTACAATCAAAGAATATCAATCGTCATTTAACTTGTAATCTAATCCAACAATGAAAATCTTCCTCATCCTCGTTTTCGGCATATTCATCAGCGCATGCACATCCACAAGCGAAATAAGTGCGCCGACACCAATCGCAAATCCTAAGGAATACTACGGCCATCTGCCTTCACTACAAGGCGATTATTTCAAAATGAAATCGACCTATGTAGGCAGAGATTTTCATATCAATGTACGACTTCCGCTGGACTATCAAGCCAACAATGCCAAGACCTATCCTGTGGTGTATGTGCTGGATGGCGATAGTTTGTTTCCACTACTCGCACCTACTCATCTTTTCCTGCACTACGATGAAAAATTACCCGAAGCGATTATTGTTGGAATTAGCTACGGTAGTTTCTATCCAATAATCAACAAACGTGACATCGATTTCTCAGCACCCGCAATCGATGCCGCTCCAAATGAAGGCGGAGCACCACGCTTTCTAGATTTCCTGAAAAAAGAATTGATCCCAAAAATTGAAAATCAATTCCGCGCCTATACCGCAAAACGTGTACTGGTCGGACAATCACGTGCAGGTTACTTTGTCTTGTGGTCAGCGCTGGAAGACCCCGATTTATTCTGGGCACGCATCGCCAGCAACCCAGCCTTAGCGCCAGGTCGTGCGCGATTTTTTGAAGCCGCAGCAAGTCACAATAGAAAAGACTTGAAACTTGCCATTGCTTCCGGCACTCGCGACACCGAACAAAGACAGCGTAATGCAACAGAGTGGGGTACAGCATGGTCATCCCGCGCTGATGCGCCTTGGGCTGTCAACCTGATCAAAATAGAAGGCGGCACGCATGCTGCGACCATTGGGGAGACTTATCGACGGGCTATGCTTTGGTTGTTTGAAACAGAAATTGCCACGGTCAAAGCACCGTGATTTGGGATTGTGCGTGACACCAATTCGTCACGCACTAAATCCCTTTTAGGTGCGCTTAATCGTGCTCTATGTTTGTCGTTCCTGCGAAGGCAGGAACCCAGTGGCGTTATTTGTTAAGCGACGGAACGACGATAGACTTCTGCCTGCGCAGAAGTGACGACGAACTTAGCGTCCTGCGTTTAACCTAGCGTGAATCTGCTTGGTCAACGAGTTGGTCTTTTGCTTTAATCGCTCAATCAGCGTCCTTTCGTTAGCTGCCAGATCTTGATCGAGTTCCAAACACGCTTTATCGAATGCCCCAGGTAAAACCTTGGCGAGATCATCAGCGATTTTTTTTAGATATTTAAATGTAATACCTAGTTCAGCGGCCAGCGTTTCAAAATGCGCGGCATGTAAGTTTCCCGGTTCATATTCCCCTCCAATTTGAAACGCAAAATGCCGACCAAGTCCGGAATATAGNNATATAGTCGTGTACACATTAAGTCATAAAAGGGTGCCAGTCGCAGGCCTGATTTGGTATTGAGCAGCGCTAGATTTTTGGCATGACTGTCATTGTTGCCCGTATAGAGATTAAAAAAGAGCCACTTCAATAGGCTGCGCTGATCAACGGCAGGCATGGTGCTATATTGAGAAACCAGTTTGAAGCACTCAACAAATCCAGGCCCACCGTCAGTTTCATATTTCACCTCAGATGGTTTGCCAGCGAGCTGGCAGAGGTCAGTTTGTGCCAAGCGAATTAATCGACCATCTTCTCTTAACGCTCTGTCATAGCGCTTGACTGCGCAAGCATGTAAGGTCGGTTCATAAAGCACTTCAGCAGTGGGCAATCCACAGTGCAAAGCGGTTCGCATCATGATGGTTTCATTGATGGCAGAGGCAAAAATTTTAAGATCAGTGCGAACAATGTCAGGTTTGATGATGTGAGTTGATGGGCTATTACNNATTACCCAAGGGGAGCAGCGGAGCACCATTTGTATCGAGCGACACTAAAATCTTAAATTGCGCACCGGATAGGGAAAGCCTTCGTGGCAAACTTTCTTCTGTGTCAGCATCACCAGTTTGGTCAGAATCGGTATGGTAGGACTGATCCCGCAATTGCTCCCATGTGATAGGGCGGTATTGCGTTTCTTGTGGTCTCTCTCCAAATGGCAAGATGACGACAGCACCCGCCGTATCTCCGCCGACAGCAGCCAATAGTCCAAAGACGCTCGTGACCTGATGACGTAGGCTGAGAATCTTACGTTGATCACCTTCCGGCAAAAGGTTCTCAAAGAAAGCATGGACGTAGTGGCTATTGATTTTTCCGGCTTGTAGGGGAATCGTGGGATCAATTGCTTGCACATTTGCATCGACTAACCAGTCAGCCTCATACTCAAACGTTAATGGTGTTGTCTGGTGCAAAGTGCCGACGTGTTCCTTATCGAGATAGACGGAAAGAAGAGAAGAAGATGCCATTGCTAGTCCTATTTACTGTCTTTTGGGCGAACCACGAGTTCCAGTCCAAGAAGTGCCAACACCTCCAGCGCTTTTTGCATTTGTAAGGTCGGTTTACCTTTCTCCAAATCGACTATGAACCGATTTCCAGAATTGGATAAGCCAGCGATATCCGCTTGCGTAAGTCCCTGCGACTTGCGCGTAGCGAGTACGATCTTGCCAAGCTCTTCTACGCTAGTGATAGCTGATTCTGTTGGATTGAGATTCATTTGATTTGTAGTTGAGGCTGAATAGTTACCGATCGGTAAATAATAGGTCAGTGTATCTTGGAAATCAAGTGAAAATTACCGAGCGGTAAAAATCTGTTGGGCATAGGCTATGTTTGGGGGAGTCAATGACTGATCGGTAAAATTTTATGATGTTGCGGTGTAATTGATGTGAGGCTCGCAACTACTTCATCACGGATTGATTTCATTGTAGGTGCGATTAGCCTTGCGTAATCGCACGAATGAAAACAGTTTGCAAGAAACGATATGTCGAGCAACCAAATTTTGGGAAATTGAATTGTGAAGCTGATTTAAAATGTAGCTAACCATGTTGTTTTGAGTAGGTCAGGAAATGAGGGTTGACATGCGTGCGATTACGCGAAGCTAATCGCACCTACGGGGCTGTATTGTCGATATAACTTGAGGAACTAATATGCTAAGTGAAGAAATTTTTAACAGAATCGCAGCGATAATTTCGGATTATCGTAATGGTGAGTTTGGGCTTTACGATTCACAGCATGTGAGGACATGGATATCTCAGTTTGAAAATGACGAACAGGAAATCGTATTACTCGAAACTTTAAAAATATTAGAACTTAATTATATTACTCGAGATAAATTTATCGCCTTCATTAATGATTTAATTGATTCAGATGTAGTTTGTGTCGGTGATAAGGCATCGTATTGGAGTAAGGTTTCATTATTAGATATTCAAAAAAATGGAAATAGCCAGGATGAGTTAAACCAAATTTTGGAATGTATTATAAGCAAGAGATACAAGATAAATGATTTGGTAGGGAAATGTTCAGATGAATTTATATATTTAGACGATTTTATTTTTTCGGGGAACAGACTTTTTTCTGATATGCAAGATTGGATATTGAATTCAGCACCCTACAAATGTCGAATTTGTATTTTAACTATTGGTTGGTTTATGTATGGGCAATGGGATGTAGAAAGCAGGCTTAATAAAATTGCATCTAATTGTGGAAAAAATGTTAAATTTGAATTTGCATCGTATACTGAGTTTCGTTTGGAAAATCGGTTATTTAGAAAGGATCTATCTGAAGTTTTTTGGCCTACCGAATCGATTACTACTTTGGACGGGTATACTAATTGGCGTTTAGGAGAAATTTTTGAGCCTAAATATCGAATAGCTAATTCTGTGGAAAATAAAATTTTTTCATTATTGAGAAGAGAACAGTATGAAAAAATAATGTTTAAATATGGTCTAAAGATAATGGGCTTTTCGTCTAAAAACAGCGGAGTTGTAAAACCACTTGGTTATTCGACGTTTAAAGGTTTTGGGTTCGGCTCTACCGTGTTTAGTTTTAGAAACTGTCCAAATAATAATCCTTTAGCTTTTTGGTGGGGCGATCCTAAATCTTCCTCATCTCATCCGTTTAGTAAATGGTATCCTTTGCTGCAAAGAAAAACATATGGAATCTAGTTTGGTTGAGAATGATATTCGAGTCTATTTAAGATCTGAATGTGCGGTATTTAAGAAAACTTCAGATAAATGGGGGGGGCTTTCAAATATGGCTCCTGGATACCCGTTATGCGTGAATGGCATTCCTATACGAACGGCAGAGGCTCTTTATCAAGCGTGTAGATTTCCAAATGATCCCGAAATTCAACAAAAAATAATATTCCAAACTAGTCCAATGACTGCGAAAATGGTCGGTAAACCTTTTCGTGAAAGAACTAGACCAGATTGGGAAAAAAAACGAATAGTAATTATGAAGTGGTGCCTGAGAGTGAAACTGGTTCAAAATTTGGAGATGTTTTCTTCTTTGTTGAAGGAAACGAGAGATTTTCCAATTGTTGAGCATTCAGATAAAGATGCTTTTTGGGGGGCAAAACCGATCGATTTAAATGTATTAAAAGGAGTTAATGCATTAGGTAGACTTCTCATGGAGCTTCGTAGTGTCGTAGTTGCAAACTCAGACCTAGAATTTGCCGCCGTAGCGCCGCCAAGTATTGATAATTTTATTTTGTTGGGCGAGCGAATTGGACAAGTCTCTTCTAGCGATACGATGCCGAATATTTGTACCCAAGAATCCTTTTTTGCGGTTTGAATATAGGCTGCAATGGAATTGTGCCCTATAGTGCTGTTAAGCTAAAAAAGTACATACTCTATGCCCCTCACCCCCGCCGTCCCTTACGTTTCTCCAACTTACACTCCTGCGTAGCAATAATCTGATTATTGCTATCCACGGTTTCCAGATACACGTCAAATCCCCATAGCCGTGCCACGTGTTTTAAAACTTCTGAAGTTTGATTGTTTAACGGACGACGTAAGTATTGGTTGTGGCGTAGGGTGAGGGCACGGTCGCCTTGTAGGTCTACTGACCAGACTTGAATGTTTGGTTCGCGATTGCCTAGATTGTATTGGCCTGCGAGTTGTTGGCGTATGCTGTGGTAGCCGGCTTCGTCGTGGATGG
>DLGN01000129.1:5173-6018 GCA_002482715.1 Oxalobacteraceae bacterium UBA7693
TGGATGGCGGAGACGCTGAGAGTCTTTTTGCTGTCGTCATCTAAGATCGCGAAGAAGTGAAAATCGCGTATTAGTTTGGGTGACAGATATTGGGCAATGAAGCTTTCGTCTTTGAAATTGCGCATGGCGAAGTGCAGGGTTTTTAGCCAGTCTGCGCCGGCGATATCCGGGAACCAAAGCCTGTCTTCTTCGGTCGGGTGTTCGCAAATGCGGCGGATGTCGCTCATCATCGCAAAGCCTAGCGCGTAGGGGTTGATGCCGTTGTAGTATTTGCTGCTGACTGGCGGTTGGTAGACGACATTGGTGTGGCTTTGTAAAAACTCCATCATGAAGCCATCGCCGACGATGCCTTCTTCAAATAGTTGGTACAAAATCGTGTAATGCCAAAACGTCGTCCAGCCTTCGTTCATGACTTGGGTTTGTCTTTGCGGATAAAAGTATTGCGAAATCTTGCGGATGATGCGGACGATTTCTCTTTCCCACGGTTGCAGTAGTGGCGAATATTTTTCTATGAAGTAGAGCAGATTTTCTTGCGGCTCGTCGGGGAAGCGGCGCACTTCTTCTTCGCTGACCACATCTTCGCGCCGGGGCACGGTGCGCCACAGATCATTGACCTGCGATTGTAAGTAGCGCTCGCGTTCTTCTTGTCTTTCTTTTTCTTCGGCGAGGGATATTTTGGCGGGGCGTTTGTAGCGATCCACACCGTAGTTTTGTAAGGCATGACAAGAATCGACTAAGAGCTCGACCGCTTCTATGCCATAGCGTTGTTCGCAATCGCTGATGTATTGTTTGGCGAAGACCATGTAGTCGATGATGGCGTCGGCATCGGTCCAGGTGCGGAACAG
>DLGN01000373.1:0-1328 GCA_002482715.1 Oxalobacteraceae bacterium UBA7693
CGAGGTGCCCGACCATTTCATTAAACGTGAAATTCGTGGACACTATCGTGGTCAAAAACAAATCTGGTTTTTATTGCGCATGATAGGTCGTGATTGTGATGTGAACTTACGAGCTAGTACACATCCAGAATTTGACGCTTGGCGTTGGCATGATTATTGGGTACCGCTAGATACTGTGATTGAATTCAAGCGTGGCGTTTATCAAATGGCGCTACAAGAACTATCTCGCTTCATTCATCGTCAAGATAGTCAGCGCAAGTCTTATCATCAGAAACGTCGTTATCCCGATAACAAAACCGATGCGGCAAATCAAATGACGGTAGGTGCAGCAATTGAAACCAAGATAGAAGTGCAGATGGAAATTCAAATCACCACTGAAATTGCGACTCCAGGCACGGCGAACGACTCACCAAAAACAGAAAGCTGATTATGTACTCGCGCACAAACACCAAACTCTCACAGCTTAGCTTGCAGCAGGTATTGCGTTTATGCTGTTTGTGGGGCTTGTCTGCGTACATGCTATTGCCGGCACTCGGACATGCACAAGACGAAGAGGATAAGGTTGCCAAAGTATGGGTTGATAGCCCGGTAAGCTTGCCAGCAGCACCTGTGACAGAAAATTTGTTACGCTTCTATAGCAATGCCAACCAAGTTTTTTTCATTGATACCAAATCAATTAGCATTGTCGCCGACGGCAGCCTGCGTTTCACACTGGTTTCTAGCAGCCAAGCTGGAGCAAAGAACGTCAGTTATGAAGGCTTACGTTGCGACAGTAATCAAAAACGTTTGTTCGCGTTTGGTCGTGCAGATGGCAGTTGGTCAAGCTCACGTCGCAATGAATGGGATACGTTTTCCAACAAAGGCGTGAATCAACATCACAGTAGCTTAGCCTGGGACTTCGTTTGCGAAGATGGTAGCATCTTGGGGAATGTTGACAAGATTATTCAACGCATTCGTCTCAATCAATCTCTACGTCAATTCCATTAATTTTTTCTCTGCACTAAAATTCAGCAGTGTAATTTGCATGTAGCGATCTTGTACTTTCCAGATAAAAAGTAAAGACATCAAAGTAAGCAATCAGTTTATTCCCTGATAGCCTCGATCGCAAAACGCAAAGTGACTTCATCGCTGACAAATGGCACATAACGGCCCATTTCAAAATCACTGCGCAAAATTTTTGCAAAACCATTGGCACCGCAGGCAGTTTTAAAATACAGCGGCATAAAACGGCAATGAAAATGCGTCAATTCAAATCGCACTTTTTTACTAATATTCTTGATACTCAAATCACCTTCAATCGCAATCACCTTGCCAGCGTCATCAAAGAC
>DLGN01000373.1:1375-2197 GCA_002482715.1 Oxalobacteraceae bacterium UBA7693
AGCGTCATCAAAGACCAAACTATCTGATTTAAAATTAATCTGCGGATAAGCATCCGCATCAAAGAAACTCGCCGAGCGCATGGCAGTGTCGAACAAACTGTTACCAGTACTAACAGAAGCCGCATCGATCACTAAATGTACCTTGCCTGTTCGCCTATCCGCATCAAATTCTATCGAACCAGAATTCTTATCAAAGCGGCCTTGTTGCAGCGATAATCCCCAATGCAGGTATTCAAACACCGAATAGCTGTGTGTGCTATCAATCACATATCGGTCTCTAGCCCAAGCAGAACTAATTGCGCCGAAAACGCAATAAACACCTAGCAAATAGTGCAGCAATTTATTAGAAAACACAGCATAGCCTCGCTTCATCATCATTTTTCACCATGCACTTTCTTGTGCGTCACATCAAAGCAAACGATGCCGACAGTATGAAGAAATTTAACACAGATTAGAGATTGCTTCTCATAGCGATGCTTGCTTGCCTATTGAGCATCTACGTGTTAACGTCTTTCACAAACGTCTAGACAACCAAGCATAAAGCAGAATCATCCAAACATGTATCCAATTCATCTTCTCCTTGCGCTGTTACTAATCGCAACAACAAGCAACGTCACTGCGACGCAACTCCCAACCTCTACACGAACAGAAATTAGTGCGCTTTTCAAGAAACTAATTGACTCTGGTTGCCAATTCAATCGCAACGGTCATTGGTATTCAGGCACAGAGGCACAATCGCATTTGACTAAAAAACTCGATTATCTGGAAAGAAAAAGTCTGCTGAAGACTACCGAAGATTTCATCAAACTAGCGGCTTCAGAG
>DLGN01000373.1:2218-2805 GCA_002482715.1 Oxalobacteraceae bacterium UBA7693
AGCTTATTTGGTTAAATGCGGCTCCGCACAGGCGATCGAAAGCAGGATCTGGTTAAGCGATCAATTAAAAATTTTGCGCGAATCCAGATAACGGCTAACAAGCGCGAAATATTTTACGAAGCACAAGCATGGCAAAATAGCGTCATTGATCACCTGTATCAAAAATCTGATCTAAGGAAAAATGAAACGAGCACTTTTTATCTGCACGCAAAACCGACTACGTAGCCCGACCGCAGAACAAATATTTGCATCATGGCCTAATGTAGAAACAGACTCGGCTGGTTTAGGCAACGATGCCACCACGCCACTCTCTTCCGAGCAGATTGATTGGGCGACCATCATCTTCGTGATGGAGAAAACGCATCGTAGTAAGTTGTCGCAGAAATTTAGACGCTATCTCAATAATAAGAGGATTATTTGTTTGGATATTCCGGATGAATATGAGTTTATGGATCCGGTGTTGATTACGATTTTGAAGGCTAAGGTTGGGAAGTTTTTGATGTAAGCTGGTGCATGTTTGTGATCGTTCGGATTCGATCTTTTCGTTTGCTCAACCTTCTGTTGGTCGGGTGTGGCCCGACAGCCAA
>DLGN01000185.1 GCA_002482715.1 Oxalobacteraceae bacterium UBA7693
GGTACTGGCAGAGCAAGAGGCGAGAATTGCCATGCAAAACCGTTTGGCGGCAGAAAATGAGGCGCGCGTTTTAGCAGAGCAACAAGCACAACTCGACACTGCCGCTGCGCAATTGGCGCAAGAGCATGCAAATCAATTACTCAGTTTGCAGCAGTCTCAGATGACGCGTTTGGAGCTCGAAACCACGGTCGCGAATCAGGTAAATGCCCAGTTAGCGGCTGAAGAAGAACTGATCAGATTGCACCAAGCCAGCTTGCGCGATATCGAATTGAAATTAGAAGCAGAATCATTGATTATCGAGGAATCTAAGCGTCGTGCGGAATTGGAAGCGCAAGCCTTGTCGCAAGCACAAGAACGTTTGCAAGCAGAAAGCCTGGCAGCACAAAATGAGCAAGCAAAATTTGAAGCTGAATTGGCCTTGACCATGGTTGCAAATGAAAAATTAGCGCAAGATTCCTTGCAGACAGACGCGATGCAGGCGAATCGCGAGCAACAAGAAGTTTTGGCACAGATGGAACAAGATAATGTGGCAGNNGCAGTAGAAAAACACATTGCTAAACTGTTGGCAGAACAAATTATTGAAGCGCAGACCTTACGCCAAAACCATCTCGAACGTCTGCAACGTGAACAACAAGCGCAGGCCTTGATGCAAGAACGTTTGCTACAAGAACAAGCGGCTTTGATGGCGGCTAATCAGAAATGCGAAGAAGAACAAACTTTGCTGTTGAAGAATCAAGCATTGGAAGCGCAATTAAAGCAAGAAGTCAGTATGCAAAAAGAAAATTCTCTGGTTTTGCAGCAGCAAGTCGAGGCTGAAAAACAAGCCGCAGAAGCGTTGACGAAACAGCTGTTGGATCGTTTGACCTTAGAGCAAGGACATCATCAGCAATGGTGTGATCGTGCGAAAGAAGTATTACAAGCCTCGCCTATTCCAGTTGAATTGAATCTGCTGACGCCAGCAAATCCACGTCGAAAATTACGTTCTCCTGTGCTGTTTAGCGTTTTGATGAGTATTGGTATGGTCGGCGCAGCAAGTTGGGGAATGTTACAGGCTCAAACAAGCAATGCAGCAAATGTCAGTGCTTCCGCTGAGAAGAAATTACCTGCTGTTTCGCAAGCCAAAGTTGGCTTGGTGTCGCCGGTACAAGAATCCTTGCGTATGTCGTATCAAATCGAAACGAATGCGGATAAGACATCCTCGCCAAAAAATGAAGCGATGTAATTGTTTTACAGTGAAACGGGCGCAAATGAAGTCAGCTATCAATTACTTTTTGTGCGCTCGCTTAGTGGAACACTAATAGAATTTCTAAGCCACCTTGTGCATGATTGTGGATATGCATTTTGCCACCGTGACGTTTGACGATGCGGTCTACAATCGCCAAATCTAAACCAGAACCGTTTGCTTGGCTGCGCGCGATTTCACCCCGCGTGAATGGTCGTAGTAAACGTGGTATTTGAGTATCTTCAATTCCAGTGCCAAAATCTCGGAACTTAACAAGCGTGCCAGAATGGCTGGCACTGGCTTGTCGCCGGCATTCTATCTGTAGATGCAGCACTTGATCATCGGGCGAGCGCCCGTAGCGCATCGCATTTTGAATCAGGTTGTTAAATAGACGTTGGAACTCAATTTCTATTCCTGTCACATAGAGTTCTGGTTCGATCTGCAAATCGATACGCACATCACTTAATTTTGCTAAGTCAGTAAATAGTTTATCAATCAGGCTACTAAGATTAAAGCTGGTAAACGTTGATTCATGTAAAGGTTTTGCGTAATCTAAAAATTGCTGAATGATGCTGTCCATTTGCTGCAAGTCACCTTGCATGGCCTCGCGCGCAGTAGCTTCAAGATTTGCCATCTCTAATTCTAATTGCAGACGAGTGAGCGGTGTTCGTAGATCATGTGAAATACCAGCGAGAATCACGGTTCTATCTGTTTCGATACGCGCTAAATCGTCGACCATTTGATTGAAACTGGTGTTGGTTTCGCGAATTTCTCGTGGTCCAGACTCAGATAGTGCGGATGGGCGCTTTCCTCTAGCGAGCTGGCGTGCTGCCGCGCTCAAATTTGATAAAGGTGCATTGATTCTTTGAGAAATAAATACGGCAGCGATCAATGCCAATATTAAGCTAATGAACGCCCAGCCAAAGAATTGCAGGTTGGTTTCTGTTTGCAGGCGATCAGCCTCTAAGCGTAGCCAAAACTGGTCTTCGTCAATCTGAAAGCTCAACCAAAATCCAACTTCACCATTAACACTTTTTGCAAACTGCGTCTGACTACCCAGTTTGTCTTGAACTAATTTTCTTACTTCAATTAATAGCGGTGTTTCGTCGGTTTTCTTTATTTGATCATTCTCTTCTAACAGATAAATTCGTATTCCTTCGTTACTGGCAAGGTCAATGAGTAACTCGCGTCGTTTATCTTCGGCAGAATGTGTCAATGCGGCACTGGTGATCGTGACAATAGAGACGATCTGATTCGCTAGCTGCTGAGCACGGGGCTTACGTTCGAGTAACTTAATACTGACGAACCATGCCAGCATGCTGGCTGTGACAAGCACGGCTAATAACAAGAAAGTTCGCCAGAATAGGCTGTTTTGAAACCAACCGAAGCGCTGTAAATATTGTCGCATTAAATTGAAAGTGGGTAGGTGATGAATGCAGACCGCGTCTACGCTAAGCTAAGCTAAGTAAGGCGCGTTCGAATTCGATAAACCTCAGTTGTCTTAGTGACTTTGTCCATCAGGAATAAAAACATATCCCAATCCCCAAACCGTTTGAATATATTGCGGATTTGTAGGATCAATTTCGATTAATTTTCTTAGGCGAGAAATTTGTACGTCTAGGCTACGATCAAAGACTTCATACTCGCGACCACGCGCTAATTCCATCAATTTTTCACGCGATAAAGGTTGGCGGGCATGACGGGCAAAGACTTTGAGTACAGAGAATTCACCTGTCGTTAAGCTCACGTTCTCACCATTTTTCTTCAAATTTCTGGTGGATAAATCCAAAACAAATTCACCAAATTGAAAGCATTGGCCTTGTTCCGTTGGTGCGCCTGGAACTTCCTCTGGACCACGCCGGCGCAATACGGCATGAATGCGAGCAACCAATTCGCGGGGATTAAAAGGTTTGGGCAAATAATCGTCCGCGCCCATCTCTAAGCCAATGATGCGATCAACTTCTTCACCTTTCGCGGTAAGCATAATGATCGGTGTATTATCGCCACCACCACGCAGACGACGACAAATTGATAAGCCGTCTTCCCCAGGTAACATGAGATCTAGCACTAACAAATCATAACGTTCTCGCATCCAGAGTTTATTCATTGCTTGCGCATTTTCAGCAACAACAACTTGAAAACCTTGTTCACCTAAATAACGTCGCAATAAATCTCGTAATCGTAAGTCGTCGTCAACCACCAGAATTTTTGCTTTTGATTCATTCATAACCGCGCTCACTTATTTGCACATGAAAAAAGCTTATCTTACTGCCAAACAATCAAATGCCATATAAACTTTTGAGAAGATTACAAACTGTTACAGCGCTTACAGAAACAAGTCTATCTATCTTTTGGACTCGGCTTTAGACTTAAACTGTCAATGAAATTGCTTGGATGCGGTTTTGTTTGCTTATAATATGCTGCTGATAGGCTTTTGTGATTGTAGGTTTTTGATTAACTGAAAGTGTGCTGTGTTTCCTGGGAAATGCCAATTATTTTGCTTGTTGATAGGCGCTGTGTTTTTTGTGAGCAGTGATGCATGTGCGTCACCACCACAAACACAGGATGCCCAAGCGATGCAAAAAATCGAGAAGCGGCGCCAACAATTTCGTGAGCTGCAAGAGCTGCGATTTAATCAGCGTCTTGAACGCATACAAGACGCTCAATCGGGCGCTGTGCGTGACAGAGGGTCGTTACCACCCATACGCGAAAGTTCGTCAGGTGCAATCGATCGCGATGAGCGATCTGCGCAGCGACCTATCATCAAGTTGAATCGTTTAAGCCCCGAAGAACGTCTTGCGCTTCGACGGCAAATCCGCGAAGCCAGACAAGACATTTATTTGCACCGGCTTCAGAAACAAAAGAACTGACTTCTATTGCATCAATTGTCGGCAGATTTAAGCCGAGAAATATTTTGATTAATATGATGTCTGCACCCCGCTAATGTTAGCGGCGATGTTGTTTCATGATTTTTTGCTGCTCGCGTTGCCAATCACGTTCTTTTTCAGTTTCGCGTTTA
>DLGN01000281.1 GCA_002482715.1 Oxalobacteraceae bacterium UBA7693
CCCGTAGTGTCTTGCCGACATCTTGTTCGATACAAGCACGCAAAAAAGGAATGTTCACTTGTCGGCACTGCTGTTCCACCCGCTGAAAATGCGCAGTATGGGCAGCCAGAAACTCCGCCTTCGCATTGTCGGTAAATTTCACAGGATTGGCATGGTGTTCTGGGTCTACATACGCCGTATCAGAAGGAAAGCTGGCTTCGCATTCTGCCTTTGTTTGCAGACACAAGGCACGCACATCATGCTGCATATGACGCAAGCGCACCAAGCTTTCAGAACAAGCAGATGGCCATTCCAGAAAATCACTAATCGCAAAAATCAAACTTGGCGCACGCGCAAAGTGCAGCTGGGTTTTAAGCAGAGCCGCATCAGGCAAGACACCGGCAGGGTTCGTTTGCTTTAGCTGTGCCATTACGCGATGAAATTGTCGTGGCCCACGCGCCGCCGGAGTAATCTGCATGCGTCCTTGTTGCGCAATCAATAAACCAAAAGCATCGCCCTGGCGCTGCGCAACCGCTGCAAGACAAGCAAAAATTACCCGGGCAAAATCCAATTTGGTAATGCCCGGAATCTGATAACTAGGCTCAGCCATTGACGCACTGGCATCTAGCCACAACCAGATCGCGACATGGCTATCGCGTTCCGCTTCGCGTACATAGTAACGATCATTGCGGGCTAATAGCTTCCAATCGACTCGACGCCATTCATCACCGGGCGCATAAGCACGGTATTCTGAGAACTCGACACCCGCACCGCGCTCACGACCTGCGTGCAAGCCGTGACCAAGCCCCGCCAGTACATGGCGAACAATCAAATCCAAATCCTGGCTATGCGCCAACAAAGAAGCGCTATCAAGCATAAGCGGTCATACGAATTTTAAATATTATGGCGAACGTGATGACACTATTCGACGCGTATCTGCTCGCGTAGCGCAAGCAAAATATCCGCAATCGCGACACCGTCGGCTTCTGCTTCAAAGTTACGCAACACACGATGTGCCAATACCGGCAACAACATCGCTGCCATATCATCACGCGTCACAGCCAATCGTCCATGCATTAAGGCGCGTGCTTTAGATGCTAGCACCAGCGCTTGACCTGCACGAGGCCCGGCACCCCAACCGACATGTTTGCGCACGCTGTCGACCGTCGTCAGTTGTGGTCGGGTAGCACGGATCAGGCGCGTCGCATAGCGCACTAAATGTTCACCCACTTCGATATCGCGCACCAAACTTTGTAATCGCAACAGACTCGCCACATCCATCGCACTCACCGCGTCAGCGATGCCAGCGTGCGTGGTGCGTTCAACCATCAACATTTCTTCGTCTTCACTTGGGTAGCCAACGTCGATACGCAATAAGAAACGATCTAACTGCGCCTCTGGCAAAGGATAAGTGCCCGCCTGCTCAATCGGATTTTGTGTCGCTAACACAAAGAAAGGTTTGGGCAAGCGATGCGTTTGCCCAGCAAAGGTCACGCTGCGCTCTTGCATCGCTTCAAGCAATGCGGATTGGGTTTTTGGTGGTGCGCGATTAATCTCGTCAGCCAGTAAAACTTGCGTGAATACAGGGCCTTTTTGAAAGCGAAAAACACGTTGGCGCGTGCTAGTGTCTTCTTCCAAAATCTCCGTACCAACGATATCCGACGGCATTAAATCGGGTGTGAATTGCACGCGACGAAACTCAAGATCTGTGGCTTGCGCTAAGGATTTCACTAACAGTGTTTTACCTAAACCGGGCACCCCTTCAACTAAGGCATGACCACCCGCCAACAAGCAAATCACTAAGGATTCAATCACCTCTTTTTGCCCAATAATCACTTGCGACATACTGGCGGTCAGGGCATGAACCTTCGCACTCAAATCGGCGACTTCGGCCTCACTCCAACTAACTGGCATACTCGACTGCATACTACGCTCCTAAAGCATACTGAATAATATTGACGGCAAAGCGGGTGTTATCGACCGCTAAAAACCGCTTATTCCGAAAATCATAATCCCATTCGCAACCGTAATCTTTGTTGCTATATAAAAGGCGAATACGACCATTGATCTCAACCGCTTTCAAATAATCATGCACGAGATCATCGCCCCAACCATTGAGTTCAACGCTGGTATTGGGCGGGCCATCAAAACGGAAAAAGCAGGAATACAAAGGATGGTTATTGGGAATTTTCTTTAAGGCTTTGATACCAAAAATTTGCGCGATTTCAGCTTCAAAAGACTTTGCGAACAAACCGTCGATATCGTGATTGCAATCGTCTACAAAAAGAAACCCACCGCCTTTAATGTAGCGCTCCAAGTGCTTACGTTCTATCGCACTCAATTGCACTAGCTTATGTCCCGCCATATAACAAAATGGTGCTTCTAGAATTTTAGGATCAGAAAGTGCCGTCACGCGTTCTACGGTATCCACCCGCAAGGTCGTATACTCAACGAGTGAATTTAAAATGTTACTCGGCATACGGATATCCACATCCCAGTCGCCAGAGTCATACATTACACGAGTGAAGTAAAAATCGAAATTGGACATGCTGTCTTAATAAGGCAGGAACGAGCGTTTCAAACAAACGAATGTGGAAACGGCGAATGCTTGTTCACCGTTTCCAATTCACACTGAGTCAATACGCAACAAGAATATTGAGATCAGCCAGCAATTACACCGCGTCCGACAAAGAAGTAAAGTTAAAGTCACGCAACTTCATCGCTGGCACCACCGATTTGCGACCATCGCCAAACACTTGTGTCTTGCCCAAATCATCAATATTGTTCAACATCGTGACGGGGCTTTCATTGAAGCGGAAATTTTTGACGGGATGTTTGACCTTGCCGTTCTCGATATAGAAAGTGCCATCGCGGGTCAAGCCTGTTACCAGCAAAGATTGTGGATCGACGGAACGGATATACCAAGTACGCGTCACCAAAATACCTTTCTTGGTCGAGGCGATCAGTTCTTCCGTCGATTTGGTACCACCGGACATAATCGTATTGCCTGCACGACCGCGCGGCGCGACACCTTGCTTCTTCGCCCAGAAATTCGAATACTGCAAAGACTCGATCTTGCCATTCTTGACCATAGACATAGGCTCACGCGCCAACATGGATCCGCTATCCCATGGACTCACAGGTGCATCAGCATTCCAAGGATCGGTCCAGATATTCACCTGTTCATCGAACATTTTCTCGCCGAGGCGATTGCCGCCACCTTTTTTCGACAAGAAGCTACGTCCTTCATCCGCCTGACGTGCGTCAAAGGCATTGAACATAAAATTCAAAATATCGGAAGAAGCCGCAGGTTCCAGCACCACCGTATAACGACCCGGCTCCAAGGCTTTGGCATCGACGGAACGCATCGCTTTTTCAATCGCAATCTCAGACGCTTCGCGCGGATCAAACAAACGCACATCGTTTGCACTGCGGGTCACCCAACCAGAACCGCGACCATCTTCGGTACGGGCGGTGCAACTAAAACTCAAATTCGACGATTCTTGAAATCCAAAAACACCATTTGAATTCGCAATCACTTCAAAACCCAAGGTATCGAGAAAAAAGCCAGCGGAGATCAGCTTATTCTTCTTTGCCAAGTTAATGCTTTGTGCCGCTACTTCTGCACGGTATTCAGGATCAATCGCAGCAGTTTTTTCAAAGTAAGTCGGTGTCGCTTTGAATTCTTGCTTGCTTGCCGCTGGCATAAATTCAGGATTTTCTGGTGCCAAACGGGCGATATCTTCGGCGCGACGTACGGCTTTTTCCAAAGATTTATCATCAAATTCATTGATCGTCGCAGTACCTTGGCGTTTGCCAAAAGCGACGCTGACAGATAACTGGGTATCTTGATTCAAACCGGCAGTGGAGACACTATTTTGTGCATAACGAATATTACCAGCGCGGCTACCTTGAATCACAACGCGGCATTCATCGGCTTTTGAAAATCCAATCACACGGTCACAGATGCGCTTCGCTTCTTCTTGAGTCATTTTCTTCATCATATGTTTCCTATTTTTATTGGCTTATTTTGTAAGGGTATTTGGTTTGGCAAAATGAAATAGATCAAGCAATTTTGCGTGCTGTGTTGATCACATTGATGCCGTTGAACCGCGTTGTACTAGAACCATGCGATACCGCACTGACCTGACTTGGTTGGCCTTTTCCGTCAAAGAAAGAACCACCCATGCGCCAATCTCGGTCATCACAAATCGCACTACAACTATTCCAAAATTCTTGCGTATTGGATTGGTAAGCGACATTTTCAACCGGGCCAATGATCTTGCCGTTTTTGATTTCGAAGAATAATTGACCACCGAATTGGA
>DLGN01000286.1 GCA_002482715.1 Oxalobacteraceae bacterium UBA7693
CTGTGTTTGACAAAAATCTTTCCCTCTTTAGTACATCAAATGACGGTATTGGCGATTCTACTGTTAATCACTTATACCGGCCAGGTGCTTGCCAACTATTTACATCAACTTCGCTTGAAATTATTAAGTGCAGAATTTGAACTGCAAAGAAAAGAAATTACAGATCCTCTTACCGGCGTGGTGAATCGTCGTGAATTAATGCGTTTGATGGCAAATGAGATGCAGCGTCATTTGCGCTTGCAAAAAACGTTATCCGTGTTGATTTTTGATATTGAACACTTAAAACAAATCAATTCCCAATTTGGTGCGGGTACTGCGGATGTGGTGTTGGTCGAAGTGGTTAAACGCATGCAGCGAGCAACGCGCAATTACGATATCTTGGCCAGATATGGCACGGAAGAATTTGTCGTCTTGTTACCAGAGGCGACGGCGGAAATCGCTGAAAGAATCGCGCACAGGATGTTACATACGATTTCTGCGATGCCAATTACAGCGGCGAGTAAAGAGGTCAAAATTACGGCACGTGTTGGTATTGCGGCTATGCAGGAGACCGATACTGTAGAAATTTTGCTCCATCGTGCGGAAGCGGATTTGCAGCTCGCAAGTCATTCTGATTCAGCGTCAGTGGAACGACATGGGGCGATGGCATTTGCTTGAAGTGATAAGCTTAATTTGAAATTTTTCTGCTCACTTAGTTGCTCAATTAGTCGCTCAATTAGTGACTCAATTAGCAGTCTAGTATTATTGAAGTTCATTTTCTAAAAAATCCCACACGCCAGAATCAGCCATCGCTGCGACGTTCAGACGCATATGTGTAGACGGTAATTGATGCGGTGAGAATAAGCTGCCCGGCGCCAGCAGAAATCCTTTTTCTAATGCTTTTTCGGTTAAGGCGATCGTATCTTTTCCGGTATCTACCCATAGAAACATGCCTGCTGGCGTACGGTACTGCACCCGCATACCTATTTTTTCGACGCGACTGGTGACCTCATCACGCGCGCTATCTAATTTGCTGCGAATGCGATCTACGTGCTTACGATAATGTCCTTCCGATAGAATTTTATGCACTACGCGTTCACTGATTTCATTGGTTGTCAAAGTCGATAACATTTTACGATCCGCTAATCGTATCGCTGTTTCGCGAGAGGTGGCGATAAAGCCCACCCGAAGATTCGCAGCAAGCGTCTTGGAAAAGCCGCCTAAATAAATCACTCGATTTAATTGATCTAGGGCGGATAAACGTGTCGCTGCTTGTACCGCGGAACCTGGATGCATGTCGCAATAGATATCATCTTCCACAATCATAAAATCATGTTGTTCTGCAGTTTTCAATACCTGGAATGCTTTTGCTGCTGAAAGAGAGGTGGACGTTGGATTGTGTAGTACCGAATGAATAATATACAGTTTAGGTTTGTGCAAAGCCGCCAGTTCAGCTAACTTAGCGACGTCAGGGCCATCGTGCAGTCGCGGTATCCCGATTACTTTTGTTCCTAGCGTGGCAAAGGTGCCAAACATCAAAAACCAAGCGGGATCATCAACAAAAATGGTGTCGCCGGGTTGGGTGAATTCACGAGCAACTAAATCCAATGCTTGTGTTACGCCGTTGGTTGTGACGATTTGTTCTGGCGCTGCGGCGATTTCTAATTCCGCCAGTTTGAGCTGTAATTGCTGACGGAATGGCAGAAAGCCCTGCTGCGTGCCGTAGTGCAAAAGCAGGCTTTGGTTTAAACGACTTACCGCACGCAGACCATTCGCGACTAATTCTCCATCTAACCATTCATGCGGCAAGAGGCCTGAACCGGGCATTTTTTGCGGTGGTAATTGGCGCAGCATATTGCGTACCAGCCACACCACGTCAGGCTGTTGGGAGCTGGGAATTTCTTGTGTGGGATTGTGACTGGTATTAATCAAAGAGGCACGTTCGCGCACAAAAAAACCAGAACCTCGACGCGATTCCAGATAACCATTGGCGACTAGGCGATCATAGGCTTCAACGACCGTAAAGCGTGAAACCTTTTGTTCGTCGGCAAATTGCCGTATTGACGGCATGCGTGAGCCGGTTCTGAGTAGTTTGTCATCAATACGACAGGCAACCGATCGAACAATTTGCTCAACCAGTGAGCCGCCAGAATCGCGTGATACGACATTGCCAATTGTGAGTTGAGAGCTGGATCGCATGAAATTACCTCGGATTCTGTATTGGCGAAAGTACCGTGACAGTGTGAAATCTATTTCTATAATTGTATTGGTACTGTATTGGTTTTTGCGGTTAGCATAGCATGAAATATAAATAATGAAATGCTAGATTGAAGCGCAGTTAGTGGTTTTTCTTTGGTTTTGAAACATGTCAAAGCTGATGAAAATTCAATACCTGAATTGGCTTAATCACTTAGTTTTAATCAAGTTTCAGTCAAAAGAGCGAATAAACTTGTCGACATTTGAGTTGTTTTTAGATTCCACAGTGGTCTTGCCAGCGCTTGCCCCTTACAATGTCGGCAGTCTTCGTTTGAGTACACTCCGCTGAAAATGATGCAATTGCGG
This sequence comes from Oxalobacteraceae bacterium UBA7693, assembly GCA_002482715.1. Lineage (GTDB taxonomy): Bacteria > Pseudomonadota > Gammaproteobacteria > Burkholderiales > Burkholderiaceae_D > Undibacterium. The sequence continues at coordinate 2,542 of DLGN01000286.1, forward strand.
AATCACTTTGTTTAGGAATCCTTATGTCAGTTTATGAAAAATTAAAAGCCTTGAATATTGAATTGCCAGCAGTTGCCGCACCTGCCGCGGCTTATGTGATGCATGCACAGACGGGAAACACCGTATTTTTGTCTGGCCATATTGCAAAAAAAGATGGCAAGGTTTGGGTTGGACAATTAGGTAAAAATATGGAGACCGCCGAGGGTAAAGAAGCTGCACGTGCGATTGCGATCGATCTGTTGGCGACTTTGCAAGATGCTTGTGGCGGTGATTTGACCCGTGTTAAACGCATCGTCAAGTTAATGAGTCTGGTAAATTCAACCGCCGATTTTACCGAGCAGCATTTGGTTACCAATGGCGCTTCTGAGTTGATCGGTGAAGTATTTGGTGAGCAGGGTAAACATGCGCGTTCCGCATTTGGCGTGGCACAAATTCCTTTGGGCGCCTGTGTAGAGATCGAAATGATCGCCGAGATTGCCTGAGCTAGCAATAGCGAATCTGAATAGGATGTTTGTGGTGTTGTGCAAACCAATAGTTTTGAAATTCTTTTTTTTGAAATGAATCAAGTATGAGCCTGCAAAATTTAAAACCGATAGAGTGGAAATTTTCTGAACGTGCGGAGCAGTTACAAAGCTCGGCAATTCGTGAAATTCTTAAAGTAACGATGCGTCCAGAAGTCATTTCTTTTGCAGGTGGTTTGCCTTCACCTGAAACTTTCCCGGTTGATCGCATGCGCGCAGCATTCGATAAAGTCTTGGCCGAAAATGGCAAGACTGCCTTGCAATACGGCACAACAGATGGTTATGCACCCTTGCGTGAATTCATCGCTAAATCTTTATCGACAGCGGATTGCACAATTACTGCAGATCAAATCATGATGGTATCGGGTTCGCAACAAGGTTTGGATTTGTTGGCGAAAGTGTTAGTCGACGAAGGTAGTAAGATTTTGGTGGAAACACCAAGTTACTTGGGTGCTTTGCAGGCATTTTCTGTTTATCGCCCAGAATTTGTCTCGGTTGAGATGGACGATAATGGCGTAGTTCCTGCATCAGTCGCAGCGAAAGGTGAGGGCGCGAAATTGTTCTATGCCTTACCTAATTTCCAAAATCCGACAGGCCGCACTTTATCAGTCGAGCGTCGCAAAGAATTGGTAGAAACTTGCGCGCGCATGGGAATCCCATTAATTGAAGACAATCCTTATGGCGATTTGTGTTACAGCGGTGAGCCATTACCGAAATTATTGAACATGAACCCACATGGCGTGATTTATCTTGGTTCTTTCTCTAAGATTTTGACCCCAGGCATCCGTCTCGGTTATATGGTCGCACCAGTACCCTTGATTCGTAAATTAGAACAAGCCAAACAGGCGACCGATTTGCATACATCGACCTTGACGCAAATGGCCGTATACGAAGTGATTAAAGATGGTTTCTTAGATGAGCACATTCCAAGTATTCGTCGTTTTTATTCCGCGCAATGTGATGTCATGTTGGCGGCAATGACGAAACATTTCCCTGAGGCCGTGACATGGACACGACCAATCGGTGGCATGTTTATTTGGGCGACTTTGCCTAAGCATATTCATAGTAAAGATTTATTGGCGGATGCGATTGCAAACAATGTCGCATTTGTTCCTGGTGGTCCTTTCTACGCGAATGAGGCAGAAACGAATACTTTCCGTTTAAGTTTTGTGACCGTATCGCCAGAGAAAATTAATGAAGGCATTGAAAAAATCGGAAACTTGATTAAAGCGCGTATGTAGTTTGCTTTTGATTTTGTAGCATCTTTGTGAAAAAGGTTTGTCAGTAAAATGACAAGCCTTTTTTATTGTGCCGATTTCGTCATTCTTAATCGGCTCAACTACAAGACCAATTACGGATAATTTGTTACAGTCATCGCCATTAGGCTTTATTGAGTTTTCATTTCTGAATCAACACAAAAGGATACACATCATGCGTTCAATCGGTGGCTCAAATGCGGCAACAGAATTGGCGAGTATTGCGAAAGACTTGTCGCATGTTCGCCCGATTAGCAATCAAGAGCGTCAACAAAGACGAGATAAAGCGACTGCGTTAATGCAGCAGCACGGCATTGCCGCATTAGTTTTGAGTGCTAGCACTAGTTTGTATTATTTCACTGGCTTATCGTGGTATCAAAGTGAGCGTTTGGTTGGTGCCGTCATGACAAACTCGGGCAAATTGATTTTTGTGAGTCCCGCATTCGAAGATTCCAAATTGCGCGAAACCCTCGGTGATCAAGCAGACATTCGCTTATGGGAAGAAGATGAAAGCCCGTATGCATTAGTTGCGCAAATTTTCAAAGACGAGAATGTGTATGGCAAGGTCGCCTTGGATGAAGCAGCTCCATTTTTTATTGCCGATGGTTTGCGTCAAGCCTTGTCTTCTTATGACATTGTGAACGGCATGGTGATTACTGCTGAGTGCCGTATGCATAAGTCGGTCAATGAAATTGCGCTGATGCAGGCGGCGAAAAACATCACGCTTGAAGTGCAAAGACGAACCGCTAAAATTCTACGCGATGGCATTTCATCAGCCGAGGTGGCTGATTTCATCAATCAAGCACATCGTGCATTCGGCGGCAGTAGCTCGACATTTTGTATTGTTAGTTTTGGTTTGCCGACTTCGATTCCGCATGGTCCTGATGGTGTTCAGTATCTGAAAGAAGGCGATATGGTATTGATTGATACCGGCTGTATGATAGAGCGCTACCATTCTGATATCACGCGTAGCTATGTTTTTGGAGAGCCAACAGCGCGTCAACGCAGCATGTGGGATCTGGAAAAAGCCGCACAGGCAGCGGCATTTGATGCGGCACAAATCGGTGTGCCATGTGAAGAAGTTGATGCAGCGGCTCGTCGTGTACTTGAAGCCGCTGGTTTGGGGCCGGGTTATAAAACACCAGGTTTGCCACATCGTACTGGACATGGAATAGGTCTTGATATTCATGAATGGACTTATCTAGTAAAAGGCAATAAAACCCCACTAGCAGCAGGCATGTGCTTTAGTAATGAGCCGATGATTTGTTTGGACGGGGAATTTGGTATTCGATTGGAAGATCATTTTTACATGACTGAACAAGGGCCGAAGTGGTTTACCGGACAAAGTTATGCAGTTGATGCACCTTTTGGTGTTTGATTGCCAACTTTCTGCATTCTCAAAAAGCCTGCATCAGCAGGCTTTTTTGCTTCTCGGCATCCTTAACAGGTAAAATGCAGGCTTGCATTTTTTGAGCATTTTCCCATGAGTAAATTATCGTTTGACCGTATTCTGCAATCGCAGGGCTTCGGTACCCGTAAATATTGTCGTGAACTCATTGAGGATGGTGAAGTTTCCATTGCTGGCTTGGTGCACGATAACTACAAAGAGTTGATAGAAACGCAGGGTTTGGTTTTTACGATTTTTGAAGAAGAGTGGACTTATCGCGAACATGTTTATTTGTGTTTAAACAAGCCTGCAAACTTTGAATGCTCGCGCAAACCTTCGCATCATCCTGGCGTATTGACTCTCCTACCAGAGCAACTAAGTTGGCGTGATGTGCAACCTGTCGGGCGTTTAGATCATGATACGACGGGCATGTTATTGATGTCCGATGATGGTCCATTTATTCACGCGCAATCTTCTCCCAAGCGACATATTCCTAAGTTATATGTTGCGACTACCGCCGAGCCGGTAACAGATGAATTAGTCCAAAAACTATTGTCTGGCGTGCAATTGCATGATGAACCGGCACCTTTGGCTGTACAAAGCTGTGTGCAGCTTGGTGAATTTCAGTTGCAAATTGTGTTGGAACAAGGAAAATACCACCAAGTTAAACGCATGTTAGCTGCCGCTGGAAACCATTGTGCTGCTTTAACGCGCACTGCAATTGGGCAGCTGACGCTGGAAAGTTTGGGTTTGCAAGAAGGCGAATGGTGTTACCTCGAGCCTGAACATCTTGCTTTGTTGGTGCCTGATCTGGACAATTCATCTGCTGCGTAAGGATTTTGTCGTTTCACCGGCAGCACGTTGGTTTGTGTAACTTCTTTACCCTGTTGTTTTCGTCAATAAGGAATAGCTATGCTAGTGATCGCGGTGATGAATCCTAAAGGTGGTGTTGGTAAAAGCACGTTTTCAACCAATCTTGCTGGGTATTTTGCGTCACAAGGACATCAAGTGATGCTAGGTGATGCCGATGCTCAACACTCCTCACGTGCATGGTTATCTTTGCGTCCTGCACATTTACCAGCGATTGCTGGGTGGGAAATATCGGATGGTAATATCGTCAAACCACCAAAGGGAACGAGTCATGTGGTTATTGATACCCCAGCGGGAATTAAAGGCAATAAGCTCGATGCGATTTTGAAGATCGCTCACAAAGTGGTGGTGCCTTTGCAAGCATCCATGTTCGATATTTTGGCGACGGAAGACTTTCTGAAAAAGTTGGCGAAACGTGATGAGAAGTGTGAAGTCGGCGTATTGGGAATGCGGGTGAATGCGCGTACAAAAGCTGCTGATCAATTGGCTCACTATGTAACTCAGCTTGGTTTACCCGTGTTAGGTTACTTGCGTGATACGCAGAACTATATTCAATTAGCAGCACACGGCGCGACACTTTGGGATGTCGCACCTTCTAAAGTTGAGAAAGATCTGGCGCAATGGGATGAACTTTTGTCTTGGGTCTCAAAGAAGTAAATCACCGAATTGAATCCGTGCTTGTTTTGACGCAGATTCAATGGTGTGTAGAAGTACAAAAAAGTAAGACAACATAATTATAAAAAATCCTCACCTTGAAACCGCAAGCGACATATTGAAAATCTTGACTGCGACTGTTGGTAAATAGTCCAGTCAAGCGCCTCAATATAGCTTCAAAAGCAATCACCTTATGCATTTCACTATTTTTAAAACACCCATTATTAATACGATCATGCGCTGGATTTCAGCCTTGATTTTACGACTGCTTGGCTGGCGTGTAGACCGGACAGCAGCTGACGTACAGAAATGCGTGTTGATCGCTGCGCCACATACTAGTAATTGGGATTTCCCCATTGCCTTGATGCTTTGTTTTGTTTTGCGCCTGGATGTGTACTGGATGGGAAAGTCGAGTTTGTTTCCCCCATTTTTTGGTGCGATTATGCGTTGGCTGGGGGGGATTCCGGTGGACCGTTCCCAATCCGGTAACTTAGTGGAAGGCACGATCGCTGCATTTAATCAGAATGAAAAAATCATTGTGATTGTTCCACCAGAAGGAACGCGTGGCAAAGTGACACGTTGGAAAACAGGATTTTATTATATCGCTCATGGTGCAGGCGTGCCTTTGGGTTTGGCTTACGTCGATTTTAAAGAAAAGATTGGCGGAGTCGGTAAATTGTTCTATCCTTGCGGCAACATTGAAGAGGATATGATTTTAATTCGTCAGTTCTATGCTGGCTTTACAGGGAAGAATCCTCAACAATTTGATGGCGAGCAGATACAAGTCAATTCCCCTAAAAAATCGGATACGAAGACGGACTAATTGAGAATGAGGTTTCGATGTCGATAAGCAAAGTCAATCAGAACAAGAAGAAAGTTGCCTCGGATCGTTTCGCCATCTATGCAGCTAGCGTCGTTTTATTATTTTTTGCGGGCGTGGCAATCTACATTTATCTCAGCCGGGTTGCGGATAGAAACATTTCAAATTCAACTTATTCTGAATTGAAACAAAGTGTCGTCAATGATCAAGGCCTGGTAGCGAGATTGTCAGTTAGCGTACAGGTGAGTAAAGATGACGATGATTGGTTGCAGGACAATAAGGCGGCACTGAACGAACAGTTCAGAAAAGAATTAACTTCCCTCGATTTAGAGAGTTTGCGTAGCAAAGAGGGAATGACTGAGTTTCAAAATGAACTGGCACGAAAATTCAACGTGGTTTTTAAAACGGATAAAGTGCAGGCGGTTATGGTGACTGAGTTGCTGTTGCAAGATCAGCGAAATGATTGAATCCGTTTATGCAAATAAGCTCAACTATTTTCTAGGTCTGAAAAAAGTCGGCCAATATCCGCATTTATAAATCTGTCTGCTCTAATTTTTTAAATTTAATACGAGCCTCTTCGATGAGAGTATCAAGTGAGGCTTGATCCAAGTTTAAGCTATTCCAAGATACGATAGAAACAGAAATAGTTTGAGTTGCCGGTGCATCATGATGATTGAGCATATGGGTAATGCCGTCCGCAACATGAATAATTGATGCTAGAAATCCTATACCTGGTTGGTCCGGTTGATGGTGTCCAGCGATCGCGTTTTTCATCACATCTGAAAAATTCCATTCCACCGCCAATGCTTCACCAACGGCGGCGTGATCTATCCCCAGAATTTTTCTCTCCGCTTCAAACTGTGTTGCCAGACCAGATTTTCGATAAGCGATGACTTGTTCAAAATGTTGGGGGAATAGTGTGACTAATGCGAGTAAGCCTATGTCGTGTAGAAGACCTGCGGTGAATGCGACATCTTCATTGAAATTCATTCGGCGTGCAATTAATTTTGAAACATAGGCGACCGCGTTGGAATGCTTCCAAAAAGCCTTGTGATCAAATCCCTCGCAATTATTTTCTGGAAAACAGCCAGAGAGTGCAGCCGACAATACCATTTGTTTGACGGTTTCCATACCTAGTAAAGAAATCGCTTGCTGTATCGTGGTGACCTTAATGAGTGTTGAGTAAAACGGTGAATTTGCGTAGCGTAAAGTTTTTGCCGTGAGCGCTAAATCTTGCGTGACTTTTTTCGCCAGGATGGAGATGTCGGTATCCTCTTGGTCGAGATTATTCAGCAACTCCATCACGACTGCTGGTAGGGTAGGTAGATCTTTGAGATTGTCAGTAACTTGGAGCAGACTGAGTTGTGTCATAAAAGCTAGCCCTTTTTAAAGATAAGAATAGCTTGCCAGAAATTACCGTACTGGTGCATGATTTTTGAATAATTCTGTGACTTTGTTGTAATCGAATCCTGTACCCAAAAGAGTCAATCAAAGTGCCTCGTCCAATTTTGAGACCAACCTTTTCTCAGAAATACTTGCTTTCGCACGTTCTAGCATATCAATCGCCGCAGGACCACGTAAAAGTGTAACTGCAACCGCCAACGCATCAATGTAAGTTAAGTGCGCCAGACGTGAAGTCATCGGCGTATAAATATCAGGATCTTCTTCCACATCGACGCTAATGTGTACATCGGCTAATTCCGCGAGTGGGCCGCCGCTTGCGCATAGGACTAAGATCTTGGCACCAGTGCCTTTGGCTAGTTGCACACTGCGAATTAAATCGCGGGTGCGACCAGTGCGAGAAAAGGCGACGACCAGGCAGTCGCTATTTAATAAACTAGCGGATTGCGCTTGTAAGTGGGCATCGCAAAAGACGGTGGTGGGAATGCCAAAGCGGAAGAATTTGAGTTGTGCATCAATCGCTAAAGCGCCTGAGTACCCTAGACCATAGCATTCTATGCG
>DLGN01000311.1 GCA_002482715.1 Oxalobacteraceae bacterium UBA7693
CATTGAACTTACCCTGATTGGCAGGTTTGTACCAATTGAGATACTCATTCACCGCGACTTTGGTAAAAGCCTGTCCCTCTTTTTCCAACAATAAATCAGCATTCGGGTTAAATGCTTTGGCAATTTGTTGCTTATTGCTATAGGAAGTACCTTCTATATAGTCCTTTAAAACCTGTTGAATGGCAGGGATGTGGGATTGATTCTTGTTGCTAATTTCTGATGCTGAACTGATTTGTTGAACTGCAATCGTGACGATTAGTGTAAATAAATAGATAAATAGGTGACGCATTGTTGCTCCTGTTTAAAGTGAAGGAAACCAGGGCGTATTGCCTACATCATGTGGCAACTGACCCGAGGAGCAACGATAAGATTTACCTGATCGACGCGCTAGCGCGGATTACAATTTCGGATTACGAATTTATAGTTTCGGAATCTCTGGAAGTCTGCAAAGCCTTATATTTCGCGGGTGTCAGCTGTGTATGCTTTTTGAATGCGGTATAAAAAGTGGAGAGAGAATTGAAGCCAGAACGCTCGGCCAGTTCTTCCATTTTCATGGCAGTATCACTTTGCAATAAGGCTTTTGCGTGTTCAATTCGGTAACTATTTACAAAATCATTAAAAGATTGATGAAGGTTATCGTTCAGTAGTTGCGACAGTTTCGGCGTTGACCAACTTAACATTTTTGCCAACTTTGGCATCACTAGATTGGCATCCAAAAATACTTTCTGAGTAGTCATGAACTGTTCCAGTTCGGTAATTAATGGCGTTGCATCGTCGATGGAAATCTTTTTATTGGCGTAGGGGCTGATAACTTTGTTTTTTTGTTGTTGGATGTGCAGGAATACGGTAAGTACACCGATGCTTAATAGGAAAGTGAAGGTTAAGCCGCCAGAGATATAAGAGGTGTAAGTCGCGAAGTAATAGGTGCACCAAATTAATCCACTGCCAAAGACAATGCTCGATACGATGATGAGATCAATTTGCTGACGCCAGTTGTTCAAGTTGAGGTCGATCATTTTCGGCCACAATACATAGACTGAAAGCAAGGTATAAATGAGCCAAACATAATTGATGATTTTATAAAATAAGCCACCCCAAAGTTGCGGATGCAGATGATAGGGTAACAGTCCCCCAAGCACGATGACCATAGTCACAGGAATGATTAAGTGCAGGCGATGCAGCGATGAGCGGCGGTAAATGCCTAAAAATTGTAGGCTATAACAATACAGCAGAGGGCCAATTAGAAAACAGGCAGATAAGCCCAACTGCAAAATCTGTTTTCCGATGGCGGGATTGAAATGAAATAAAACCGATTTCAATACTCGGATACTCAGCATGAAAATGACACCAGCAAGGAACCGGTTACTCCATGCTCCAGGCTTACGGAAGAATATATAAGCCGCAAGCAGCAATCCATGAATGCCACCTAACCCGCCAAATAAAAGTAATAACTGATCGAAAATTGCCATGGAATTTTTGCGAATGTGAGATGCCGCATTATCCCATGGGGCAAAGCAATTTAGAAATGTGTCTGGCGGACAGTAGAAATTGCTAAGAAGCGATTCGGCGTAACATAGAGCGTTAAACAATCAAGACTCTCACGCATAAACAAATGACTTAAATCTGTAGTGCTTGAGTTTGGGTTAGCTGAACAATCAATCCTTGTTGGTCTTAAACAGTATATCCAACAACCGATTAGTGAATCCGTAATTCACATTACCCAGTGTGTGGTGATAACGATGATAGGTTGGGTGATTAATCAATTTTTTGAACCAGTGATCGTCCGATAAAGATGGCCATAAATCATAATTGCAGTGTATACAAACGGTGTACATCATACCGAAAGCATGTAGCAAGACCACCATACCTAGGCTCATTGGTACGATGAGCAAAAATAGTGGAAAAGTAGCGGCGATGACGATGGCTTCTAAGCTATGTACGCTGTAGCTGGAAAAGGGCGTAACGCGTGACGAGCGATGATGGACTCCATGAAAGCGTATCAGGTAGCGGTGATGTAAAAGTCGATGAGTGCTATAGGAATACAGGTTATTAAATACCACAAACGCTAGCAGTTGCCAGATCGCGGTAACCGTGTCTTGAGGCCAAATATCAATACATAAGCTTCGGTAGCTGAGGCTGATCAAGCCAAAAATCAAACATGCTTGCAGGCCGTTGCGTAGCTCGTATGCAAGCTGCCCTGGTTTGAGTGGACGTAGATCAATTTCTCGCCCTAGTCCGATGGTAGGCCAAACTCGGCGAGTGAGCCACCAACCGACACTGCCGCCGATCAAATAAATCGATAAATGCACCAGTGTCGCAATCACGAACGCCCAGTACCAATCCATCTGCATCCAATGCGCAAATTGCAGATTCACCCAAGTCGTTAATGCGCTAAGTGTCATGTATATTCGACTTCGATTGCGATTAAAACTGGATACGACCAGAAAACATCTGCGAAAACATGCGCAGATTCGCCAACGCCGTTAGCAAAGGATGTTTGAATTCGATATCCGCACCAGGTTCTAAAATTCCATGTCCTATCCAAATTGCCAGCAATGCAGGGAACGGTGCCAGCATGATGAACCAATACTGGGCGCTAAGCAGCGCCCAAAGACCAAGCGCGATGCCGAATATCCAGCCTAGTAAATGTACGCGGCGATTCCACAGGTTTTGGTGCGACTTCATGTAGAGTACATAGAACGCATCAAAGTCAGTTTTGTTCATTGTTGTTTAAATGGATATTCGATAAAAATGTGATTTTTTTCCCACTCAAACCAAGGGGCGGCGGCGTTATTGTCGGTATTGTATACCTATCGTCGCTTGCTTAATTTAATTGCTCTTTCAATTCTTGGACGATTATATCGTTGAAGTAAAACCGGAAAAAGATTCAGCAGGATATTCAAGGCAAGCAACCAGATTGATTTCAGGATGCCAAATTGGAGCGCGACAAAAACAGTAAAACAGAGAACGACATACCAGATAATTAAGTGACCTAATTCTGATTTTTTTGTTTGATGATGTAAATTCATCAGGGCCGCGGTATTTTTTTCGATGGGGTTCGATTTCCTAATGACTTTTTCCCAGCCAATCAACACCAAGAGTTTTCTGAAATAATTGATGCCTATGAATTCGTAAATCTTTCCTTTTCGCTCCCATCCTTTCTCATTGTAGTAAGCAGACGTCATCGGGCTATTTACTACTTCAACAAAAGCAGATACCCAGATCATGAGTAAGAAATTCAAGGCCCAGGCGAACGTAAAGCTGTCCATTCGCATGTAATAGGCCAAGGCAAAAACACTCAGGATTGTCGCTATCGTGATCGACATTAAGCTAATAATTTTTTTCATTGGTGGCGGCGATTGCGTTTTCTTAAATAAGGTACACAGCACTACAGTCATGTAGGCAAGCGGAGAGGTCGATTGTTGAATGAGCCTTACCGCATGATCGCATCGTACCCAAATCCCACTAATAATGTACAGGCACTAAATGTCGCAAATCCTAAGAGATAAGCTGCGCCTGCTTTAATAAAGCTACTCCACTTTTTGGCATCAAAAAATTGACCGATAGACCACGACAGATAGGCAAATGAAATAAAACTGAAAGCTGGCATGAGATTGAAGCCCGTAGTGCCACTTAGCATGGCTGCTAAGGTGAGAAAAAGCATGCCAATACCCATCACAAAAGATAGC
>DLGN01000313.1:0-3147 GCA_002482715.1 Oxalobacteraceae bacterium UBA7693
GCCCATTGAATGTGTCCAGTACATGCCAAATGACCAGCCCGAATGTCGATACTTACAATATGAACGGTGCCACTTCCGGTACTGGTACATTGTATAAGTTTACTTGCCCAACGAATACATTTAAAGAAATTAACGGTGCCTATTCTCCTTTGAATGATGGACATTTCTTTGGCAACGTTGTTTTCAATATGTATCAGGCTTGGTTAGGAATTCGTCCAATTTCTGGCAAATTGCAGATGCGTATTCACTATGGCACTAACTATGAAAATGCATTCTGGGATGGTTCAGCAATGAGCTATGGCGATGGTGGAAGTACTTTCCATCCGCTCGTTTCCCTAGGCGTTACTGCGCATGAAGTTAGTCATGGTTTTACTGAGCAAAACTCTGGCTTGGTATATTCTGGTATGTCAGGCGGTATGAACGAAGCGTTCTCAGATATGGCAGGGGNNGCGTGGTACTGGCACTTTCATGGTCGGTGATGATATCAAAAAAGGCTCTGGTGCGATGCGTTATATGTATAACCCAGAATTAGATGGTCGTTCAATCGGTCATGCTAGCAAATTCACTAGTAGCATGGACGTACATCACTCCAGTGGCGTATTTAATAAAGCATTCCATCTTCTTGCTACTAAATCTGGATGGACAGTACGCAAGGCATTTGAAATTATGGCTGACGCGAATCGCTTGTACTGGACTGCGAATAGCACATTTAATCAGGGTGCTTGTGGTGTAGAGAAAGCTGCAATTAATCGTGGCTATGCAGTTGCAGATGTAACGGCAGCGTTCTCCGCAGTGGGTGTTACTGGCGGCTGTGGCGGTACAACGCCTCCTCCAACGGGTAGTGTGTTGACAAAAGATGTAGCAGTGAGTTTCTCTGCAGCGGCAGGCCAATCTGCAACTTATACATTTGCTGTGCCAACAGGTGCGACCAATCTGACATTTAAAATGACTGGTGGAACTGGCGACGGCGATTTGTATACCAAGTTAGGTTCTGCACCAACAACGACATCTTATTTGTCAAAATCTGATGGTTCGACAAATGCAGAAACAATCACGATTGCATCACCGACTGCGGGTACTTATTATTTGCTGGCAAATGCTTATGCGGCAGTAAGTGGTGCATCAATTGTAGCCAGCTATCAAACTGGCACAACGCCTCCAACTGGTAATGTTTTGGTAAGCGGTGTTGCTCAAAGCGTGAGCTTGGCCACTAATGCTTCTAAGGTCTACAGCATTGTGGTTCCATCTGGCAAAACAAGCCTGACATTCACTTTGTCTGGCGGTACTGGCGATGGTGATTTGTATGCGCGTATGACTACGGCACCTACAACTACTAGTTACACGAAGAAATCTGACGGTTCTACGAATACAGAGACGATCACATTCAGCGCACCAGCAGCTGGTACTTACTACTTGTTAGTCAATGCCTATGCAGCAATAAGTGGTGCCAGCGTAAAAGCAGTAGTGCAGTAAGAGCTTGAGTTCGTCAAATGAATTCGTGCGAATCGAGTTCGTTTGACGAGATTTCTTCCATTGGTCTGCTAATAAAGAGATATTGAGCAAAGGCGTTTGATTTACCTCTATGCGGTTCCATTTTCTTCAAGGCATTTTGAGGTTTATGAAAAGGGAAAACTAACCGCTCAAGTAAGATTAATTTATTTGAACTTATCAGACCAATACTTCATGATGCACCCACTGCCTTATGTAAATAAGGCAGTGGGTAGCTTACGCATCAATTGATCGTCCACACATACTGCAACTTCGCCCAAGATTTTTCTGGTACACCATCTACGCTACCTGGTTTGAATTTACATAAGCTCAGGCCTTGTATGGCCGCTTTATCGAGTGCGCGTGATCCACTGGATTTTTCTACCTTACTTTCTAAAACTCGACCATCGGGGCCAATCAACATTGCCAGATTGACGGTGCCTTCTTCGCCACTGCGAATAGAACTTGCAGGGTAATCAGGCTTTTCGCAAGCATTCGAATCAACTTGGGCTGCAATATGTATTGGTGTACGAGGAGCACTATTTTCCGTTTTTGTTAAACCGTGGTCAATTGTATGAGTCGGTTCAAAATCTCTTGGTTCGTTGTTGTCGTTTTTGACGGTGGTAATTGTTGGTTCTGTGCTTGTTGTGGTAACGACGGGCGGTTCGATATAGCTCGGCAATGGCGTGGTTTTCGATGGCTTGGGTACTTTTTCTGGCACTTCTATTTTTACTGGTGGCGTAAGCTGCGTTAATTCGATGACAGTAGCTTGACGAAAATCGACCATGTTCGTTGCTTGCAAACCTAAGACTAAAGCGATGGCGTGCAATACGCCCGTAATCAATAAGGAAGAGATGCTTTTTTGTGGAGCATTTCCGTAGCTGTGCGTAGTCATAATGAACTCCTTGATCGCGTTAATGAAAAGATCGCCGTTATCGGCAGCTTTACGATGAGCTAGCTATTCAGCTTCATATTCAATCAATTTGAAATTGAAATTGAAATTTGAACTTTGAAGTTGAAACTTAAATTGCTCATCGATGGATTTATAATATGCTAGTTACTAGCAATTTAAAAGCCATTTTTATGTAATAAATCTGCTTTATGCTAGTTATTCTCGGTTTTAAAATCATTTTTTTCCTTTAAATCAAATACTTAACGATGTACTTCTGGATGCAGATTACATGTCAAATATTTGCTAGTAACTAGCAATAAAGCGACAGTGATTTACTATTTGCTAGTAAAATGATTCTCATGAGCAGGTCTGGTGATGTACACGTCAACATCCAAATGCGAGAGAAAATCGGGAGATCCAATGTCAAACCAAGTAACGAAGATGAATCAGCATGACACCAGTGATAAACCGATCCAGGTTCTATTGGCCGATGATCATCCTATCGTCATGACTGGCTTTGCGATGTCTTTAGCGGGCGAAGGCATGGAGGTGGTAGGGCAGGCAAAAACGCCGCAAGAAGCGGTCGAGCAATTTTTGGCATTGCAGCCGCAGGTTGTCGTGCTCGATATTCGTTTTGGTGCCGAATTGACAGGCTTAGATGCAGCCAAGCATATTTTAGAAAAGCAACCTGCTGCACAAATTGTGTTCTTGAGCCAATTCGATCAAGACGCTTTAATTAAAGAAACCTATCGCTTAGGTGCAAAAGC
>DLGN01000313.1:3160-8095 GCA_002482715.1 Oxalobacteraceae bacterium UBA7693
CTGCCGATCTGGCAATCGCGGTACGACGCGCGGCGCAAGGGGAGTTGTACTTTATGCCTTCAATTGCAGAACGATTGGCAAATCTCTCGGTACGTGGTGATGCCTCGCCACAAACTTTACTTGATGAGCGCAGCTTGGAAATTTTTAAACTGATGGCAGAAGGCTTAACCAATGTAGAGATCGCAGAAAAATTGGATCTCTCACAAAAAACCATCAGTAATATTAGTCAGTCGGTCAAAGAAAAACTCGGAATTCATCGGCCAGCGCTGATCACCAAGCTCGCGATGAAATATGGTTTGATCGAGCCATAAGCTAAAGTAGTCGAATGAAAGCCCATCACCCTCATCAATCTGGAATGTTCTCTGGCCTAGTGCAATGGCGCAGTTGGAGCATACGCACGCGCTTGATGGTGATTGCCATTTTTCCAGTCGTGTATTTATTTTTCTCCCTTATTTCTTATTCCTATTACGCAAGACTAAAAGAGGTAGAAGAAGAACTTCATGCGCGTGCTAAAACGATTACGACGGCCCTAGCGGATGGCGTTGAATACAATATCATTGCGGGAAATTTGCAGGGCATTAAGCAAATGATTTATGGTGTCATTCAAACAGATCGTAATGTGTATCGTATCGACATTTTCGACACGAATAAAAAAGAACTCAGTCACGTTGAAAATGCAGGCAAAGCAAAACCTGAAAAACAGTATGTGGAATTACCGATTAAGCGTCACATGGTATGGATTAATCTGCATACAGATAATCACGAAAGTGTCGTCAAATTAGATACCGCGAAAGACAAGAATCAGGCCATTCTTGGCTATGTGCGCGTTACCATGACGAAGTCCTATTTGTTGAGTAAACAGCGGTATTGGTTTTCGATTGAATTAGTCATGGCGATGTTGGCGTTGTCTGTTAGCGCGTGGTTGGCTTGGTATTTGTCAAAAGGATTAAGTCGCCCTTTACACCTTGCAACAAACGCATTGCGTGACATTAGTGCCGGCCGCACAGAAACACAAATTACGATTTCTGATGGTGGAGAAATCGGCGAGCTGCAAAAATCTATCAATGAGATGGCTAGTAATTTGTATCAATCACAAACGCATTTGGAAAATACGGTTGCCGAACGTACCAAGGAATTGATTGCTTCACGTAACGAGGCACTGAAAGCCGATGCAGAGAAGCGCCGACTGATTCATAAGGTCAATGCCATCGTTGAAAATGAAAGGCAGAGTATTGCAGTCGAAATTCATGATGAACTGAATGCGTCTTTGATTGCGGTGCGATTAGAATCAGAACGCATCGCTAAAGTCGCAGCGAATGCTGATACAGATAGACAGAATGCGCCAGCGTTTCAGGAGATTCAGGATAGAGCAAAAGCGGTCTCTAAATTGGCATTAGACCTCTATGCGAACGGTAGAAACTTAGTGCGTCGATTGCGTCCTGAGGTACTGGATATGTTGGGGCTGGAAGGCGCTATAGAAGAAATGCTGCGTACCTATAATGCCGCACATGAAGACTGCCATTTTAATTTTGTATCGGAAGGTGACTTCGCACAATTAGACGGCGATCTGGCGATATCTGCTTACCGCATCGTGCAAGAAGCTTGTTCTAATATTTTGAAGCACGCACAAGCAAAGCAAGTGGAAATCATGCTGGATATGAATGTGGAGAAAACGGTGTTGAAAATTCATGTACGCGACGATGGCATTGGCTTTGATACCACACAAGTAGTCGCCGGAATCGGTATCAGTGGCATGCGTGAACGTGTGTTGGCATGGGGTGGTGAATTTAAATTGCTTAGCGAAACAGGTGAGGGGACGTGTATCGCGATTGAATTGCCAGTACAGACATGAAACGGCTGCAAACGATTTGATGCAGTGGTGAACAGGGTACATGCGTCGTTATGCGTTTCTTCATTCAAAGGATGAACGATGAGAAGTGAACTAAAAGATGGTGATCACTGTGTTGTTACAGGTGGAACACACAAAGGAAAAACAGGTACCGTGCGTGATCTCAATACCAGTAAAACTGGGCAACTCACTCTCACCGTTGTGCAGCAAAATGGTGAGCGCTTTAAGACCTTGGCGAAGAATGTTCTTGTTCAAGAAACTAGGTGAATACGCTCTAGTATTTAGTTTTGTCTTTAAAGAAGAAAATCAACTCATACCAATATGCACCAACTAACTTATCGGCGTGCCACCTCAGCAGATATCCCTGCGATGTCAAACATTCGTTTGTCTGTGCGTGAAAATATCTTGTCGAATCCCGCTTTGGTCACATACCAGATGTATGAGGATTATCTCGGACTGTTGGGGCGAGGCTGGGTCTGTGAATTGCACGGAGAAATTATTGGTTTTTCTTATGCCGCGATGAATGCTCATTCAATCTGGGCATTATTTGTTGATCCAAAACATGAGGGATTAGGCGCTGGCAAAATTTTACTTCAACTAGCCTGTCAATACTTGTTTGAAGAAGGCGCGCAGACGGTTCAGTTATCTACCAATGTGGCTACAAGAGCCGAAGCTTTTTATCTTGCGCAAGGCTGGATCAGAGGGGACATGAAGGATGGCGATGAAGTCTATTTTCATCTAGATTGCGCAAAATGGAATCTTAGACTGCTCGCTTAAACTGACTATGTTTGTGAATAGTCGTGTAAGCTTGTCGTTCATCAAGCTGCCCATACCTAAGTCAACAGACTTTAGAGAGTATTTTGAACTTGATGAACTGTCAGACGTAAAAACAGCGAAAATAACAAAAGCAGCAAAAGCGGCAAAGCAGCAAAAGTATAAAATGCAGGAAGCGCGATTATCGATTGCCAAACAACGAAGAAAATTGCTGCAACATTGCTGCTGGATCGATATTGTTCGCATCAGAAACTTGCCCATTCGGTGTCAACTTATCGATTAATCCCGGCAAAATTTCTGCTAAACCACCTGCTGCATCTGCTTTGGATAAACCGCTTGCATTGGCGATGTCGCTCAATTGCCCGCCGCCTAAAGCTTGTTGAATTTGTTCCGCAGAAATCGGTAAATTTTGCCCGGTGCTCACCCAACTCGCAATAATCTCGCCCAAACCCGCTTGTTGAAAAGTTCCCATTAAATTCTGTAATCCACCACCTTGCTGCGATTGATTCAGCAAACCTAAGGCGAGTTGCACCAAGTTATTTGAAGTGCCTCCTGAACCTTGTTGTGCATTGCCCAGCATACCTAATGCCGCGTCTAATAAACCCATGATGTTTCCTTTCTTAGATGGAGGTCGTCAAAAATGATTCAGCCCCGTGAGTGGGATGATCAACATACTAAACCAAATTGACAAACATAAATGTGAACGATGTTTGCAAACACATCCTTCTACGCTAACTACATAGATGTAAAAATAAATTCTCGCATAAAGGCAGTTTGTTGATGATGTGGTTTTAATATAGTGCACTCAAAGCGTTTTTGCATCATCAAATGAAAGGAGATCCAATATGATAAAAGGGACGTGTCTATGTGGCGCAGTGCATTGGACATTTGCTGGTGAGCCTGATGGCGCTACTGCCTGCAACTGTACCGCATGCCGGCGTTATGGCGTATTGTGGGCTTACGATTATGAAAACGAAGCAATCCATGTCAGTGGCAAAACGCGTGCCTATGTGCGTGGTAAAGCACTTGATTTTCACTTTTGCCCTGAATGTGGCTGCATTGCATTTTGGCGTAGCTTGCAAGTCGATGAGCAAGGCCGTCGTCGTATCGCGGTGAATTTACGCTTAGCCGAACCAGAAGCCGTGGCGCGGATTCCTATCGATCATTTTGATGGACTCGATACCTTTGACGATTTGCCGCGCGATGGAAAATGCGTTGCTGATTATTGGTTTTGAATTATATTAATCGGCCTTAGTTACTGAAAAAAAGAAGCAAAAAATTAAACTGAAATTAAAATTGAACTCCGATGAAAAATACTGAAACAAAAAGTTCCGCGTATAAATCACTCTCTGTCTTCTCGATCTATCTTGCAGCCGTCATCGCTTTGATTGGTGTAATCATTCACATCGCCGCGATTTTTGGTGGTACTAGCTGGTACATTTATTTTGGTGCGCCGCCTAGCGTCGTCGAGTCAGCCCGCAACGGCACTTGGCTTGCCCCCGTCAGCACCCTCATCATTACAAGTCTGATGGCAATCTGCGCGGCTTATGCTTTTTCTGCGCTGGGTGTAATACGGCGACTACCATTATTGCGCACAGGCTTGGCAGGTATGGCGATCATTTGTTTATTGCGTTCACTCGTCTTGTGGCCATTGATGATCAATCATCCAGAGTTACGTAACACCGCCGAGGTTGTCGGCTCGATTGTGTGGGGATTCGCGGGATTAGGCTTTATGTCTGGCTGGCGTTTGGTGCAGTTGAATAGTCGCTAAACTATTTTTATGAAGGTGATTTATGGTTCTACAATTTATTCCGCCATCGGTTATCGACCCAGCGAAAGTGGGCGAGTATCCAGCGAGTGCGATGGCTGGCGGTGGTTATGTATGGGATGCGGTTCTTGAATATCGCGTATGGTGTCATCCAGAACTTGGTGCGCCAGATTTATGTGAAGGCAATGATTACTTTTATGCTTTCGAAACCTATGCAGAAGCGCTCGACTATGCTGAGCAAAACGAAGGCTGTGAAGAACCGCTCGCACTTATTCTGCAACGAGAATACATAGACGAGCCAGAGCCTGAACACTATATACACATTCAAAAAGAACGCATCACAGAATGGCCGGTTGAATTTTTAAAAAGACCCAAGCGTACAGAAAACACCATTCCCGATTTTTTGTCACCAGACGCGCCACCCAATCGGCTTGCCATTTTGCGTGGAGAAGCTTGATTTTGAACAGGTGATTGAGGCTGGTTCAATAATAGCGGTAAACCTAATAGACATCAGGTTCCGGCCCTTTCAAGGGGCGGGTTAGGG
>DLGN01000280.1 GCA_002482715.1 Oxalobacteraceae bacterium UBA7693
GCTTGCCGAGTTTTACAAATTCTTTATGTAGATCTTCAACAATAATCATCTTATTCTCCTGCTTTCTTTACGTCGGCGCTTACCGCATTATTTGTTTTAGTCACAGGAGGCAACCATACCAAGGGACGAGGAATTTGACGCACACAACTCGCATCTACCGCTAGTGCTTCTTCATCGGATTTGGCGGCCAGAAATTTGTTCGCGACTTCGCGAACACAGCCTTGTGTCAGCACACCATGGCTGGCGTTTTCGATACTGATGTGACGTGCTTTCGCTCCCAACGCCTTCGCAACTTGATCACCGTTACGGGTTGGCGTCACTGGATCGATTCCACCACTCAGCAATAGCACAGGTGATTTCGATGCTGGCACGGTATAGAATTCTTTCGGAATTTCTGCACGTGGCCAGCTTGCACAAATTTTGTCGTACATTTCCGCGGTTCTGGCAGTGAATTCATCGGTCGTTGCACTTGCCGGACGCGGTTTAGCATAGGCTTCACCACACCATACTGAATAATGCATACCCAAGGTCAAACCACCAGGACCCGGTTGATTAAAACTGCCGCTCAGACTGAGCAAAGGATCTAATTTTCCTTTCTCTGCTTGCGTAATCGCGTAAGGTAATACCGAAGTCATTGCGGGCGAATACAAAGCCTTGAATACCATACCAATCAAGTCTTCACGCATAATTTTTGTGCTGATCGTCGTGAGCAAACGAGAATTGGTAAAAGTAAATTGGCGCGGTGTGTTATTCAACAAACGCTTCCAAGTACCCGCCAAATCTGGATACGCCGTGTTACAACGCGTATTTTTTGCACAATCATTGAACACGCCATCCAAGGCAACTTGCGCATCCGATGCAAGTAGGCTCAAGTCCGGCGGTACTACGCCATCAATCACCAAACGACGTACCGATTGTGGATATTGACGCAAATACTCCAAGCCAACACGCGTACCATAAGAAACGCCGACCAAATTAATTGCACCGTAATTCTGCGCAACACGAATCGCTTCTAAATCCTGTACCGCGATGCTAGTGCTATAAAATTGCAAATCGCCATGCGGCATTTTTTGCAAACTCTGCATACAATCCAATGTAGCTTTAAAAGCACTTTCCTTATCAAGAATCTTGTCAGTCACTTCAAGTTCTGCACATTTCAATGAAGCGCTTTTTCCCGTTCCTCGTTGGTCCACGAAAACCAAATCACGACGACGATTTAATTTACCCAATATCGAATCGCCAAAGGACGCAGCTTCCACTGCACTTTGGCCGGGACCGCCAGCTAATAAAAACACAGCATCAGGTAATTTATTTCTATCTTTCGATGGAAGCACAACATAGTGCACATCAATTTTCTTACCATCTGGTTTTGCAGGATCAAGTGCTCTTTGAACCTGCCCACACTTTACCTCTTGTGGAAAGCTAGGAATACGACAGGGTTTGGTATCGGCAAGTGCGATTGCAGGCATACTAAGCGCAGCAATTCCGAGCAAACGAGCGAGAATAGGACTAATCAAAATGAACTCCTTTCATTGGGTTCTTTTAAATTCCAGATTTTTCTTAGGCGGACTTGCAGTGCAATTTGTGTGACGACAGCGGCTGCTTGTCCATCATCACAAATCCTATTGAGAAATCTGGATTCAATCGAATTAAACCGAATTAAACCGAAAACATAACAAAGCAAAACATCGGCAATTGAATAACATCAACAACATACAATGAAACAAGTGTGGCTTACGCATAAAACGATGTAAACCACGATGTGATGAAAAACCCGTCATCCGCGATGAAACACGAATCATCGCGGATGAAATTTAATCTTCATCTGACGCCTTAAGTCAAACTAAGTCAAACTAAATCAAATTGGCGGTCAAGGTTTGTAAAAGTGTTTTCACTGGCGCGGGTAAAGCGAGTTGCTCCACTTGCTTGAGATCAGTCCAACGTAAATTGCTCTCACCAACGAACTCAAACCTGCGTGAAATTATGAAATGAATTACATGAATGTGCAATTTAAAATGCGTAAAAGTATGCACAAATGGTGATAGCGCGATGGCCGATTTAATTTCACCGAAATTATTCACCATACTCTGGGCACGCACCTGGTCGTGCGGCGATATCGTGGTCGACATGGTCAAGGATTCAAGCGGCTCCGTCGTGATCACACGCACTTCTTGCATGCCATCTAATTCTGGCAAGGAAACNNCGGTCATCGGACGTTGCTCCAATAAGACCTCTCCCTGATGTTCTAGCAAAAGCATAGTGACATGCTTTTCCTTTTGCTTACTCTTCGGCTTACGCACTGGCAATTCAGCGGTACGCTCTTCAGCGAAAGCCACACATCGTTGCTGAAACGGACAACGCAAACAATCAGGTTTACTACGCGTGCAAAGCGTAGCGCCCAAATCCATCAAACCTTGGGTGTAGGCAGCGATGCCAGTTTTAGGTAATAAGGCTTCGGCACGTGACCACAAATCGTCTTCGACTGGTTTTAGTCCGGGATAAGCATTAATACCAAAGACACGAGCGAACACGCGTTTTACATTGCCGTCCAAAATTGCCGCTACTGTTCCGTAAGAAAAAGCGGCAACTGCCGCCGCAGTCGATCGACCAATTCCAGGCAAGGCTTGCAGCAATTGTGGGTCACTAGGAAAAATACCCTGATACTTTTCCACGACTTGCTTCGCACATTGATGCAAATTACGCGCACGGGTGTAATAACCCAAACCAGCCCACAATGCCATCACGTCCTCAACGGGTGCAGCGGCTAAATCATGTACAGTCGGGAAGTTTTCAAGAAACCGTAAGTAGTAAGGAATAACTGCAGTTACCTGAGTTTGCTGCAACATGATTTCAGACAACCATACACGATACGCATCACTGGTGTTTTGCCAAGGCAAACTATGGCGACCATGCTGCTTTTGCCAGGTAATTAATGCGGCAGAAAATTCTGGATCAAAATAAATCGAGTCCTCGGGCGTTTTACGTGGACGAAGTTGCGAGTTTACCGCTATTTTTTTATTCATGAATATCGATTCAAAGCAAAATAAAAGGTGGCTCTGATCCTGATCGTTCTGATCCTAAATCGTTCGACTTCAGAAGCCACCTCCGAACTTGTTACGAGATCATTCACTGATCAAGCGCTTACCCGCATATTTCATGACTAAACCTTTTGGACCAACAGCCCAGCCATGTAAGGCATCAGCGAATCCCACCGCATTTAAAGGCGTTTCACTTAATACTTCCCAAGACTGGCCGCCATTTCGGGTCACACCAGATCCGGCTAATCCACCCACCACAAAGGTCTTCGCCTGGCCTGGCACTGTCACGACTACAGATAAGAAGCCTAAAGGTAGGGCAGGTGCGGCTATCCAAGTTTTGCCTTTATCTCGACTAACCACCGCATTTAATCCATCACCCTTCGCTTTTTGATAATCACCACCGACCGCAAAACCCAATCCTTCATGGTTAAAGGCTACCGAGAACAAACCTTTAGGTGGTGCACCGGCGGCCACTGCTGTTTCTGAAAAAGTCCAGTTTTGACCACGATCTGCGGAATGAAACACGCGTGTCTTATCAGCACCGCCGGTCGCAAACCAAACATCATTTTTCCCAGTCACAGAAACGCAAGTACCACTCGCCGCAAATGCCCCCTCATTTGGTAATGCCGCTAACTGGCTTAAATCTGCTGCGGCATTTTTCCAAGTCTTGCCACCGTCATTGGTGATCAGCACTTGAAACTGTCCTGCAATCGGATCACCAAAAATCACACCATTCTTCGCATCCCAAAAATCAATCGCATCCCAGAAACCACTGGCCTCGCCATTGACTATCATTAGTTCCCAAGTGGCACCGCCATCAATCGTTTTATAAATGGTCGAAGCTTTACCTGATCCTGCACTCATAGCAATCGCAGTGAATTTATCAATCCCCTGAATATCACGAAAATCAAGTTGACTCGCTTCTGGCAATTTCAAACCAATCGACACGTTTTGCCAATTTTCTCCGTCGACGGTACGAATCACCGTACCTTTCGCGCCGCTCGCCCAGGCTACATGACGATTCACCACCGACAAGCCACGTAACTCAGCAGTTATTCCTGCATCGATTTTTTTCCAGGCATCTTGTGCAAATGCTGACATCGACACTGATGCCGACACTAAAAAACCACTCAGCGCCAAGCAAATACCTTTGCTGAGAGTTGCCGTACAAAGATAAACAGGGTGACGGGTTTTCATTTTTCTTCTCCTCAATAGAAAAACGCTGATAAAAACTTTATCAGCGTTTGAGATATCAATCGCGTACAAATCACTTCAGCGATCTTACTTTAACAAGTTAATATGCAGGGCAAATCTAATTACACCGCGCTTAATTCAGCAGACAAAGCTTTATGAATATTGTGACGCAATTCTTCTAAAGTCTTTTTCTGTGCATCCACTTCCGTCATCATCGCTTCAAAGCTAGAAATTTTTTCTTCCAAGCTGTCAGTTGCGACGTGAATTCTCTGTATCGATTGCATACGGTTCTTCAACTGATTTTTATGCTCACGAATCTGCGCTTCAATTGGTGCCATGACCACTTTTTGCCAAGCTTCAACATCACGGTTTGCTTGCGAAAAACTTTGTTTGACGCGCGCAGAAATCGAATCAAAAAACTTTTGCATCAAGACTTTTTGCGAAGTCGTCATTAAGGTAATGGTGCTAAATTGCCTTTGAAACACAGACTCAATCGCTGTGATTTCTTGCATATACTTATCAAGAGAAAATGGCATAGGCGCAGTCAGCGCTAAGCCATGCTCTGTCGAAAATTTACGATACATAATCGCCATCATCTCCGAAATTTCATCGGTTTTACGATTCGACGCTTCCAAATTCAATTTAATCTGGGTGAAGAAATTTTTAATCGCTTCTTTCAAGCCTAATGAAAACCTGCTCGATTCCATATCTTCTCTGGCGGTCTTAATTTCTTCCTTCAAAATATCCATGCCTAAGCTGGTATACACCTCAGTGGATAAACGTGTAAATACGGCACGCGTGCCCTGCATCTTCATCAGGCTGGCATCAAACTCTTGCTTCTCTAAAGTCACACGTTTCATCATGTGTTCGATCACATTTTGATTTTTCCCGCGCAAACTTTTTAATTCATGTAGTTGTTCGTTAACGCCGCGGCCGCGCGCATTAATGACTGCATATTGGCCATCGGTAATCTCTTGGATATCGCTTGCTAACTGAGCGCGAATAATATTTTTCTTAGACGGGATCAGCTCTTTAGAGAGCGCATATTCAAGCTTAGGCAAACGGCTCTTGGCGAGCAAAGGTGCATCCTTATTAATTTTTGCGACCAAACCTTTTTGCGCAGAGATAGGAAATACCTGCTTCTCTTCCAAGCTCAAAGTGTGCGCAACGGAGCTGATCTGCTGCTGAATTTGTGCTTCGATTTCTTCTGGCGTTCGCAGCTCATCCCACATGCTATCAATCTTATTCAAGACCACCATACGACCAGCACCGCCACCAATATGATCGCGCCAAACTTCAATATCGCTCTTCGTTACACCGGTATCTGCGGCCAAAATAAACAACACAGCATGCGCATTTGGGATCAAATTCAACGTCAACTCTGGCTCGGTACCAATCGCGTTTAAGCCCGGCGTGTCGACAATGATCAAGCCTTGCTTTAATAATGGATGCGGAAAATTCACAATCGCGTGGCGCCATTGTGAGATTTCAACCAAGCCGTCTTCATCTACTTCCAAAGCCGCATCAGGATCGCTTTCGTCATACAAGCCATATGACTTCGCAACTTCTTTACTCACCTTCTTAGTCAGGCTGACTTGCTTAAACGCTTCCAGCATACCGTCGCCAGATTTCGTATCAAGCGGCAGCACCGTCCACACATGCTGGTGGCCTTTATATTCTGTAGTGCTTAAAGTCTCGCTACGCGTTTCAATTGGCAATAGGCGAATACAAGGCGGCATACCCTCGTCATACAATAATTCAGTCGGGCACATGGTGGTACGACCAGCCGAGGATGGCAAGATACGTTGACCATACTCTGCAAAGAAAATCGCATTAATCAACTCTGATTTACCACGCGAGAACTCTGCCACAAACGCAATCGTCAATTTATCGTCAACCAGACGTTCTTTCAAACGCATAATGCGCTGGTCGAGAATGCCATCAGCAAAATCAGAACCAGCAATCCAAGCGCGATATTGCTCAATCGCCTGTGCAACACCTGAGCGCCAACCACTATATTCTTCAAAGTTCTGAACCAAATTACTCATAGCATCCTCAAAATTATTCTTCTAGCGCGCCGTCGAGTGGCAGATTGTTTTCTTCTAGAAACTCAACAATACGACATTCTGGCTCATTTTTGACAATTTACACAATAAAAGCTGCTACGTTGGCCTTGTACAATGTGTCTAATTGTCCCTTGACAAACACGGCAAGGCTCACCTGCGCGGTCATAAACAAAATAAGATTGCTGAAAATACCCGGTTTTACCGTCTGCACCGACGAAATCCTTCAAGCTACTACCTCCGCGACTAATCGCCAATGCCAGCACCTCTCGAATCGCGATAGTCAAGGCCTGATAACGTTTTAGACTGATACGATTTGCTGCGGTTTTTGGGTTAATACCCGCTCTAAACAAGCTTTCTGATGCATAAATATTACCAACTCCGACCACAATATCGCCTGCCAATAGCACTTGCTTAATAGCCGCATTGCGCTGCCTTGCCTGCTGAAACAAGAAATCAGCGGTGAAATGATCGGTTAATGGTTCCACGCCTAAACGACGCAACAATAAATGCTCTTCCAACGAACCATCCGCATTATCATGCCAAAGCACGGCACCAAATCGACGCGGATCAGTTAGACGCAGCATTTGCTCATCCAGCAAAATATCGACATGATCATGCTTTTGCGGCGGCGTTTTGGAGGGCATAATCCGCAAGTTTCCAGACATCCCTAAATGGATTAATAAACTACCGTGTGCAAAATGCAGTAGTAAATATTTCCCACGGCGACCGGTTGCTAAGATCGTTTGATGCAGAATCAGTTCCCTTAA
Source organism: Oxalobacteraceae bacterium UBA7693 (assembly GCA_002482715.1). Lineage (GTDB taxonomy): Bacteria > Pseudomonadota > Gammaproteobacteria > Burkholderiales > Burkholderiaceae_D > Undibacterium. The sequence continues at coordinate 7,066 of DLGN01000280.1, forward strand.
GTTAGCAGGAAATGGCCAACGCAGACCTTCTCGCCTTAGCACCACCTCACTCACTTTTTTCCCATCAACATGGGGTTTCACTCCCAATCGTGTGACCTCAACCTCGGGCAATTCCGGCATAAAACTCTCTCATCGGCAAACTTAGCGTTACAGGGCATATACAAGTTGACACAAATCGCGTTACATTTCAGCGTAAAATCATTTGCATCAAGATCTTCTTAACGGACTATTGTACCTAGCTTCAGCAATTCTCTCATTTATCCCAGAATCGAATGAAAATAACCAATTACTACACAAGTCCACTGCTGGCAACACTTTGCCTGATCGGCGTCTCTATTCACCCAGCGTTAGCACAATCATCGAGTAAGACAGAAAAAATCCCTTACAGCAAGCCAGTCAAGACAAAAGCAACATCAGGCAGCCCTAAGCTGATTCTTACTGAAGAGAAATCAGCAGTAGCACAAGATGCGCAAAGTAAGGCAGGCGAAACTGGGCTATCAAAAGAAATTTTATATAAACTAACAGCGTCTGACATCGCACTCCAACGTGGAGAATGGCAAGGACCGTTTGTTACCATTATGGGACTGGCGCACCAGACCCGTGATCCTCGATTAGCAAAACGCGCGGCTGAGATCGCGATGTCTGCGCAGCAAATTGATGAATCCATGTCCGCGGTGCATTTGTGGCGGGAATTAGCGCCGAATTCACAAGAGGCAGATCAATACTATTTAAGCTTGGTGGTAGTTAAAAACGATTACCCTGCGATAGAAAAATTTTATTCTGAATGGCTGAAAAAGAGCACCCCTGACGAGAAGCCCGGTGTCGTTCATCAAGCGCAACGAAGCTTAAATCGAACCAGTAATAAGCAAGCAGCTTTTCTTAGTTTAGAAAAAATTCTAAGGGACGAAAAAAATAGTATTGATGGTCATATTGCCTTGTCCCGAGCGGCTTACCGTGCCGATGACGTCGAACGTGCACAACAAGAAGCGAAAGCCGCTTTAGCGATCGATCCGAACTCTGAACTTGGCATCCTGACGCTTGCCAACGCCTCTGAGAAATCAATAGCGTTTGATCTCGTTGCAGAATTTCTGAAAAATAATCCAAACGCGAAAGAAGTAAGGCTAGCTTATGCGACCATGCTGATGGATAGCAAACAACTGCCATTGGCCAAGGCAACGTTTCTCAGCTTTCTGCAAGACCCCGATAAATCACCCCTTTCAAAAGCACAAACCTTACATACACTAGGCAGTATCGAACTAGAAATGGGGCAACTTGATGTGGCGGAAAGCTACTTTAAACAAGTCTTGGGTGCCATTGCCAAGGACGAAGACAATAGCACCGCGTATATCAGTCTGGCACAAATTGCCTTGCAAAGAAAAGATAAACAAACAGCAGATTTTTGGCTCAGCAAAATCGAATCAAATGAGGGCAAAAATCCTGCTTGGTTCACGATACAAATGCGGCGCGCCATGCTGCTCGCAAGTGATCGCAAATTTTTAGAGGCACGTCAGTTCTTACAAACGGTGAAGGCAAATGCTGACTCCGAACAAGTTCTGCTATTACAAACAGAAGCGCAAATCATGCGCGATGCAGGACAAAGTACAGAAGCCTTCGTCCTACTACAAATGGCATTATCTGAGTTTCCGCGAAGTCCGGAGCTCTTATACGATTTCGCCATGTTGGCTGAATCATTGAAGCAGTATCCCGATATGGAAATGGCGCTGAAACAATTAATTCAAATTGCGCCTAACAATGCCTTGGCCTACAACGCACTCGGTTATTCATACGCAGATCGCAATGTGCAATTAGATGAGGCATTATCTTTAATCGAAGCAGCTAATCAGTTAAATCCAAACGATCCTTATATTTTAGATAGCTTAGGTTGGGTAAAATATCGATTAAAACAGTTTGCCGATGCGGAACAGTATTTACGTCTATCATTAGGCATGCGACAAGATGCTGACGTCTCCGTACATCTGGCCGAGATCTTATGGGTACAAAGTAAAAAAGAGGAAGCGCTTCAATTATTTGCAGAAGCCCGCAAACGAGATCCCGACAACGCGCTACTAAAAAGCACCCTGCAAAGATTGGAACTCAATTTACCTTAGTCAAACTTGTGCTTACCCAAGCGACTTTTACCTTGTACTTTTGTTTCTCAACGACGATTATCTTCCATGCTAAAAAACGGGCAGCAATTACTCTCTCTCTTCAGGCAATCAACTTACCTTAAGTTATTTTTACTCGCTGCATTCAGCACACTGCTGAATGCTTGTAGTACGGCGCCAACCATCAGCAGTGAGCAAAGTAACAAACCACGTGTATTGCAAGAGCAAGTGCAATTAACTGGACGCATTTCTATTCAATATCAGCAGCGAGAACAAGCAGAAACAATTATTCTGGGCTATGAGTGGCAACAAGCGCCAAAGGAACTCTTTATTACTCTTAGCTCCCCTATAGGAACCGTTGCGACAATAGAGCAAAATTCCCAAGGCGCGACATTAAAACAAGCAAAACAAGAACCTCGCACAGCGATGGATATTGAGCAATTGCTAGCCGATAGTTTAGGCTGGTCGATTCCGATTACGGGTTTAAGAGGCTGGCTACAAGGATTTGACATCCAAAATGGCAAGGCGATCGCCGTCCCTGCGCAGAATTATTTCCAGCTTCAAACACAAGGCTGGCAATTGCAATTTGTAAGCTGGCAAGAAGATGCAGGTATCGTACATCCGACACGCATCGATTTACAGCGCTTTACCGAAGAACTAGGCGAAGTCAAGATTCGAATTTTGATAGACAAGTGGGAGCAATAAAAAATGCCTACGGCTCTGCCTCAACTACTTGCCTGCCCTGCTCCGGCAAAACTAAACCTTTTTTTACACATCACAGGGCGTCGAACAGATGGCTATCATCTACTTCAAAGCGTATTTCAATTAATTGATCGTTGCGACACTTTGGATTTTTATGTTCGCGATGACGGAGACATACATCGTTTGAATCAGGTTCACGGTGTACCGGAACAAGAAGACCTGGTCATCAGAGCAGCTCGACTATTGCAAAGCCACACTAGAACCAAGCTAGGTGCCGATATACGACTACATAAATCTCTGCCAATGGGCGGTGGCCTTGGTGGAGGCTCATCCGATGCGGCTAGTACATTGATCGCACTAAATCATCTATGGCAATGCAATTTAGATAGACAAGCGCTCATGCAATTAGGTTTGCGACTGGGTGCCGATGTTCCTTTTTTTATTTACGGTCAAAATGCTTTTGTCGAAGGCATCGGTGAACAGATGCAAGCAGTATCAACGCCAGATCAGTGGTTTATCGTAATAGAACCAGGTGTTCATGTACCGACACCAACAATTTTTTCCGCCAAAGAGTTGACAAGAAACACGAAGCCCGTCAGAATAACGGACTTTTCCAATGCAGCGAAAGTTGAGTGGAAAAATGATATGCAAGCTGTTGCTTGTGCTTTACACCCAGAAATTGCAGCGGTCATTCATTGGCTAAAACAATTTGAGTTTAATCAGGGTGATGCCAAGATGACGGGATCGGGCTCTTGTGTTTTTTGTGCTTTTCCAAACGAAGAAGCGGCAAAAAAAGTATTCAAACAAGTACCCAGTCAATGGACATCATGGATTGCTAAAGCATTGCAACAACATCCTATAAATTTGAAAGTTAATTTATAGTGCATCACAAAAAATTTGGTTGATTGCTGATTTCAAGATAAAATAGCGGCTTCGCTGATTATCAAACGAAAACGAAGTAAGCAATTGATAAACGGTTGTGTAGGGGAATCGCCAAGCTGGTTAAGGCACCGGNNGTTCGAATCCTTCTTCCCCTGCCATAAGATACAAACCGATTACAAGCCGCCGCATACAAAATGATGCGGCGGCTTTTCGGTTTTTTACGGCAGTATTTTCAGTAATCATTACAACAAGAATTTGAACCGTGATGCTGAGTATTGTTCTCTTGAAGTGGCTTTTTTATTCCCTTAGGTGATCTCATGGCACACGCTCTCGACAACATGATGGTCTTTACTGGTAATGCCAATCCTGCTTTAGCGGCAGGCGTTGCAAAGCAACTCGGCATTCGTCTCGGTAAGGCTGACGTATCCAAGTTTTCTGACGGCGAGGTGATGGTTGAAATCAACGAAAACGTGCGTGGTAAAGACGTTTTTGTTTTGCAATCAACTTGTGCGCCAACCAATGACAACTTGATGGAAATCATGTTGATGGTTGATGCCTTAAAGCGCGCTTCAGCTGGACGTATCACCGCAGCTATTCCGTATTTTGGTTATGCACGTCAAGATCGTCGT
>DLGN01000223.1:0-251 GCA_002482715.1 Oxalobacteraceae bacterium UBA7693
ACCGCGGCTAAAGGGCCAAAGGTTTCTTCACGCATTACCAGCATCTGATGATTGACGTCAGCAATGATGGTTGGTTCAAAAAATAAACCACCTTTTTCATGTGACTTACCACCCGCCAACACACGAGCGCCTTGCGCCACGGCATCGGCAACGTGTGCTTGCACTTTTTCCAAAGCTTGTTGATCAATCAAAGGACCTTGCTTCACGCCCAATTGCGTCCCTTCACCCACCACGACTTTCTTACTCGCAAG
>DLGN01000223.1:272-6428 GCA_002482715.1 Oxalobacteraceae bacterium UBA7693
ATTCTTCATACAAAGCATCGTGCACATAAAAGCGATTCGTACACACACAGGTCTGCCCCGCATTGCGGAACTTTGATTGCAATGCTCCTTCCACCGCAGCATCAACATCCGCATCTTCAAACACAATAAACGGCGCATGACCACCCAACTCCAAAGCCAGTTTCTTCAAAGTCGGCGCGCATTGCTGCATCAAAATACGACCGACTGGCGTCGAACCGGTAAACGACAAATGCCGCACCACCGAACTACCGCACAGCACACGCCCTATCGCAATCGATTGCTCCGCATCAGCCGTCAGCACATTCAATACACCCGCTGGCATACCCACACGCAAAGCCAAATCGGCCAAGGCTAAAGCGCACAAAGGCGTTTGCTCAGCAGGTTTAATCACTATCGTACAACCCGCCGCCAAAGCTGGCGCCACCTTACGTGTGATCATCGCCAAAGGAAAATTCCACGGCGTAATCGCTGCACACACACCGATAGGCTGCTTCAATACCAAAGTGCGCTTATCCGCCCAAGTCGAAGCCAACACATCACCAGAAACCCGCTTCGCCTCTTCAGCAAACCATTCCACAAAACTCGCGCCATACAAAACTTCCCCCTTCGCTTCCGCCAGAGGCTTACCCTGCTCCGCCGTCATGATCGCGGCAAGATCATCTGCATTCGCCACGATCAAATCAAACCACTTACGCAAAATGTTAGCGCGCTCTTTGCCTGTTAAGCCTGACCAAGCTGGTAAGGCAATTTGTGCGGCGTGGATTGCGTCTTGTGCGTGTGAAATGTCTAGGTTAGCTACCTCGGCAATTAAGGCACCCGTTGCTGGGTTATGGACGGCGAATTTTGCGGTGGTTTCTATCCAGTTGTTTTGGATGAAGGCTAGTTCGTGGATTAAGGTATTGTCTTTGAGTTGGGGGCGGATGTAGGAAGTCATAACGTTCAGTAAATGAGGCGAATTCGAGGATGACGAAATGAAAGGCAAAAGCCTAGTCGCGCCTAGTAAAAGCGCTTAACTATCATACTGCATGGAGAGACGTAAGGATACGCCAAATGTGATTGGTTTGGTTGCTTTAAGCTTAGAACTATTAGTAGCTGCGGGCGATCAATTTGTTACAAACTTGCATCAAGAGTCAGGCTTCTTGTGATTCTCTCTCTTTGCATGTCATAGAAGAGTGGCCAACGAAATGCAGGTTTTGTCATGTTCGGTTTTTACCGCTCAAATGTCGGAATGAGGACGCCTAACACCATTCCAGTATTCAGAATGTGTCCTTGTCTAAGGGATTAGACACCACGAATCTCAACCTCAAAAGATTCATTGAGAGTCAGATTTACTCGGAGCCATTCGGTTTGCCGATTATCGCCCCGTCTGGTTGCCCCACCGAACGAACGGACGTAAACCTGACATTGATCAGGATGCCATTGATTCCAAAGGAGAGTGCAAAGTATGTGCTCTTCATCGGGCGCCAGCGTTACCGTCGTCCGGTGCTCACCGTTCACATTACATAGAAACTGAACCGCTGACCAGCGCCGGATTGCAGGCGTATCAGGCGGTAGGTATGTGCGTTCGAATTCTTCAAACTGGCGCTGTTCCTCCACGTACTCGGCGGAGTCGGTTGCCTTGACTTCGGAGGGGAGCGTCGGAGAGGCACTTTCCACCATTGCGATACGAACCACATCGCCCCCATGTAAAAACGTAGGCTCACCCCAGTAAACGTGAGCACTCCGCTCATGAGGCAAATCGCACATACCACTCACATCGATACATGCTGGATACTCATCCCCAACAAACGAGCTGAGCGTCGGTGAAAGCATGTTCGCGCTCTCAACTCCTGCGCACCACATGAGTTTCTGATTCAGTGAAATTTCAAGGCAAATCACTGGAGCCTACCATAACGGCGAGCGAATGCTGACACACATAATTAATAAATACCGAGCTGCATCAGGGCCATTCAGATCGACATTCCTGTTATCTGTACTTTTATGTCTCATCGCCTTGAACCGTATTCGATTTCTTAACTCCTTCGATATAGGTCTCTAGATTTTCAAAAAGAACATACTCTCTGACTCGATCCCACGCAACTCCACCAATTTGATTTCCACTCCAATCAGACTCAGTCGCGCCTTGGGGAATGATTCCAACAATAAAAAGTCGTCCACCTTGATACTCGAAGTATGGGTTACTAAGATCATGACTATGTGATTCATCGATTAGCATCATCGATATGGTCTTCCCAGAGAAATCTGGCAAAGCTTCTTTATCCAATTTATTTGTCATTTTGCGCACTTACAACGTGATTCATTTTTACAAAATGTAAAGATAACCGAGTGCCAAAACAAATGCAATTTGTTTCAACTATGTTGGAACTCGCACAAGACCTAGACGTAAATGCTTATGCCGTATAAAAACTAGGTACAAGCAAATCGACAAAAGTGTAGTTCACAGCAACTCAAGATCTTCTGTTTATTTTTCAATTCAAATCCAGATTTTCGTCATTTGCACCCGCGTCACTATCTGGGTGCTGACGATATATTTCGATGAATCCATACGTGCGAATACACGACGCTATTCGCACCTACAAAATATCAAAATTACTCAGCGTCTTTTGGCTTAGCCGCTTCTCTACGATTAAACCCAGCCACCATATCAAAGCGGAACAAACGACATTCCAAAGCACCGTTGAAGAATGGTGTTTTGCGCGATTCTTTTAAGCGTAAAAGTTTTGGCAAGCCTAAATCTGCGGTAAACAAAAATACACTCCAGCCTGAAAAGCGTTGCTTGAGTGTGCTGCTGAAGGCTGCAAAAAATTCGCGTGCTAAATCGTCCGGTTCGAAGCTTTGATCGCCGCGCACGCCGATACGTTCGCCGTATGGTGGATTGGTTAAAAGAATACCTGGTGTTTCAGTTGGCGCTTTGATTTCTTGCGCTTCAATTTGCTTTAATGGAACTTCAAATTTGATGCCAGCTTTATTCAAGTTATTGCGCGTCATGATGACCATGTCGCCGGAAATATCGCTGCCGAAAATTGTCGGTTCAGTTGGTAGTGGATTGGCGCGTATGCTGTTTTTGATGTCTTGCCATTCTTCTTCGACAAAGCTGCCGAATTTTTCGAATGCAAATTCACGACGCATGCCGGGTGGAATGCCTGCGACCATTTGCGCTGCTTCGATCAGGATGGTGCCTGAACCGCACATAGGATCGAACAAAGGTACACTAGGCTTCCAACCTGAAGTGCGGAGCAAACCTGCAGCTAAGTTTTCGCGCAATGGTGCATCACCTGTTTCTAAACGCCAGCCACGTTTGAATAGCGCTTCGCCAGATGTATCGAGATAAACAGTGAAGTTATGTGCATCTAAGAAACCAACGATGCGCATATCAGGTTGCTTGGTATCGACTGATGGGCGCTGCGTAAATTGATCGCGGAAACGGTCGCAGATCGCATCTTTAATCTTTAGCGTCGTGAACTCTAAACTCTTGAGAGGAGATTTGACTGCGGTGACATCGACGCGAATCGTATGGTGATAGCCAAACCAATCTTCCCATGGTTGTTCCAGCGTCATATCGTAAATATCGTTCTCATTGCTGTAACCGCCATGTGCCATGCGCAGCAGCACACGAGAAGCGATACGAGAATGTAAATTGACGCGATAGGCATCCGTGATTTCACCAGAAAAATGCACTCCACCCGGCACTTGCGTATGCACGTGGATGGTCTTCGGTGATTTGAGATCGGCGATCTCGTTGAGTTCTTCTGCTAAGGCAGTTTCCAAGCCGCGTGGGCATGGGCAAAAATAGGAATAACGTGTTTTCATGGGGGACCTTTTTTCCGTCATGGTTTTAAAAACTCTGAACACGCTGCGTGTCCAGAGGGCTTGCTAAAAATTACTACAAAATCTTTTTTTAACACAGACTACATAGAAATCAATTTGATCCCGTAGGGTGCGCCGTGCGCACCGTCTTTATGTTTAAACGTATAAAACATACGGTGATCTGCAATGACTTGGTGCGCATGGCGCACCCTACAGGTGCTCTATATACTCTGCGCTTGTGCAGCTAATACCTTTCAATCTATCGAGCGAATTCGCGCTCCAAAAAATCTAAACGATCTTGTCCCCAAAAACCTTCGCCCTTGTACACATACCAAGGAGCACCAAAGACGTTGGCGGCGATCGCGTCATTCGTATTGCTATCGTAATCGCCTTGCACGGCTGAAGTCTCTGCCGATTTCACTAATTGTTTTCCGTCTAAATCGGCATCACAGGCGATGCCAATCAACGTTGCTTCATCCGCGATATTTTTCTGCTCTGACCACATCGCGCGCATGATGGCAGTAGACAAATTTAAGGCAACTTCGTTACCGTGCGCGATCTGTGCTGCAATAATCAAACGCGCTGCTGGATCGGGCGTTACCGGAAAAAACTGCGGTTGCACATGCATGGGCACTTGCAAAAAATCACTCCAGCGTTGCAGCTCAATCAAGCGATATGCCTGTCTTTGTGGTGCACGTTTGGCTAATGGCAAACCACCTGATGCAGCAAAAACCCGACTGAGATCACAGGGTTTTATCGCTACTTTAATTTTATGTTTTGCCGCGATATCGATGAAGCGTTGATGTCCTAAGTAAGACCAAGGTGAATGTGGTGCGAAATAGTAATCACAAACTTTGCTCATGCAAGACACTCCACAGATTAGTCAATTAATTTGTTCACCTAGTAACAATCGCCAGTTACAACCGTCCCGCCTTCAAACTACGCGCTTCAGAACGGCTTCACCACCACCAAAATCACCGCCGCAATCATCATCAACACGGGCACTTCGTTAAACACGCGAAACCACTTGTGACTACGTTTGTTTTGACCATGTTCAAACTTCTTCAAAATACTACCGCAAGCGTGATGGTAGCCGACCAACAAAATCACTATCGCCAGTTTTGCATGCATCCAGCCATTGCCAGGGCCTTTACCTATGCCGTAACCTAGCCACAACCAAATTCCTAAGACTAATGCCGGAATCATCAGTATCGTCATGAATCGGTATAACTTGCGCCCCATTAGCAATAGACGCTCTACACTGGGTTGATGCGTTTCCATCGCCAAATTCACGAAGATGCGCGGCAAATAAAATAAGCCTGCAAACCAAGAGGCGATAAAAACGATGTGAAATGCTTTAACGTATAACATAATGCCCTTTATTTTTTGACTATTGTCGAATTTCACCGTGTCCAAACACCACGTATTTCAAAGATGTCAAACCTTCCAAGCCAACTGGGCCGCGTGCGTGCAGTTTATCATTAGAAATGCCAATCTCCGCACCGAGGCCGTATTCAAAGCCATCGGCAAAGCGAGTCGAAGCGTTGACCATGACCGATGCAGAATCCACTTCGCGCAAAAATGCCATGGCGCGGCTGTAGTCTTCGGTGATGATAGATTCGGTATGCTTTGAGGAATAATGATTGATATGTTCTATCGCTGCAGCCATATCTACGACTACTTTTATCGACAAGACTGGCGCTAGGTATTCGGTAGACCAATCTGTCTCTTGCGCTGTTGCTAAATACGGATATGCGTGCAAGATTTGTGCAGCTTGCGTATCACAACGTAATTCGACTTTTTCACTCACATAACGTTCTGCGAGCTTAGGTAAAACTTGCGCAGCGATGCCTTCTGCTACCAATAAAGTTTCCATGGTATTGCAAGTACCGTAGCGATGGCATTTGGCATTGAATCCTATATCGACGGCTTTTCGCATATCCGCTTTATCATCAATGTAGACGTGACAAATCCCATCCAGATGCTTGATCATCGGTACTGTCGCCTCACGCATCAATCGTTCAATCAAACCTTTGCCACCGCGCGGCACGATCACATCGACGTATTCGGGCATAGTAATCAAAGCACCGACGGCTGCACGATCAGTAGTATCGACGACTTGCACTGCTTGCTCTGGTAAACCGGCTGTACGCAAACCTTCTTTAACCAGATTGGCTAAGGCACGATTGCAATTAATCGCCTCAGAACCACCACGCAAGATGGTTGCATTGCCGCTCTTGATACACAGACCTGCTGCATCGACAGTGACATTCGGACGCGCTTCGTAAATGATACCGATGACGCCAAGTGGTACGCGCATTTGCCCCACTTGTATGCCGGATGGGCGAT
>DLGN01000321.1:0-1882 GCA_002482715.1 Oxalobacteraceae bacterium UBA7693
CTCGTCGCTCAACATCCTGTGTCAGTTGAAAAAGTTAAAAGTGGATTTACGTATTTTGAACGTGGGGATGTTTTAGTGGCGAAAATAACTCCATGTTTTGAAAATGGTAAAGGGTGTCACACTGAATCACTCCAAACTGAAATAGGCTTCGGTAGTACCGAATTTCATGTTCTGCGGACAACCGAAAACGCTGATTCCATATTTGTTTATTATTGGACAACAAGAGATAACTTCCGAAATGAGCTGGAGTCTGAAATGGTTGGAAGTGCTGGCCACAGAAGAGTGCCTCTCGCAGCTATTGCAAGTTATCAAATTCCAGTACCACCTAAAGCGGAGCAAACAGCTATTGCGACAATCCTATCCGATATGGATCGAGAAATTCAGTCACTAGACCAGCGCCTCAACAAAACCCGCCAAATCAAGCAAGGCATGATGCAAGAGCTGCTAACCGGTAAAACCCGCTTAGTCAAACCTGCAGGCGCAGCCTAATGACTATTCCGCAGGCTTGCTATATCGGCTGGGATGTTGGAGCCTGGAACTGTGAGAAAAACGCCAACAGCCGCGATGCGCTGGTGGTGTTAAATCCGCAAGGCGAGCTTGTTGGTAAACCTTGGCGCGGCAACCTGCGGGATACGATTGCCGCCGCAGTCAGCTATGCCGACTGGCTGCTCACGGTTGCCAAGCTTTGCCAGTTTGACGACGCCACCAAAGGTGCATTTACTAAGCAAAACGTGGTGATGGCCATCGATACACCACTAGGCTTCTCCAAAGGGTTGTTGCAGCTATTGCAAGGCGAAGCCGTTACCACGCCTTTTACCGCATCGTGCGACAATCCGTATTTATATCGATATACCGAACGCGAGTTATTCGCCCACGGCTTTAGCCCGCTCTCAGCAGTCAAAGACATGATCGGCAGCCAAGCCACCAAAGGCCTGCATTTACTGCGCAAATTCGGTTTCACCCCAAGCTCAAGCGGTGTTTGGCTGCTACACCTAAACAATTGCCAACACCACGCATTAGAAAGCTACCCAACAGTGCTTAAAACCTACGCCTTGGTCACACAATACATCGAGCAGCTGCGCAGCCAAACCCGCTTCAACACCTGGCACCAAGACATCCAAGACGCCGCCTACTGCGCCATCGCCGCACTGCTTTACCAGCAACAACCCAACACCATTGCCACCCCAACCAAAGACGTCACCACCGAAGGCTGGATCTACGTGCCCAAAGAGTGTTTAACAGGTATTCGCAAGCGCTAAGTGCTAGATTTTAATTAACTAAATCTCTATATTGGGGAATTCAACGCTTGGCATTTGCCCTTTTAAAAGCATTCATCGTTGCCCCGGTGACCACAAGGACCGTGTTGTATGTCAGAAACCCCTGCTATTGATTCAAATCTGTGTCTAAAAAGTGTGTATGAGCTTCTGAACGAAGACTTTTTTATCCCAGCTTATCAGCGTGGGTATCGTTGGGGTGAAACCCAAGTTAAAGCGCTGCTCAATGATATTTGGGAGTTCGCTCGAACACCCCCGGAAAAACAATCTGCATTCTACTGTTTACAGCCCGTCGTCGTGGTGCACAACGATGACAATTGGCATGTGGTCGATGGTCAGCAGCGGCTCACGACGCTATTTTTGCTGCTGCGTTATTTTGAAATTGAACATTTAAGGGATTCACTGGAGCGTCGTTACAAAAAAAGGCTGTATTCGCTGGCTTATGAAACGAGACCCAATTGTCAGCAATTCCTGCAACATATTCATGAAGAAATTCATACTGACAATATCGACTTTTTCCATATGCATGAAGCTTTTGAAACTATTAAGAAATGGTTTAGTGATAAAGACTATAGCGATCAAGATGATTTCATGAAAGTGCTGCTAGA
>DLGN01000321.1:1901-3172 GCA_002482715.1 Oxalobacteraceae bacterium UBA7693
CTAGAGAAGGCCTCAGAGCGCCCCTCAGTTAAAGTTATTTGGTATGACTTAACTGGTGAAAGTGCCGACTACAACTATGCGATAGATGTCTTCGCGCGCATTAACATTGGCAAAATCCCTTTGACCAATGCCGAATTAATCAAAGCGCTGTTTTTGAAAAGCTCAAATTTCAATGAGAAGGAAGCAAACCTAAAACAGCTGCAAATTGCCTCAGAATGGGATCAAATTGAAAAACGGCTGCAGGAGCCCTCGTTTTGGTATTTTATCAACGATTCAGGCCGCGACTATGCGACTAGGATAGAGTATGTTTTTGATCTGATGAAAAACAACCAGAGTAACCAAGACCCGTTTTATACGTTCATTAAGTTTCAAGACGACCTGCAGGTTTCGGGAAAAACAATCGACCAAGTATGGAAAGAGGTCAAAGACTATTTCATGACCTTGGATGAGTGGTATCAGGACCGCGAGCTTTATCATTTGATAGGTTTTTTGGTGACCACTGGTTGCAAAGTCGCTGGTTTAAACGCTAAAGCCCATAAGCCTGAGATGACCAAAACACTGTTCAAACAGTATTTGCGAGGACTTATCAAGCAACAGTTTACCCGTAATGTGGAAGATTTGAACTATGATGATCACCCCAGTGAAATACGTAAGTTTTTGTTATTGTTTAATATTCAAACTCTGCTTTCCACCTCTAATGCAGATATTCGTTTCCCATTTGATCGATTTAAGAAGGAGCAATGGGACATTGAACATATTCGCTCCAAAGCTGATCGAGTGCCTAAAGGTAAAGAACGGAAGTTGTGGCTGGAAGATTTGGAGCAATTCCTTTTAACCGATCCGAGCGCAATCGCATTTTTCATACCAGCCGATGAATTGAATACTGCCGCTAAAATGAACCCAAAAGTTTTGGAAGATGCTGCCAAAAAGATCTCTCAGCTAGTTAATAGGATTGAATCACTCAAAAGCGACAATGAAAGTTCACAGATGTTTGTAACCTTCTATAACGAGATTAACAACCAACTAAATAAAGAGTTAGTAGATTGGGTCGATGATCTCGGTAATTTAGCATTGCTTGATGCCAGTACTAATCGAAGTTACAAGAGTGCAATTTTCCCCATCAAACGGGCGCGAATTATCGAAAACGATAGTCTCGGCATTTTTATTCCTATTTGTACCAAAAATGCATTTCTGAAGTACTACAGCAAGTCTTACAACGAGTTAGCTCAATGGGGTGAGGACGATGCAAACGACTATGTAGCAGCTATCAA
>DLGN01000321.1:3231-3570 GCA_002482715.1 Oxalobacteraceae bacterium UBA7693
TAATCAAATGGATAATCTACAACAAGGTCAGCGTTTGAGTTTTATCCAACTGTTTCGTGATTTTGATTTAAGCATCGAAATTCCGATTATTCAGCGCGACTATGCGCAAGGACGTCAACAAGCTGCAGATGTGCGTGAAACCTTTCTGCATGCATTGTTTAACTATTTAGAATCTAATCGCCCACATAATGACCTCGACTTTGTCTATGGCAGTATCAGCAAGTCCCAGAAATTCATTCCTTTAGATGGTCAACAACGGCTGACCACATTATTTCTACTGCATTGGTATTTGGCCTTGAGTGCCGATGAGCAGCAAGAGTTTCGAAACGTCATTTGTCG
>DLGN01000321.1:3617-4190 GCA_002482715.1 Oxalobacteraceae bacterium UBA7693
CGATTTACCTATGAAACTCGAAGTAGCTCTCGGGAATTTTGTGATGCTTTAGTAACCCATCAATTCAACTATGGGCTTATTAAAGACAGTACATCGGAAAAAGCAATTTCTGTTGTGCTTCAAGACCAACCTTGGTTTTTTATGTCTTGGTGCTTCGACCCAACCATCCAAGCAATGCTGAATATGCTGGATGCAATACATCTAAAATTTCGTGGTTTCCCAGAGTTCTACCAACGACTAACAGCTCAAGACTCACCAGTAATTACTTTTAGATTTCTAAATTTAAAGGAATTTTCACTTACCGATGATCTTTACATCAAGATGAATGCTCGGGGTAAACCCTTAACGCCATTTGAGAATTTCAAAGCCAAGCTGGAACAAAAAATCCAAGGGTTTCTGGAACCTTGGCCATCAAGTTATAAGTTGTCATTTAAAACTGAGCCAGTGTCTGGCTACGATTACTTTATCCACAAGATTGATAACGAGTGGGCTGATGTTTTTTGGCCGTTTAGAAATACCGCGTCGGTGGACAACACATTCGACGATGAGCTGATGAATTTTATTGGCTTTTTT
>DLGN01000321.1:4202-4665 GCA_002482715.1 Oxalobacteraceae bacterium UBA7693
ATCTCACAACATTTTTCGCTTCGGCCTGGGCTCGAAATCAGTAAGATTAAGTCTCTTTTCTTTGAAGATTCAAAAATTAAGCGCCTTAGTTTCGATGAATATGATAAAGCAGATGTTTTGTCACAGTCGTTGCTGATTAAATTGATTGAAATGTTTGATTTAATCAGTGCACAAGTGCCGCAACAGTCAGGAATTACGTGGTATTTGCCCGACAATCCGTATTATCAAGAAATAGATATCTTCAAAAAAGTTCTATCCAATTCGTCTAACTACACAGAGAAACTGCGTTTTTTTGCATTTTACAGCGCTGTAGCCAACGGCAAACGTGACCAAGAGCTTGTTGAATGGATGCGCGTCGTGTTCAATTTGACTGAGCATACAATTTTTAATGACATCAACGAATATCAACCCGCTCTAGCAAGCATTAAATAATTAGTTCGTCATCAAACGCCTATTCTCGAAT
>DLGN01000110.1 GCA_002482715.1 Oxalobacteraceae bacterium UBA7693
AGCTTAAGACAACGTAAGCTGCCTCCACCTACGATTCTAATTCACAGTATGAAACAACAAACATAAATTCGATCACAACTAATCCGAATATAGACCTATGCTCAGCACAACTGATTTCTGGAACTTAATAGATCTTATCGATATCAAGGCTCTCGATAATGAAGATGAAGAACAAGCGATCGAGCCACTTAAGGCCGCGCTTACAAACCGAGCAGTGGATGATCTTCAGCAATTTGAAGAACATCTAGCGCACGTATTGTTCTCAATCGATGGTGAGGCTTATTTTGACGCGGCTGGTGACGCGGCTGGAACAGACGATTCTTTTCTTTACGCTCGATGTTACGTTGTCGCCAAAGGCAAAGACTATTTCGAGATGGTGAGAGCAAACCCAACAAAAATGCCTAACGACATTTCTCAGTGGTGTGAATCACTGCTCTATCCGCATAGAATTGCTTGGGCTGAAATCACGGGTCTGGATGAATCAGAATGGCCATTTGAAACTTCTGTCTCGTATGAAAGCGGCAGCAATCCTGAACTTTGGCCGGAAAAGAAATCGACTACCAAAGAGGAAAAATCATGGTGGCGTTTTTGGTAAAACTACTGACAACCCCAATGAAATCTTCAGCTTTACGAATCACAACACCCATAGGCGAGCTTGAATTTATCGCTGACGCTGATGTCGAAAACACATCGCAGCTAAATCTTAGTGCCGCACCGTTTGCGCCTTCGCTGCCGAATGGAATGTCAGTGACCGCTTGCTACGCCATTTTGCTTCATCTTCATGCGTCTCAAGCAACAACAGACATCCACTTCAAGGTGCGCCTACACCCCACTGTTCCACTTGAACACGGAGCGGAAACTGGTGAAGGACTGGAGGCACAAGCATGGTACAGCAAGAAATATGTTTTACTTGTCGGATCGGAAGACGCCGAGTTCTTACAGGGCAGACTTCGTGAACGTATCATCGTGTCCAAGGACTCTTTCTCGTACTCAGAAAATTCCATTTCTGTTCGCATTTCTTGCTCACCAAAGACAGAGACCTTAAGCTTGCATTTCATTGTCGCGTGGAACGAACTTCCCGAACCGTATGATTGTTCATGTTGGTATGCGGTAGATCAGCCGCACAATACCATCGGTGCCACAATAAATATCTAGTCATGTACGGCATGTGCAACCCGCGCCGCACCTAGGCAGTCTGCGACATACAAACTTTGGACGGCACAGGTTGCACCCGCTCTGCGGAAAAGCGCCAATTAAGATTCAAATGCTTCAAAGAAATGAAACATGCCTTAGATTTCTTTCCGAAGTAAATCAATACGAGAGTTTTATAAGATGATTGAAATCAAATCAATCCTTAAAAAGAGGCGATATGAAATAAGAACTCACCTATACAGACATAATGAAAGATCACTTTTGAGCGACAGATGAAAAAGTTATCGCTCCCAAAAGGATCTTGGAAGAAAGATCTTCCATCACGAAGTCAATACTAATCTTGTATCTTTGCAGTATTGGCGGCACGTCGTTCACGCCAATCAGAAAACAGAAAATACAACGCAGGAATCAAACAAAACACCGCCGAACCAACCGGCAACGCATGGTATGTATGAGGCAGATCATGTGGGAATAGGCTGTAGCCAATGAAACTCAACCACGCGCCCGCCATCCACAACTTTGAACGATCGACGGCATATACAACAACGATCACGTAGGCAAAGAAAATAGCCGCATCGACAACTCCACCTGTATGCGCGTATGTCATTCCTAACCAACTCGTAATCACCACCCATCCGTATTTGGCAACAGGGTTACCGATCACATGCATCGCACCAACTAAGATCATGGACAAAGGAATTGCCAAGAGATTGAGGCTACCGGCAGCGGCAGCAGAGGCTGCGGCGAATGTCAAACCAATCAAAAGAACTAGCACAGCAATACTTTGCAAAACGAGCTTCCACTGTGTTTTATTGACCGATAGGTTCTTCCACCACACCACTTGCATTTCACTTGCGGCCAAAGCAGTCCATTGCTTGCTGCGAATCGCCCATAACAAGTACAAGCCAATTGGCACATCAAACAAAATACAGGCCATAGGCAAATCCGCTTGATTCGCTGGTAGAACACGTGGAAAGAAATCCCAAAGTGGCTGCGCTAACCATGCGATAACCAAGTAATACGGCGATACCAACATGCCCAAGGTCGCGAGCAATAAATACACTGTGAGCGTTACATATTCGATAGGTTGATTCGTCATCAAATAAGTATTTCCTAACCAAACCGTAAAGCCAACCCATGCCAGCATTTCAGCGCGTTGACCTAAATAATACAAGGCCGCGATGACAACAATCGAAAAGGGAAAGGCGCAGGCGATCAATAAATTCGCTTTGATCGCGTAGCCGATCCCAAATCCAGCAAGGACTACCAGCAAAACGACATAGGCGGTTTTCAGAGCAGCTTTCATTATTCGCTTTCTTCAAAAAGATCTGCTTGATGGCACACAGAGGCAGAAAGGCTTACAAAAAGTAGTGAAATTTTTAGACGGCAGGCCAGCTCGCCTTTGCGCGCTTAGCGGCAGCGCGGGCTGTTGAAACAAAGCCTTCAAACATGTCTTGGATAAAACGCTTTGCAGCCAACGGCGCTTTAGTTGGAGATCCCGCATCAAACGGCGGCTGAGGATCGTATTCCAGATAAAGTTGAACAATTTTGGCGTAATCAGTAGAGCGCAACTTCGGGACGATAGTCAATGCCAAATCAATGCCTGCAGTGACGCCTCCACCAGTCATACGATTGCGATCAATCACTACACGTTTTTTGACCGGAATAGCACCCAATTCTTTGAGTACATCAAGCGCAGCCCAATAAGAGCTAGCACGATAGCCTCGCAATAACCCAGCTGCACCCAAGATCAATGAGCCTGTGCAAACGCTGGCAAGATACTTGGTATTCTTGCCTTGCTTACGTAAAAAAGCCAAAACTTCGGCGTCTTCCATCATACTTAAGGTACCTGAACCACCGCCGGGAACTAACAAGACATCGAGATGTTCTGGACACTCATCAAAGGTATGGCTGGCCTGCACCGGAATTAAGGTCGGCGATCCATCGTCGTTGACGACCGGAACTTTATCTTTCCACAGCAAATAAATCTCACGATTCATCAAGGCTTCAAACACAGCTAAAGGCCCCACTAGATCTTGTAAAAACATGCCTGGATAAATTAGGAAGCCGATTTTTACCAAGTCCCCCTTGAGTGCTTCGGCATGCTTTTCCATTGCCGCCTGATGTTGTGCCGCCGCCGATTCTTTGGTCGCAGTTTGCTGACTGGCGTGCTTGGTATCAATATGCGCATGTGCAGGCGGAGAGTTCGATGTTTGCGCACCAGCTCTCGACCATGACAATAACGCTGCACTACCAACTAACAGTTTCCCAAAAAATCGGCGTCGCATAGTGCTCTCCTTACAGATCAAAAACAGCTGTTGCCATCACCGTACGCGGTGCAGCAGGCGTGACTTGGCCACCAAGGAAATAGGACGAAGGTTCGTAGTACTTACGATTTGCCAAATTGACGACATTCAAGCCATAGCGTGCCTTACCGATGCGATAGGAGACTTGCGCATCAAATACCGTTGCTGCCGTCGTGAAGTAATCATTTGTGTTATTGCCTGGTAGCTTATCGTGGTAACTCAAACCAAGACCCAAGCCAAGACCATCCAAGCTACCGCCATTGACATCATAGCGCGCTGCAATACGGCCACTTTTCTTGGGTACATTAAATAACTGTTTGTTCTACAGCGCCGTGTTGGTATCTTTCGTGACTTCTACTTTTTGTGAAGAGAAGGCAGCTAATACAGAGAACTCAGGACTGATGCGCCATTGCAGATCGAGGTCAACCCCTTTCGATTCTTGCTCACCAGTTTGAACTGCTTTGAAGGTCATCGGATCAGTCACAGCCGCATTTTGACGCGTCAAATCAAACCATGCCAAAGTTGCCGTTAAGCCAGAGAAATTACTTAACTTGATGCCCAATTCTTTTTGCGTGGAAGTTTCTGGTTTAGGTGGTTTCGCAAAGACCGATACCGTTGGCACTTTCATGCCTTGATTGAAACCCGCAAATGCCGTTAAGCCCGGTGTCAATTGATATGCTGCACCAATACGCGATGTCAGTTTACTGTTACTACTGATATTGTTGACTGCGAACATCGGATCTGGATTGACATCGGTCACATCGACTTTGGTTTGGCGTACGCCCGCAGTCACATGCAAATCACCTAACTGCATTTGATCTTGGATATAGGCGACACGTGATTGATAGATATTGCGTTGACGTCCTTCCGCGCCAGGAACGATAGGCTCAGACCAAGCTGGCAGCGTATTGCTGGTCAGGTCAATCGGTCCGATATAACCCATCATATTCGAGTACAACATGAAGGCGTTGTCGTAAGTTTTTTCCCAGTCTAAGCCAAGGTTAATGGTGTGCTTGATGCCGCCAAATTCCAACTTTCCAGTTAAGCTCGGGGAAATAGCGGTCGCATTGTAATGCTCCCACATTCTTAAGCCGCAGAAATTATACTTAGCGCCAATCACACCAAAACCAAAACATTCGTAGCCTGGCATCCCCATTTCAGCAGACACATAGGTGCCACGCTGATCTAAATCGGTCGTGGTTTTTGCAGCGACTAAACTGGCCGTCCAATTCGCATTTAAACGCGTCGTCCAGTTGAGATTAAATCCTGTGGATTTATTGACGGTGTCAGGAATGCCGCTTGCAGTGAAATTTTTGCTACGAGGTAGGGTAAAGCGGGTAGTGACGAGCGTTCCTTCTTGTGGCAAACCACCATAATCTTTCGTTGTATTTTCGAGATAACGCAAACGTAAAATCACTTTAGTATCCGCACTTGGTGTCCATGAAAGGCTTGGGAACACCGCTGTATTTTTGAAGTTCACGTATTGCGATTCGCTATCAGAACGGCTGTTGTCTGCGACAATCCGAAACGCCCACTCTTTCGAGATGGGTTGATTCAAATCGACATGCAAATCACCTGCACCATAGCTACCAACGCCTACTCCGATCTGGCGAATCACATTGTTTTGAGGTGAGTTAGTGGTAATTGCAATCGTCCCACCTAAGGTTCCATAGCTACCTACACCTTGAGAACTACCAAACAGTCCGCCTGCGGGTCCCTTTAAGACATCAATACGCTCGACGTTAATTAGGCTTTCTTTCCCGTGAAAATAGCCTGGCATCGCGATACCATCGACTACCAATGCCGAGTTAAATCCGCGAATCTTAAACGTCACATTATTGGCATCACGTGGATCGACTTGATTCACGTTACTAACATTGCGCAATGCATCGTTGAGATTGGTAATGCCTTGATCATCTAATAAAGAACGAGATATCGCCACGATAGATTGTGGGACAAATTCAATCGGCGTATCGGTGCGAGTGGCTGACTGCGTTGTTCCTAAGATGGTGGGGATACGGTTCCCTGTAATCACAACCTCAGGCGCCGTAGTCGATTGCGCAAATGCGCTGACGCTAGTAATCGATAAAATGGCGACTGCGATGGGTTTCAGTACCAAATTTTTGTTTAATTTCTCTCTCATTTTCTTATTTCCAGATTGTTGGTATAACTTCGGTTTTGATAAACATTCGAACAAGGGATTGCTTCTATTGCGGACTAGCAAACTTCGGATTCTTCAGGAATTTCTCATCCGTCAAAGTGCTCAAAAAATTCACCAAATCAATCTTGTCTTGCTCACTCAAATTGATCCGCGTAATCAAATCACTTTTATAGGGGTTTAATCTGCCATCGCCAGCATTTTGTCCGCTGGTAATGTGTCGTCCACCCGCCGCATAAAAGTCCAAAACTTCCTTTAAACTAGCGATAGAGCCATCATGCATATACGGCCCTGTGACCGCGACATTGCGTAAGCTCGGTGCACGGAAAGCGCCCATGTCTTGCGGCTTTGATGTGAATTCAAATAGACCACGGTTAGGGAAAGGAAATCCGCCTTTACCGTCAATGTTATACAAACCGGTATTGTGAAATGGCGTTTCCACTGGACTTAATCCAACGAACTTGGGTTGATCGTTAAAATTAAAACTGCCATGGCAGTGAAAACATTCTGCGGTTTCGCCCATGAACAAATTCATGCCACGTATTTCCGATTCGGTGAATGTCACCTGCTTGCGTAAAAACTGGTCGTACTTAGATTCATTCGAAATTAAAGTACGTTGAAAACTAGCAATCGCTGCGATGATGTTGGTGAACGTGACGGGATCGGTCTCTTTAGGGAACGCGGCTTTAAACAAATTAACGACTTTGAGATCATTCTTAAAGCGATTCAACACCTCTGTTTTATTGCTATCGTTGATCCCCATTTCGACAGGATTATCGCCAAACATGGGTACTTCCATCTGCCTTTCAAGTTCGGTCAATGCTGGATTCGCCCAAGTCAAAGTGGCGTGATAAACCACATTCGCTAGGCCTTGCGAATTGCGAGGATGAACATCGCCAGTTGAACCTATCGCTAGCGGCTTACCATCTGTAAATGCCTTGTCTTGGTGATGGCAAGAGGCACAGGCTTGCGTGCCATTGCCTGACAAACGCTTGTCATAAAATAGTTGACGCCCCAATTCGACTTTTTCATCCGTCAAGGGATTAGAGATCGGAATCACAGGCGCGGGAAAACCATTCAACGCTGGCGTTGTTGGGGTCGCGTGTGAATGCGTTGCAGAGGGGCCACCTCCGCCACTACCACCTGCTCCACACGCAGTTACCAGAAAACTGGCAACTGCGATACTACTCAGAGCAGCGATAAATCTTCGGCTACGTTGATTGTTCACGGATCTATGCACTTACTTTTTTCATTAATCTCATTATTTGGTACGAGCGACGAAGATTGATTGAACGCCCGCAGAGGTCGTCGCACCTGTCGCTAGATTGATTTTCATGTTATCGAAAATCGCTTTGCAATCAGTGTCGGTCGCGCCAGACATACAGCCTGTTGCACCAGCCAAATCGGTGGTCAAATCGCTGCCTGCAAACAAGGCATTTAAATCCAAAGAGATTTTTTGTGTGTTGTAATCAAAGCTCGCCAATTTGACTAACATGCGATTGGAATTCGTACAGCTATAGGCACCCGTGGTTGCATTGGTTGTGCAACCGCCTGAGCCCAAATGGACATTCCATGTACTAGCCTTGTTGGTCGTTGTCGTTGGAGGAGTTGTCGTTGAATTGGTTCGTACCACGTCCACGCCACCGACAGGATTGACTTCTAACTTCATGAACTTGCGGCCGGATGTCCAGCTCCATGCCATTGCTTGCACGTTCATAGGCTTTGCGGCAGCCGCATAGTCTGTGTGATTTAACTCGGTTGGTACACCAATTTCATAAGAAATACCTTTATAGGCGGCACCAGGAACCGTCCCCGTTATTACGGCGTTAGTTGGTAATGTTGTGCCGCCACAAGCAGCGCTTCCGCCATCAATCAGGCTAATCAAGCTGACCTTATCGTTCTGCCAGTCGTTCGCAGTTAAGGTAACTGGAACAGCTTTATCGTTCGCATCAATCAGATTCACATTAGAAATATAGAAGCGCGCATCTTTCAATTCTGCGGTCGTAGCTTTACTTCCAAGACTGGTAATCGCTGTGCCGCATTTCACTGCACTGCCATTTGCCAGCAAATCAAAATTGACGCTAACTTGCATGGTCGCAGGATATGTCGGCGCAGTTGGTGCCGCTGGGCTACTGGAGCCTCAACAAGCAGCTAGAGTTAGACTTGCAGCGATGATCGTTAATGATGTGATGCTTGAAGTATGTGAAAATTTCATTGTGTTTCCTAAAAAAAGAATGGGTACGAAATTGGCAGGAGAATAAGTAAAGTATTAAAAATGCGATTGAATGCCGACGGTCGCTGCCCATTTAGGGCTTAGTTGCTGACCTGTAACCTGCTGATAAACGGGGACTTGTACGAATCCATAGACATGGGTCTGCGGTGTGATTTTGTAGCTTAGCCCTGGACTGATCGACAGGCTGCGCCCACCTGAATCGGCTGGTTCGGCATAGATACCGGAATCGGATGCGCGGTGTTGGAAATTCAATTGCAACATGGGCGACAAAGAGCTAGTCCATAGTGTACGAATACCAAGATCGACACCGATTTTGCGACCCGGTTTGAAGCCATCACGTTCTTGCAATGGTGTTTCCAAATTGGCTTGTACAAACCATGTCGTCGCGATATCCGAGAGCACTCTGCGATAGTAAACACTTGCCAGCAGATCGTTGGTTCCCGTACCGGGCTGTAAACTTCTTTCCGCTTTGGTTCCCGTTAAATTGGCGATATCAAATTTACCGGTAGCGAGTTTGATTCCTACATGTGCCCCGACCACTGCAGCGCCGCCATCCTTGGTATCTTGTAAGCCAGTTTGATAACGTGCGGTAATCCGTGCATCACCAATTTGGCGAAAATTCCAACTAACCGGCTGCCCTGCTTCTGCATGTTGATGACGCCGCTCAATAAAAGGAATGGCGGCAGAGACGCCCCAGTTTTCGTTAATGCCATGATCGACATTCAACAACCAACGGCGGCTGTCTGTTTCTTGCTCTGCATTGCGCGCTTCGAATCCCGTCAAATTAACTTTTTTGGAGCCACGCATCAGCTGATCTTGACGCACGGTTTCAAAACGTAGATCGTAGCGATAACCACGTTCCATCCAAGCGCCCTGCACCGCCCAATCGGTATTCACCAAGCAGAAGCTACTACCGCAAGAAGCCTGCGCCTGTTCCGAATAACTCAGCAATTCGATCGCTGAGCAAACCAAAACGGCCACTTTCAATGGCATTAAATGATTGTTGTGTTTCATAGTTTTGTCGTGATTAAGTAAAACTTTTTCCGCTGCATCGGCCTCAGGGCGTAGTCACGTTCCACTCCAAAAAAAGAGCAGAGCGTGACTACGCAGAAGCGATCGGATCACGCGGCTAGCGCATGTGTCGCAACTCTGTGTTGGTGAAAATCCAAGCCCTTGCTACGAATATTGGTCGGGGTGGTTTTTTCCAGTACGTGCTGCTTACGCAGGCTAGCCAGTACGCGGCAGACAGTTTCGGGGGTTGAGTGAACGATCTCAGCGATATTGCTAAGACTAGGAAGATTGCAGGTTGCCGACACATCAGAGTTAGTCTCAACAACCGACAAAATGCGTAGTAATCGTTTGATACGGTCTTCGATAGCGCCTGTTCGCATGCTCACCACTTCGCGACAACGTTGATGTACCTTACTTAAAGATTCAAGCATGAGTGGCATCAGCTGAGGTGTCTCGACGACATTTAGGGGCGCCAAGCGGACAGGAACCAGCGCACGAATCAGTAAAGATTCGTTCAAACCTGCGACGTGTTCCATTCCCAAAATGTCGCCAGCAATCGCCAAGCGAACAAAGTTCAAACTGCCATCTTCGCCGATACTATCAATACGCATAGAACCTGACTCGATGCGCCAAAGTAATTGCATATCACGCGAGCTCAACTCTTCACGCGCCTCAAGATGACGCGCACGACGGTGGGTTAAATGATGTTTCATTTCTTTTCCTTCGCCTGCTTCTAACGTAGAAACAAGCAATGCGTTTTAACAAAACCAGAACAGATTGAGATCAGCTCGCCACAGCGAAGCGAAGCCTGATCAAAATTGATCAAACCTGTTCAAGGAACACAAAGGGAATTAAGAAATGCGGCGTGGTGGCGCGCGAACAGCGGGCGCCATCCAAGCTGTTTGGGTATGAAAGAATGTTGAAAGCGGACTATACGACTGCGCGTGTTCCGCCAGAACAAAGGAATAGACAAATTGCGTAACAGCGAGCCCAAAACTACCTGCGTGCGTCACACAGTAAGAGCAATGCTCAAGATGAATCGAGTTAGGAGCGTCGGCTGGTTTTTCCTTGCTTTGAGCAAGAATACTTCCATCAGCGGCGAGCTTAATCCATACCGAGCCATTGGCAGAACACAATTCTTGCCAAGTCCCGGACTCCGACACTTGCGACTGAGAAGTAAAATTAAGTCGCTTACCCGTCTTCAATTCCACTGCTTGAGAAATCAAAGGCATAAGCGTGTTGAGAAGAATCGCAAAAATGGCGATCCAGCTATACAGACGCTGATTTAGTTGGGTTCGTAGCATGGAAACAAAAGGGATTTATGAATCAATATGAAGACAGAAAATTCTATCTGCGTGCGAATTTTAACCGATGTCGCTGGTGGCTAATTGATTCAAATCAGTTTTTTAATGGGCAAAATTACATTTAAGTTCTAAATTTATCAAAATCATCAACACGGATGGCGTGGCGTTATCACGTCTTCAGTGCGAGAAATTGATGACGCAGTACAACTTCATCGGACTGAAAATTTTGGCTGTAGGATGGTCGGTCGCCGATAAATTAAGCATTTTCGCAAATACACTCTTGAACTGCCGATCAACGTCATGCGTGCTGACTAATCAGCACGCATGATTTTACCTAAGATGACAAATGAGAGATGTCTCAAGTGCTGAGCCTGTTTGATTGCGGACGCAGCGCGCTTACTGCACCAAATGTCGCCAAAGCCAAAGCGACACATGCACCACTCGGTGCATCAAAATACCAAGATGCACTTAGACCTAAACCTGCTGCCACAATCGTCACGGCTATCGCTAAGCTCAAAGATAAGCCGCGATGCACCCACAAGGCTGGGCTGATCAAACTAGCGAACACCACAAACAAACCAAGAATGGGAACTGCCATACTAGCGATCACGGCAAAGAGTGGATAAAAAATCAGATCCTTCTTTAACGATGACTGCGCCAATAACAAAACCAGACCAAGAACGACTGCACANNAAGCCGCTAATGAAACGACTTGTGGCCAGCTTGCCCACAGCATATCGGCAGCTAATAACTCCGCCATTCTTTCCCGACCATGAGCATCGATACGCGCCCCTAATAACGACAAACTCGCACCCGCGACATACACTAAGCCAATCAAAGCCTCACGCTGTGCGGGCCAGCGCTTTGCCATACCCGCCACCAGCCCTGCACACAAGAGAGCGCCCAAAGCGGCGAAAATTTGCGTGGTCACGGCATTGGAATCATGCAACAAGACAGACACCCAAAGTGCCGCTGCGGCGGCAGCTTGTGCCAGTGCCAGATCAATGAAGACCACACCACGCGACAAGACTTGCACACCCAGCGGTGCTAATGCCATGACCCCAAACGCTAGCGCCAGGATAGGCACTAAAAACCACCACTCCATCATTTGGCTCTCACCTTCACCAAACTCGTGACTAGTTGCTCATACCAAGTCACTAAGGCGTCGGCTGCTAAAGGGTTTTCTGTCGTAGCAGGCAAGACCAACAAAGGCGCTTGAATTCCCGCTTGGCTAGTCAACCACTTCGCGGCGCGCGGGTCTTGGTAAGCTGCCACGACGACCACTTCAACAGGCGTCGTTTGTAGCAAACTCAATTGACGTTGCAGATGCGCTGGTGTTGGTGCCATCCCTGGTTTCGGTTCCAAATCACTGATTTGCTCGATACCAAGCCAGCGCCACAAGTACGCAAAGGTCGTGTGTTGCGATGCTACCCGCATTCCCTTGAGCGAGGCAGCACGCTTCTCCCATTGCTGGACTTGCAGCGACCACATTTGGCTAAATGCTTGTGTACGCTGATTGATTGCAGAAGCTTCTTGTGGAAACAAACCAGCAAAGCGTTTGGACAAAGCATTTGCCACTTTCAAAAAGCGATGTGGGTCAGTATGAAAATGTGGATTTCCCTCGGCGTGGACGTCACCGGAGAATGGCGTTCCAACCACACCGGGACGAGGATCAATCATCTCGATCTGTTCCGACGCGAAAAACATGCCTTGAGCACCATTCTGTACTTTCGAGTTACCCGCCCGTTGTTGCAGCATCGGCAGCCAAGCAGATTCCAATTCACCACCTGTGCAGACCGCGACATCTGCACTACGCAGTTGCGCGATCAAGGCTGGTCTTGCCTCGATGTGATGTGGATCTTGCTTGGCATGGGTCGCCACGTGAATATTGGCATTCGGCAAAAGCACGCGCGTTAATGCTGCCCATTCCGGTTCGCAAGCGAATACCGTGATCGTCTGCGCACCAGCGTTGGCAACAAATGCGCCGCTGACCAAGATGACATGTAACGTGGTTTTGAGTTTAGAAAGTGTGTGCACCGTGCGCTCCAAAACTAAATATCGTTTGTAGTTGTACTGACCGTTTGGTGACGTTTTCCATGCCATAGGCATCACGCTGCTGCGCCACCTGCAAACGCACGACTTGGCGATGGCTTTGTTTCCACGCCAAACTCACACTGTCTTCTTTTAGTCGACCAGGATGAAAGTGATCACCGTGCGGAGTGCTGACTTTTAGCCTATCCATACGACCACCGATTTCCCACGATGGATCAAAACGCCACACCAAGCTAATCGAGCTTGCATAGTGTTTGTCGGATGGTGACGCAAATCGATTCAATTGTGAGACGCGCGCAAATTCAGCATTGAATTTAATCTGCTCACGTTGATTGTTTCCATCCGGCGACCACTTCCAGGTCAAGTCCGCCATCCACATTTTTTTACCTTGGAACAGCGCACCGTGGGCGTGCTCATGTCCTTCTCCATGTTCGTCTTCACCATGCTCTTCGCCTTCGTGTTCGTGATGATCGTGCTCGTCCTCAAGCAGCGCTTCACGTTTGTTATGAACCCGCGACAAGCCGACTTGCCAGCTATGCGATAGACCGACATCGCCGCCCAATTTGGCAGTCAAAGTGCCTATCCCGAACTGCGGGCTGGGCATCGCTTCCTGCACCAATTGTTTGCCACGAAACACTTCAGCACCAAAACTCAAATACAGTGCCGTCGGTGCCGTCCAATTCAAACGCAAGCCATCATCAAACCAATGTCCACCGAGAAAAGCACGATACAACAAGGGGCGTTCAGAAAAATCATCGGCATGCGGGTGCTGCTCATTTTGATACCCGATTTGCGAACCAAAACGACCGACACGCGCTTGCAAACCGAAAGGCAAGGCACGCGTTTGCAACCAAGCTTCCTCTAATTCGGTTTCAATTTTCTTCTCGTGACTATGGGTCGCAACGCCGAATTGGGCGCTGAAATAATCGCCTAAT
>DLGN01000159.1 GCA_002482715.1 Oxalobacteraceae bacterium UBA7693
TATAGAAATTGCAGATTGCGTCACTGTAACCCATCCCCATCCTAGCCCTCCCCCCTTGAAAGGGAGAGGACTTTTAGTTCCGCTCAGGCTTGTGTAGATACCTATGATTTACAAGCCTCCATCGTTTACAATGACGCCATTCTGATTATTTCCTTATGCGTGATAACTATGACACAAGATGAATTAAAACTCGCAGTCGCGCAAGCCGCGATTGCTTATGTAGTCGAAGGTGAAATTATTGGCGTTGGCACTGGTTCCACCGCGAATTTTTTTATCGATGAATTGGCGAAGATCAAGCACAAAATCAAAGGCGCAGTCGCATCCTCGGAAGCAACCGCAAGTCGCTTACGTGGCCATGGTATTGCGGTATTTGATTTGAATGATGTTAGTTCAATGTCGGTCTATATCGATGGTGCTGATGAGATCACAGCAAGTGGTGCCATGATCAAGGGCGGCGGCGCTGCCTTGACTCGTGAAAAAATCGTTGCATCGGTGGCGAAATCTTTTGTTTGTATCGCAGACGGATCGAAATTGGTTAATTTGCTAGGTAAATTTCCTTTGCCAGTCGAAGTCATTCCTATGGCGCGTGAATCCGTGATACGTGCATTGAATGCGATTGGTGGCGAAGCTAAATTACGTATGAAAGACGGGGCTGCCTTATTGACTGATAACGGCAATATTATTGTCGATATCCATGGATTGCAAATCGCTGATCCGATTGCTTTAGAGGCGCAGATTAACAACATCGTTGGCGTAGTGACTGTTGGATTATTTGCTGCGCAAGGCGCGAATGTTTGTCTGCTCGGCACTGCAGACGGCGTCAAGACTTTGCAGTTTTAAATTTTAGTAACTTTAATAATTTTGGTAGTAATTTAGGGGTAAGCAGATGCTCGATGCACAAATTAAGGATGACGCAGTCATCGCACAAACGAAGCTGTGGCTAGAGAAAGCCGTTATAGGCTTAAATCTTTGCCCGTTTGCAAAAGGTGTGCATATTAAAGATCAGATCCGCTACTTCGTCAGTCATGCGACGACCGCAGAAGAGTTGATCAAAGATTTGATGGCGGAATTGGAAGTGCTGGCAGAAGTGAACCCAGAAAAAATCGATACTACGCTGCTGATTCATCCTTTCGTGATGCAAGATTTTCTCGACTATAACGATTTCTTAGAAGTGGCGGATGCGACTTTGGAAGAATTGGATTTAGACGGAATTTTGCAAGTGGCGAGTTTTCATCCTCAATATCAATTTGAAGATGCGGCGCCGGACGATATCGATAATTACACAAATCGTTCGCCATTTCCAACGCTGCATTTGCTGCGCGAAGATAGTATTGATAAGGCCGTTGAAGCTTTTCCTGAGGCGGAACAAATTTACGAAAAAAATATGCAGACGCTGCGCGCATTGGGGCACGATGCTTGGAAGAAGCTTTTTATTTGAGCCATTTGTGGGAGTGAAAGCAGGGGAGGGGCAATCGTGTCTTTCTCTGCTTTTGTTGATGCAGCACATAAACACTATTAAAGATGCACGCCAGCGATTCTTTCCTTATATCGATATTTGTTTTGGTTATGTGTGAATTTCTTTTTTTCGATTGAATGTACGACGAAATGAAGTTCTGCTACAGATAAATATCGCATCAAAATTTAATTGGTTTGATATTCGTTTTGTTATGGAATGAATGTAAAATCGGGCTACTGTCATTTAATTGTCATTAAATATCACCAATACTTTGATTTTGTTGTTTGGTTGCTTTGATTTTTTCGGCTTTTACAACCGCCCTTTTCTTACAGAACCATTGCCAGTTTTCATCGGTTTTTCTAAGAATTTCCTTTGTTTCTACTTTCTCTAGATTTCTTACGCCTAAAAGATAGGCATGCGCGCCTTGTTATTTTGCAGAGCAGCATGTAAAGTCATGCGTTCTTTTTCTCGCTTTACTCCCTTTTTCGTCACTCTTTTTGAAATGTTATGGCTTTAATTGTCCACAAATACGGCGGTACTTCGATGGGGTCTACGGATCGCATCAAGAACGTCGCTAAGCGCGTCGCCAAATGGCATGATGCAGGTTATCAAATCGTAGTTGTGCCGTCTGCAATGTCAGGCGAAACGAATCGAATTATTGGTTTGGCTAAAGAAATTATGGCCGACCCTGATCCGCGTGAACTCGATATGATTGCCTCCACGGGCGAACAAGTTTCAGTTGGTTTGTTAGCGATTGCTTTGCAGGCTCTAGGTAAAAAAGCGGTTTCTTACGCTGGTTGGCAAGTGCCAATTAAGACAGATTCTTCCTATACCAAAGCACGTATCGCTTCAATTGATGATGCTAAAGTAAATGCGGATTTGGCTGAGGGCAAGATTGTTATTATCACTGGCTTTCAAGGTGTTGATGAGCTGGGAAATATCACCACGCTAGGTCGCGGTGGTTCAGATACTTCTGCGGTAGCGATAGCTGCGGCATTGAAGGCGCAAGAATGTTTGATTTACACCGACGTTGATGGCGTATATACAACAGATCCACGTGTTGTGTCGGAAGCGCGTAAATTAAATACGGTGACTTTTGAAGAGATGTTGGAAATGGCATCGCTAGGTTCTAAAGTTTTGCAAATTCGTTCCGTCGAATTTGCAGGTAATTACCGCATGCCGACCCGCGTATTGTCATCATTGACTGACCCATTAATGCCTTTAGCCGAAGAAATTATTTCCGGCACCCTGATTTCGTTTGAGGAAGATACACACATGGAACAAGCTACCATCACCGGCATCGCGTTTAACCGTGATGAAGCAAAAATCACAGT
>DLGN01000001.1:0-5812 GCA_002482715.1 Oxalobacteraceae bacterium UBA7693
TAGAACATGGCGGCGTTGCACCATTCGGCACTAAAAATGAAAATCTTATGCTCGATGCAGGTAAATCGAAGCAGCTTGAAATTGGCGTCAAGGCAGCAATAAGCCGTGACTTTAACTACTCCGCTGCATTATTCCGCACCACAAAACCTTTCGAGTACACCAATGCTGCTAATTTTTACGTTAGTGCTGGCGAGGCCGAACATCGTGGAATAGAACTATCAGCACAAGGAAACTTAAGCAAAGACTGGACACTCGGCGTCAGCGCTACCGCAATCAATGCGCGTCAAAATAATACGGGAGACCCTGCAATTGAAGGCAAACGTATAACCAACGTGCCAAACTTCAAATCCACGGTCTACACCGATTACGCACCAAGCATCTTGAATGGCGCACACCTAACGGCATCTTGGCAATATTCAGGCGGCAAATCATTTAGCCCGGACAATAAGGTAGCAGTGCCTGGCTACAACGTGGTCAATTTCGGCACCCGCTACACAACGCAACTAAATGGTGTCGTCAGCACCTTCCGTTTCGATATTAACAATGCTTTCAATAAATTCTATTGGCGTGATGTAACACAAAGTTTGGGAGGCTATTTATTCCCAGGCGCACCGCGTACTTATAAAATATCGGGACAGTTCGACTTTTAAGCGTTATTTTTCATGGAGGCGAACAACTAAGTTCGCCTCTACGCCCCTCACACACCCCCTATCCCGCAAAATCAGGCAGTACCTGACAAGATTACTCAACTTTGCTATACTTGAGTCAATTGCTCGGGATTAAAGTTTATTCATGACTTTCGCCAAGCATCATTAAACAAGTTTGGAGTATTGACTCATGCGTCTAACCACTAAAGGCCGATTTGCTGTTACAGCCATGATCGATCTTGCCTTACGTCAAGACAATGGACCGGTCACGCTGGCAGGCATTAGCCAACGCCAGGATATTTCCTTATCGTATCTTGAGCAATTATTCGGCAAATTGCGTCGCCATGAAATCGTCGAATCTGTACGCGGTCCAGGTGGCGGCTACAATCTCGCCCGTAAAGCGCAAAATGTGACAGTGGCTGATATTATCATCGCGGTCGATGAGCCACTCGATGCGACTCAATGTGGCAGCAAAGGTAATTGCCATGGCGGTGATCATGACAATGGCATCCATTGCATGACACATGATTTATGGGCGACTTTAAACGCCAAAATGGTCGATTATTTAGACTCTGTTTCTCTGCAAGACTTGGTCAACCAACAAAAACAAAAAGCCCAAGATAAACCTATTGTTATCGTTCGCCACGGACACGCCGAACGCACTATTTCCTAAAATTTGGAGTTTTGAATGACTGCCGCAACTACATCCGTACCATTAACGAAAACTTTGATCGACACGCTCAAGGCACCGCATTTTCCTATTTACATGGATTACTCAGCGACGACCCCAGTTGACCCACGTGTCGCTGACCTGATGATTCCATATTTACGTGCGCAATTTGGTAATCCAGCTTCACGCAGCCATGCTTACGGCTGGGATGCAGAAGCAGCTGTTGAAACGGCTCGCGGTCATGTTGCTGCACTAGTCAATGCAGATTCCCGTGAAATCATCTGGACCTCCGGCGCGACAGAGAGTAATAACCTCGCATTAAAAGGTGCTGCGCAGTTTTACAAAGGTAAAGGTAAGCACATCATCACCGTCAAGACTGAACACAAGGCAGTCTTGGATACCGTACGTGAATTGGAGCGTCAAGGTTTTGAAGCGACTTACTTGCAGCCACAAGACAATGGCTTAATCACAATCGAGCAATTAAAAGAAGCGATTCGTCCTGATACGATTTTAGTGTCTGTGATGTGGGTAAATAATGAAATCGGCGTGATTCAACCGATCGCTGAGATCGGTGAACTATGCCGCGAAAAAGGCATCATTTTCCATTCAGACGCAGCACAAGCAACAGGCAAAGTCGAAATTGATCTTGAAAAAGTAAAAGTCGATTTAGTCTCCTTCTCTGCCCATAAATCCTATGGCCCAAAAGGCGTTGGTGCATTGTATGTTCGTCGCAAACCACGCGTACGTTTAGAAGCGCAAATGCACGGTGGCGGTCATGAGCGCGGTTTGCGTTCTGGCACATTAGCACCGCATCAAATCGCGGGCATGGGCGAAGCCTTCCGTATCGCTAAAGAAGAAATGACTAGCGAATTAGCCCACGTTCGTGCCATGCGCGACCGTTTGGCAAAAGGTTTGAGCGAAATCGAAGAAACGTACATCAATGGCGACATGGATCACCGCGTTCCACATAATTTGAACGTGAGTTTCAACTATGTTGAAGGCGAATCCTTGATCATGGCGATTAAAGACATTGCAGTGTCGTCTGGCTCAGCTTGTACATCTGCTAGTTTGGAACCATCTTATGTGTTGCGTGCTTTAGGTCGTAGCGATGAATTAGCACACAGCTCGATTCGTTTTACTATCGGTCGTTTTACGACGGAAGAAGACATTGATTTTACGATCGAACTTTTGAAATCGAAAGTCGGTAAATTGCGCGAATTGTCGCCATTATGGGACATGTATAAAGATGGCATAGATATCTCTACCATCCAATGGGCTGCGCATTAATTAACTAATTTAAGAGGGAAACATCATGGCATATTCAGAAAAAGTATTGGATCACTACGAGAATCCACGTAACGTTGGCGCATTTGAAAAAGGTGATGACACTGTCGGTACTGGCATGGTCGGCGCACCAGCATGCGGCGACGTCATGAAATTGCAAATCAAAGTTGGCGCGGATGGCGTAATTCAAGATGCTAAGTTTAAAACGTATGGTTGCGGTTCTGCAATCGCTTCATCCTCTCTGGTAACTGAGTGGGTTAAAGGTAAAACTTTAGACCAAGCGATGAGTATCAAGAACACAGAAATCGCTGAAGAATTGGCCTTGCCATCAGTCAAGATCCACTGCTCAATTTTGGCAGAAGATGCGATCAAAGCAGCGGTACTCGATTACAAAAACAAGCATAGCGCTGAATAATTTTATTCAACTTATTTTTCGCGCAGCATTTGCGCAATTTGGATAGATCATGGCGATTACTCTGACAGAAAAAGCAGCAAAACACGTCATTCGTTATATGGAACGTCGCGGCAAAGGCATAGGCTTGCGCTTCGGCGTTCGTACCACGGGTTGCTCAGGTATGGCGTATAAATTGGAATATGTGGACGAAGTCGGTAACGAAGATCAAATTTTCGAAACCCACGGTGTGAAAGTGTTCGTCGATCCGAAGAGCCTGCCTTATATTGATGGCACAGAACTGGACTTCGCACGTGAAGGCTTAAACGAAGGCTTTAAATTCTACAACCCTAACGTCAAAGACGAATGTGGCTGTGGCGAGAGCTTCCGGATTTAATCTCAGACAGCCTAACCATGACGATGCAAAATCACTTCGCTTTGTTTCATTTGCCGATGCAATTCGAGCTTGATCGTTCGCAACTCGATACCGCATATCGCGAAGTGCAATCGCGCGTGCATCCAGACAAATTTGTACGAGCTGGCGACGCGGAAAAACGTGTCGCCATGCAATGGGCGACACAAGCCAACGAAGCATATCAAACGCTGAAAGATCCATTGAAGCGTGCGACTTATTTATGCAATCTGAATGGCGTTGACCTGCAAACTGAATCAAATACCAGCATGCCCGCCAGTTTTTTGATGCAGCAGATGGAATGGCGTGAAGCCTTCGACGATGCGCGACACGGCAATGATATGAAAGCCATGATGCTGCTTGAGAAAGAGGTTCAGGCTGGCTTGAAAGCCCAAACAGCGAACGCAAGTAATGCGATTTCAAAAGGTGATTTTCAAACCGCGGCGCAAGAGATTCGCGCTTGCCTGTTCTTGGAAAAATTTCTAGCTGACATCGCTGTTTTTGACGAATAAAAAATCTAGCAAGCACTCTAAAACGCACAGCTAAATTCGAATGGCGCCGGATTGATATTTTCATGGCTTCGGCGCAGACGAACAGAATTTAGATTAACCAAAACCGACGACATTTAGCGTCTTCCTCACGACAAGATTATGGCATTACTGCAAATTTCAGAACCTGGCATGTCGACTGCCCCGCACCAACATCGCTTGGCAGTTGGGATTGATTTGGGAACGACCAATTCCTTAGTTGCCACTGTGCGCAATAGTATTCCTGAAATTCTCAACGATGAGGAAGGTCGCTCATTATTACCGTCGGTGGTTAGATATTTACCGAACGGTCATGCGCACATCGGCTTTAAAGCACAGGCAGAACAAACGAAAGATCCGAAAAACACCATCGTTTCCGTGAAGCGCTTTATGGGGCGCGGCTTAAAAGATATCGCGCATGCTGAAAATTTACCTTACGATTTTCACGATGAACCTGGCATGGTGCAATTAAAAACCGTCGCTGGCATTAAGAGCCCGGTCGAAGTGTCTGCTCAAATTCTCGCAACATTACGCCAGCAAGCGGAAGATGCTTTAGGTGATGAATTAGTCGGTGCGGTAATCACTGTTCCCGCCTACTTTGACGATGCGCAACGTCAGGCGACGAAAGATGCTGCGAAACTCGCTGGTTTAAATGTACTGCGCTTGTTAAACGAACCAACCGCCGCGGCGATTGCTTACGGTCTCGACAATGGTTCTGAGGGTGTGTACGCAGTCTACGATTTAGGCGGTGGCACTTTCGACATTTCGATCTTGCGTATGAGCAAAGGCGTGTTCGAAGTCCTGTCCACTGGTGGTGATTCAGCACTCGGTGGTGACGACTTCGACCATCGTCTGTTCTGCTGGATTTTGCAAGAAGCCGGTCTATCTCTATTAAATGATGCTGATACCAGTGTGTTAATGGTAAAGGCGCGTGAAGCCAAAGAAATTTTATCGACTCAAACATCGACCTACATCGATGCTAAACTTTCGAACGGCGACGTTGTTCACCTACAAATTACCAAAACTATTTTCACCGAAATCACTGAAAATCTGGTCATCAAAACCATTACGCCTTGTCGTAAGGTTTTACGCGATGCAAAATTAACGGTGGATGACATTGATGGCGTCGTATTGGTTGGCGGCGCAACACGCATGCCACATGTTCGCAAAGCAGTTGGTGAGTTTTTCCAAACCACGCCATTGGCGAATATCGATCCAGATAAAGTCGTCGCACTCGGTGCTGCGATTCAAGCGAATCTCTTGGCTGGCAATCGTGCTGCAGGTGATGATTGGCTTTTATTAGATGTGATTCCTTTGTCTTTGGGTATTGAGACCATGGGTGGACTTTCTGAAAAAGTCATTCCACGTAACTCGACGATACCTTGCGCCCGCGCGCAAGAATTTACGACGTTCAAAGACGGACAAACTGCCTTAGCAATTCATGTAGTACAAGGCGAACGCGAGTTGGTCAGCGATTGCCGCTCTTTGGCAAAATTTGAATTACGCGGCATTCCACCAATGGCGGCTGGCGCAGCACGTATACGTATCACTTATCAAGTCGATGCCGACGGTTTGTTGTCGGTTTCGGCACGAGAAATGCGTTCAGGCGTGGAGTCTTCTATCGTTGTCAAACCATCGTATGGCCTGGCCGACGATGAAATCGCACGCATGTTACAAGACTCATTCAGCTCTTCCGACAGTGACATGCAAGCTCGTGCTTTGCGTGAAGAACAAGTTGAAGCTGATCGCTTACTGTTAGCCATAGCATCAGCCTTAGCCAGCGATAAACAATTGCTCAGCACGGAAGAATTACAAGAAATCGAAACATTGATTGAAAATCTGCGCCAAACCAAACAAGCTAGTGATCATGATGCAATCATC
>DLGN01000001.1:5838-21982 GCA_002482715.1 Oxalobacteraceae bacterium UBA7693
ATCACCGCACTCGCCGATGGCACAGAAGAATTTGCCGCACGCCGCATGGATCAAAGCGTACGCAGCGCACTCGCCGGTAAAAACCTGAACGAGTTTGAATAATTTTCACGAAAAAAATATTATGCCTATCATTACTATCCTGCCACATGCCCAACTTTGCCCAACAGGCAAAACTATCGAAGTTGAAGAAGGCACGTCTTTGTGCGAAGCAATGGTTGAAAATGCAGTCGAAATTGAACACGCTTGCGAAATGTCTTGCGCCTGCACGACCTGCCATGTGGTAATACGCCAAGGCTTTAGTTCTTTAAATGAATCGACTGATGACGAAGAAGATTTACTTGATGCGGCATGGGGTTTAGAAGCCACTTCACGTCTATCTTGCCAAGTAAAACTCGGTCAACAAGACATCACCATCGAAATTCCAAAGTACACCATTAATCACGCACGCGAAAATCACTAAACTAAGATTGACAATTTTTCACTTGTTTAAAAGTTAGTGGATCAAAATGTCTGTTTTTGCTCTTTCACCGAATAGAATTTGCACAAGTTCAACACTGTCACTTGTGCAAATTGTTAAAACCTTCTACCATCAGAAATAATTGCTTTGTATAAACGAAGATCAAGACCGCCTTCCTACAACTAGCACTCATTCTAGCCGCAATTCTTGCTAAAAATTGGTGCAACGAAAGACGATGTATGCTACTGAGCCATTGCGAAAAAAAGAAGGAGCTTAAGTAATGAAGACACCGTCTTTGATTGCCTCAATTTTCAGTCGTATCACCTTACGTCTTGCCGTGGTTCTGGCTGTTTTCTTTGGTTTGGTTGTTACTTCAGTCGTTTTAATCCCGATTCAACTGAGTACTATTTCGGATGATAGTTTAAAAAAACTCGAGGACGATCATTTACGCTCAGCAGCAATTCTTGCTGTTATTTTGAGTGAGCCTGTATGGCAAATCACGCCAGAAATCGCCAAGCATTCTAGTGAAGTTGTGTTTTCCAATCCAAATGTTTCGGAA
Organism: Oxalobacteraceae bacterium UBA7693; assembly: GCA_002482715.1. Taxonomy (GTDB): domain Bacteria; phylum Pseudomonadota; class Gammaproteobacteria; order Burkholderiales; family Burkholderiaceae_D; genus Undibacterium. Next base: position 6,855 of record DLGN01000001.1, read on the forward strand.
ATTCACGTCATTACACTTCCAGACAAGAAGACTTTTATCACCAATTCTCGAAAAGACACGCAGAAAGGTAAGTTTCGAACGAAATCTCGATTGATTTCTCACGGTGAGCAAGTGATTGGCGAGGTTCAATTGACCTTTACCGAAGAAATTATGGATGCGGAAGTTACCGATAATTTCTATCGGGCGGTCTTTTTTACGGCGATTTCGTTTTTGCTATCCGTGATTTGTATTTACATCGTATTGCAGTGGCGCTTAGTACGCCCCATCAAAGACTTAATTGAAAAATCAGATTTATTAGCGAACGGTGAACTCAACGAAGTAATCTCATTCGATCGTAAGGATGAGATTGGTCATTTAGCGGTCAGTTTAGAGGCCACTCGCCAAGCTTTGCAACGATCGTTTAACGAATTAGAAATTAAGAACCAACAGTTATTGGAATATTCCGGCACTTTGGAATCGAAAGTCCGCCAGCGCACGCAGGAATTGGAAAATGCGAATCATCATTTGGAAGCCGCCCTCGCCAGTGTCAATAGTGCTCAAAATGAATTGGCACGAATTGAGCGTATGGCTGCATTGGGTTCCATGGTTGCAGGTGTTGCGCATGAACTGAACACACCGTTGGGTAACTGCCTGCTAGTAGCCAGCACCTTGAGTGACGAAACCCGTCAAATTGGTAAATCAATGGCCGACGGCACGATGCGGCGTTCTGATCTATCACATTACGTCGATGCCGCAACAGAATCGAGTAAATTATTAATGCGTGGCTTGCAACAAGCGGCACAATTAGTTGGTGATTTCAAACAAGTTGCGGTTGATCAGTCAAGCGCGCAGCGCCGTAAATTTACCTTGGTTGTTGTATTCCAAGAGCTAGCTGCACTCTTACACTCTAGCTTACGCAAGACACCATTTAATTTGGAATTAGATATTCCAGATGATATTGAACTAGATAGTTATCCAGGCCCACTTGGTCAAGTATTTAGCAATCTCGTCAATAATGCTGTCGTTCATGGACTTGATGGCATGAGCCAAGGCTATATGCGTTGCATGGCAAGACGCCAAGGTGATCATGTTTTAATCGTGTTCGAAGACTCAGGCAAAGGCATTCCACCGAATATCATCAAGCGTATTTTTGAGCCATTTTTCACCACCAAGTTTGGCAAAGGTGGCAGCGGACTAGGTTTAAGTATCACATTCAACATTATTACCAATGTTCTGGGTGGTGAAATTAAAGTCAGCAGTGAACCGAATCATGGCGCGCGTTTTGAAATGTCGATTCCCCTCACCGCGCCTGGGAACACTGAACATGCAGGACAAATTATTGACGTCTGAACTGTTATACTGCTGCCCATAAAAAAACTATGCCTTGTCGGTGACCTCGACAAGGCATTATTCTTAGTAATCTTCGTAATTACAGAATCGTCCGACATTAATCGTTTAACGAAACTTATTAAAATGCAACAATACCTTGATCTAATGCGCCATGTTCAAGAACATGGCCATGTAAAAACGGACCGAACTGGCACCGGCACACACTCTGTATTTGGCTATCAAATGCGCTTTGATCTCAGCCAAGGATTTCCGCTTGTTACAACGAAAAAATTGCATTTACGTTCGATCATTCACGAACTGATCTGGTTTTTGGCAGGGTCGACCAATATTGCCTACCTAAAAGAAAATGGCGTCTCAATCTGGGATGATTGGGCCGATGAGAATGGCGACTTAGGTCCCGTTTATGGCTCTCAATGGCGTAGCTGGCCACTCCCAGATGGCGGACATGTCGATCAAATTGCGCAATTGATTCAACAAATCAAAACGAATCCTGATTCAAGGCGATTGATTGTGTCTGCTTGGAACGTGGCGGAAATTCCTCATATGAAATTGCCTCCTTGCCATGCGTTCTTTCAGTTCTATGTGGCAAATGGCAAACTCTCCTGCCAATTGTATCAACGGAGTGCCGATATCTTTTTGGGTGTCCCTTTTAATATTGCCTCTTACGCACTATTGACGCACATGGTGGCACAGCAAACCAATCTTGAAGTGGGTGACTTTATCTGGACAGGTGGTGACTGCCATTTATACAGCAATCATCTGGATCAGGTAAATGAGCAACTGTCACGTCAGCCTCATGCCTTACCGACGCTCACAATTTTGCGTCAGCCAGAATCAATCTTTGATTATCGCTTCGAAGATTTTGAGATTGGGAACTATCACTTTCATCCACATATCAAAGCACCTGTTGCTGTATAAACTGACATCAAGATGACAAACCTCACACTGATCGTTGCCACAGACAAAAAGAATGGCATTGGCATTCATAATCAATTGCCTTGGCATTTGCCTGAAGACTTAGCGCATTTCAAACGTACGACTTCAGGTCATAGCATCATCATGGGACGAAAAACCTTCGACTCCATTGGACGTCCTTTACCGAATCGTAAAAACATCGTCATTAGCCGCAATCAAGATTGGCAGCGAGATGGCGTCAACTGTGTCTCATCAATCGAAGAGGCCATTAATCAAAGCGAAGGCCCTGAAGCTTTTGTCATTGGTGGGGCGCAAATTTATCAGCAAGCAATCGACAAAGCACAAAAATTAATTGTGACGGAGATTCAAGACACTTTTGAGTGCGACGCGTTCTTTCCGCGCATCGATGACACCATCTGGCAAGAAAGTCAGCGTCAACACTATATTGCCGAAAGCAATCAGCTCACATATGCAATCGTCACCTACACAAGAAAATAGGATTTAAAATGGCAGGACATGGATTTCATGTGCATGGTCCACACGATCATGAAGTAGAACATGCAGCACATAGTAACGATCAATTTTCAAGCAAAATTGCAGTCATGACGGCGATCATGGCAACGGTTGGTGCTTTGTTAGGCTATGAAGGCGGCGCCACGCAAAATTCTGCGGCCATGCTGAAAAATAGTGCAGCGATCAATAAGACTGAAGCATCAAATCGCTGGAGTCACTATCAGGCGAAGTCTAACAAACAAAATTTAGCCGAATTAGCATTGTTACTTCCAACTGTTGATGTTGAAAAATACAAAACAGAAATTGATCGTTATAAGACAGAAAAAGAACAGATTAAAAAAGAAGCTGAAGCTTTTGAGCTGAGGGTAGTAGAATTAGAAAAGGCATCGGATGCAGCCTTGCATCAACATCATCGTTGGGCACAAGCAATGACTGCTATACAAATTGCTATTTCTTTAGCTGCAATTGCGCTTTTAACAAAGAAAAAGTGGTTAGAATACACATCCTATACTGTTGCCGCAGCTGGAATGGGCATTGCGACATTGGCATGGATGCATATTTAACGAAAGTCAACATCATGAAAAAGATCGCTTACCTGATGATTTTAAGTGGGTTGGGAACTATTTGTTCTTCTGCGCACGCCCAGAATTTTCGCTCTGAGCAATTTTCAACGGTATCTGCTCCTGCGTATTCTTACTATCAAACACCACTTGTCAGTGTTAGCAACTCACAAACACTCACGATGAGTTCGCCGTTTGATCCGACCTATACACCGGCAAAACAAAATAAACGCGGCCTCTTCGTCAATCAAGTCAATTCAAGCAAAATCCATTTTTCGAAATCAGGCAAACTGGACTATGGTTTGAGTTTTGATACAGAACGTCAACGAAGTTCGTCGTTTGAAGATTACTCAGGCAGCTCAAACAATTCAGAATTTGGCGCTAACTTCGCCACTTCAGCTTTCGTCAATTACCGCATCAATGCGAATTATGCGCTGGGCTCTGCAATTGCAGTTGGTGTTGGCAAACAAAGTGGAACTCGGTTGAGCGTTGCGGCAAAAGCGAATCGTGTTTTCAATAAACGCCATGAATTGACTGCAGTTTTCAGCGTCAATTGGAACTCGCCGAGCAATTTATCGAAGAATAGTTTAAGCATGCAAGACTGGCGCCAGTCACAGCACTATCTTTCTCTAAATGCAAATTCACTTAGCCGCACAGAATTACGCATTGGCAGCAGCTGGAATTGGAATATTGATACAAATTGGACGCTATCAACTGGAATCAGTGCGCGGCACCATCTGAATTCACCAGCAAAAAATCCTTTTATGACACAACGTACACCAGTCACTATTTTCTCTGTTGCGACTTACCGTTTCTAAACTAAAAGGCTCAATGAAACATTGAGCCTAGCATTAAGCCTTTTTTGATTTCAAAATGACCGCAGAATGCGACAGCAGCACTAAATTAATCTGCCTGCAGCAATAGAGATCGTACGACCACATCGCGCAGCAATTGATAAGTCATGAGTAACCAAAACCAAACTCGAGCCACGCTCGCGATTCAGTTCAAACATTAATTGAATCACAGCTTCGCCAGTCGCCGCGTCCAAGCTGCCTGTTGGCTCATCGGCAAACAACAATGGCGGCTCGGTGACAAACGCACGAGCTAACGCCACGCGTTGTTGTTCACCTCCGGATAAAAATTTTGGATAGTGTTTCAAGCGGCTTGATAATCCAACCTTAGCCAGCATCTGTTCAGCCTTTTGTTTCGCGTCTTTATCACCACGTAACTCTAGCGGCAACATCACATTTTCGAGCGCATTCAAATGCATCAACAACTGAAACGACTGGAAAACAAATCCTAGCTGATTCTTGCGCAATAAGGCCCTGCCATCTTCATCCAATGCGAAAATATCGACACCACCCAGCTCCACGGTTCCTTCGCTTGGTGTGTCCAATCCTGCCAAGATACCCAATAAAGTGGATTTACCTGAGCCAGAGGCACCAACAATCGCCACAGTCTCTCCCGCAGCAACAGAAAACTCGATATTATGTAGAATAGTCAGCTCACCAGTGGCATCGGCAACTCGCTTGCTCAGATTTTTCACATGTATCGCTGGAATACTGCTTTGATTTGAAAGGCTCATGTTGAATTTATGCGTTTAAATTTTAAGAAAACACTGAACATTTTCAGTGCACTTTGCTTGATGATATCGCTGTCCTTTGTCTCAGGATATGCGCATTCTGCACCAAAAACCATACTTGTGCTCGGCGATAGCTTGTCAGCCGAATATGGACTAGCACGTGGTACAGGTTGGGTCGCATTGCTGGAAAAAAAGCTACAGGACAAAAAAATAAATGCTCGTGTGGTGAACGCCAGTATTAGCGGTGAAACCAGTAGTGGCGGCAAAGCACGTTTAGGCGCGCTACTAAAGATTCATCAACCAAGTATCGTGATCATTGAACTAGGTGGCAACGATGCCTTACGTGGTTTAGATTTGAACGTCTCAGAGCAAAATTTTCGTGACATGCTGCAAATGGTCAAAGCTAGCAAAGCAAAACCACTATTGGTAGCTATGCAAATCCCGCCTAACTACGGTAAAGCTTATACCGATAAATTCTTTTCGATGTACGCAAAATTGGCCAAGGAAACTCAGTCAGCACTCGTTCCTTTTTTTCTTAAAGGCGTTGCTGATAAAGCGGATTTTTTTCAACCAGACCGGATTCATTTGACAGCAGAAGCACATCCAATAATGCTCGAAAACGTTTGGGGTCCATTACAAAAGTTATTAAGAAGATGACGACATCCCGATTGATCAGTTTCGAACAAGCCTACGCATCACTGGCTGATTTTGATTGTGTTATAGACGTTCGTAGTCCAGCTGAATTCGCAGAAGATCATATCCCGGGTGCGATTAATTGTCCGGTCTTAAACAATGAAGAACGCGTTCGAGTCGGCACTCTTTATAAGCAAGTCAGTCCGTTTGAAGCCAAAAAAGTCGGCGCTGCTTTGGTCGCGAAGAACATCGGCAATCATATTGAGCAGAATTTTCTCGATAAACCAAAAGATTGGAAACCGCTAATCTATTGCTGGCGAGGTGGAAATCGTAGTGGTTCGATGACGCATATCATGGCAAAAATCGGCTGGCATGCGATGCAACTTGATGGCGGCTACAAAGGTTTCCGACGCTTCGTCAATCAACAATTGCCAAGCTTGGCAGCAGCAGCGAACTGGATCGTACTTTCCGGAGAAACAGGCACTGGAAAAAGTCGCTTATTGCAGTGTTTAGAATCGCAAGGCGCGCAGGTAATCGACCTTGAGAAATTGGCACAACATCGTGGCTCTGTACTCGGTAAATTACCTGAAAATGGACAGCCATCACAAAAATATTTTGAAACAGAAATCTGGCGAAACTTGAGTCGCTTTGATTTCAACAAACCCATCTTCGTTGAAGCAGAGAGTAAGAAAGTAGGGAATTTACGCGTGCCAGATGCAATGATGGAAAAAATGCGGCAATCAAAATGCATCCAATTACAGCTCGTAATGGAAGAACGAGTCGCCTTACTGCGCGACGATTACCAGCATTTCGTCGATGATACTGCGCTGTTAGGTACGCAGTTAAGATGTTTGATTGACTTACATGGGAAAGAACGCATTGAACGCTGGTCGACACTCGCTGAAAGTAATCAAATAACCGAATTAATTCAACAATTACTATTGCAGCACTATGATCCCGCCTATCAAAAGGCGATTGCTCGGAATTTTGAATTAATCAACGAAGCTAAATCGTATGTGGTGAATGACAAATCAGATCCGTCTTACCAAATGTTGGCAAAACAAATCCTGCAGGAATATTATTGATTGAGATGCAGGTGATAAGAATTGATGTGTTGATACGCTATGCGTCTTTATCATCAATGATGCTTTGCCCGACATCATCTAGCTCTTCAAATTGACGGTGGTTCAAAGCCCACCAAAATACCACGCCGATCGCGAAGACCAAAATCACACTCAGCGGTACTAATAAATACAAAATATCCATTTGGTTTATCTATAGAATCAAGTGTTTATTTTAAGAAAGTGGCAAATCGTAATCGGCTGGTTTCAGATTCAGCAATCGCAAGCCATTCACCACCACCAATAAAGAACTTAAAGACATGCCCAATGCGGCGTGCCAAGGCTCCAAGTATCCAAGCACTGCGGCAGGAATAGCGATGACATTATAAAGCAAGGCCCAGCCTAAATTCTGACGGATCAGGCGGTAGGCTTTCTTTGCTAGTTGTATGCTAAAACTCAAATCACTCAAACGATTCGACATCAACAAACAATCGCTGCGCGTTTGTGAAATTGGCGCCCCCTGCCCCATGGCGACCGATACATTAGCTAAAGACAATGCCGGACCATCGTTCATCCCATCGCCGACCATCGCCACCACTGCACCTTGCTGCTGTAATTGCAAAATGTAAGCATGTTTTTCGGCAGGACTCAACTCCGCGCGATAATCCGAGATGCCACATTGTGCCGCAACTTCCGCCACGACATCGTGCCGATCTCCCGACAACAATGTCACGTGTTTTCCTTGCTCTTGCAATTCGCGCACCGCGGCAATCGACTCTTCACGCAAACCATCTTCCATCACAAAGAACGCCAAAACCTGATGTTGATCGGCAAATACCGAAACCGACTTATTACTAAACTCATGCGGAATTTGCCAATCGCTGCGATTAAGTTCTTTCACATAATCCAAACGTCCCAAACGATAGGTTTGTGCCGCAAAACGAAGTTCAATTCCAGCGCCTGCAAGTTCATGACTATTCCCAAGCGATGCTTGAATAACTTCGTTTGACTGCTTCAACTGTTGGCTAACAAAACTATCAGCAATTGCTTTTGATGCTGGGTGCAATGACATTCCAGCCAGAGTGGCAACAAGTGCTTTTTGATGATTCAGTTCGTCAGAATTTAACTGATCGGCTTGCAGATAAACTGCTTTCAATACTTTTAATTTGCCATACGTTAAAGTTCCAGTTTTATCGAAAATCACATGCGTCAAATTGGCTAAATTTTCGATTGCAGAACCTTTTGTCACTAACATGCCAAATTTTGCCAACTGACCTATCGCCGCAGACATTACACCAGGCGTTGCTAACGACAAAGCGCACGGACAGGTCACCACAATCACGCTGATACCTATCCACAAGGCACGACTTGGATCGATCATCGCCCATACAATCCCCGACACAATCGCAATCAACAAAATGGCGAATAAGAACCGACTCGCATGCTTGTCCGCCAATGCGACCAAACGCGGTTTCTCTAGAGTCGCCGACTCCATCATCGCAATTAAACTCGCCAATTGCGTTTGATTGCCAACTTGCTTCGCACGCATCACTAAGGCGCTATGCAAATTCACTGATCCGGCAATCAATGGGTCACCGATCTTCTTGCTAACAGGTTTTGCTTCACCCGTCATTAAAGCTTCATCGCACTCACTGTTCCCCTCGACAACCTCGCCATCACAAGGAACTTGTTCACCAGCAGGAACCAACAGATAGTCGCCGACCAAAATTTCATCAGCACGACAAGAACTTACTTGCTCACGTGAAGGATAGGAAACCAGTTTATGTGCGATCGTGGGATGAATTTGCGTTAATACCGAGAGGGCTGCCGATGTTTTTCGCTTGACGTTATCTTCGATAAATCGCGCACCTAACAACAAAAAGACAAACATAATCGCCGAATCAAAATACACGGCGCCACCAAAAAACGTCGCCCAACAACTGGCGAAAAAAGTCAGCAAAATTCCCAAGGTCACCGGTACATCCATACCGATATAACGCATTCTCAAATCGCGTAACGCACCACGAAAAAAAGGCACTGCCGAAAATCCAATAACAGGTATGGTGATGGCGAGGCTGGCAATCTTCAATAAGCGATCAAGATCTGGCGTCAAGTCACCATCAATCTCGGGCACTGGCACCAAATAAGCGGGAAATGCATACATCATGACCTGCATCATCGCGAAGCCTGCAACAAACAAACGCCAAAGCGCCGTCTTCTTTTCTTTTGCTTGATATTCGCTTAGGGATTGATTGGCCGGAAATGCCGCATAGCCAAGATCAACGATTGCTTGAATAATCTTTTTCAAACTCAAGCGATCTGGCTGCCAACGTAGTTGGGCTTTTTGCGATATAGGATTAATTCGAAATGAATGAACACCAACTAATTGTGATACCCGAAATTCGATTAATTGAATACAAGCCGCACAACGAATACCCGCGACGCTGAGTGACTCGGTTTGCAATCGTTCTACTGGGTCAGGGGATTCGCCTGCAGACGGTTGCGCGCTAGCCGTTGCCATCAGAGAGCACTTCCTTGATCTATGTGTTTCGAGCGCAGATACTCATCAACCAAACCATTTTTCTCGATTGCACTCAGTACGGCAAGACAACCGTGGCAACAAACAGGTTGCGGCACATGCTGAAACACTGCCGTTAAAGCACCTTCTTTACGCATACGTTCACCACAATGAAAACAAAGACATTTCTCGCGCTTAAAAAAACGTGAAAGATGATTGCCATAAAATTGGGAAAGCGCTAGTTGCATAGAAAATTCTGGGTACTGACGATTGTTCTGTCAATCATAACGGACTATGCATATTTTTTCTTGATTTGACGCAAGAAAATTCAATAAAACCAACAAATCACTTGTTCGCAAAGCACAAATGAAAAACGATGGCAATCAGCCATCGTTTTTATCACATGGGGGCTTATTAGAAGCCTCTAAACCGAGGAAGATTCACCCGGTGATTCCTTCGAATTCATCATATTTAACGTACAAAATTGACCTTCTACTTCGCACATAACCGGTAAAGAAACTACACCGGAGCTCAAATGCCATTCGTCTGAAATACAAAAATATTTATGTATATTGACCTCCTCGTTTGAACCAGTTACGGCTTCAATATAGACGAGTCACGACNNNGCAATAGAAAGAAAATTTTAACTATCTAAATGATTTCTAAGATTGAAGAAATTAAACCTTGCTTCGATAAAATTTATTAGAGAGAAGAAATTGGCCTTGAAGTTAAATAATCATCTGGATGCCAAAAAATCTTGCCATCCACTTCTGTAATTTGTATTTTACGCAAACGCCCGCCACGACAAGGTCCACCCGTGCAATGCCCAGTTTCGGGAACATAAATAGCACCATGGGTAGCACACATAATATACAAACCACTTCCTTCAAAAAACTCACCGGGCGACCAATCTAATTCAACTGGTACATGCGCACAGCGATTAAGGTAGCCGTGTGCGCCACCATCGTAACGCACCACAAATCCAGTCGCTTCATCGCTACCAGCTAGCAACGGAAAACGTATACCTTTTCCACCTTCTGCTAATTCATCCGAATTACAAATAAAAATTTCTGCCATAGATCACTCTCATCATTCCAATTACATCAAGCGTTTTCTGTCAGCCATTGATGTAAATCTAAAACATTTTTTGCTGAGTACAAAGTCGGCACAGTGGCTAGTAACGACACATCATGAGCACCGTATTCGACTGCTACCGCACCAGCACCAGCATTGGCTGCCATCAATAAATCATGGGTAGTATCACCAATCATCAAAGTGCGTTGCATATCTTGCCCGAGCTCACGCGTCAATTCTTGCAACATCGCTGGATGTGGCTTAGAAAAAGTCTCATCCGCGCAGCGTGTCGCGTCAAACATCGACAAGACATTGACACTATTCATCGCACGATTTAAGCCAACACGACTCTTGCCCGTTGCAACAGCTAGAAAATATCCTTGTTGCGCTAGGTCACTTAACATTTCTTTCACGCCAGGAAATAACGGCAACTCATGGTCACGTACTAAATAATGATAACGGTAACGCTCAATCATTTTCGGGTAATACTTAGGATCGACATCTGGCAGTACGGCCTGCATTGCATCTGCCAACGCCAAACCGATGACGTGGGCGGCGGCAACATCATCAGGAACTGGTAGCTGTAAATCTTTGGCCGCAGCTTGTATGCATTTCACGATGGTGGCGGTGCTATCCATTAAGGTGCCATCCCAATCAAATACTATAAAATCAAATAATTTTTTTGCCATATTTCCTTATTTTTCTTCAAGCAAACTCAACATATTTAGTCAAACTTCTGATTCACATCAGTTCAAGCTTTGTAAAAATTTCTCACATTCTTTGGGCAAGGGCGCATTCAAAGTCATTTGTTTACCGCTCTCTGGATGGGTAAACGTAATTTGATGCGCATGCAAAAACATCCGTTTTAATGCACCACGACTGTCTGTCGCTTTCAACAAAGCGCGATTCAAAGCAAAGTCGCCATATTTATCATCACCTGCAATCGCAAAACCGCTGGACGATAAATGNNAAGCGCCCTTCGGCAACCGCAGCGATCCGCCGTACAGCGGATCGCCGAGGATCGGGTGCTTCAGATGGGCCATGTGCACGCGGATCTGATGGGTGCGACCGGTTTTTAGTTCCGCTTCTAATAAAGCAAAATCGGTATATTTTTTCTTCAGTGTAAATACGGTATGCGATTCCATCCCATCGGCTTGCACTCGGACACGGCGCTCACCGTCTGCCGTCGTATATTTATGTAAAGGCAATTTTATGTGCTGCCTTTGATTTTTCCAATCGCCTGCCACCAAAGTGAGGTAACGCTTGTCTGTTTCACCATCGCGCATTTGTTCATGCAGATTGACCAAGGCTGAACGTTTCTTTGCCAACAACAAAAGTCCAGAAGTTTCACGATCTAAACGATGCACCAATTCTAAGAACTTGGCATCGGGTCTTGAGGCGCGTAATTGCTCGATAACGCCAAAGCTGACACCAGAACCACCATGCACAGCAACGCCAGCAGGTTTATCAATAATTAACAAATGGCTATCTTCGAACACTATCGCAAATTCCGCTCCTGGAACATGTGTCGTATCCTTCTCAGCAATGCGCGTAGGTGGAACGCGTACAACATCACCCTCTTTTAAACGGTACAACTGATCAATTCGACCTTTGTTGACCCTCACCTCACCTGATCGCAAAATCCGATAAACATGACTTTTTGGCACACCTTTGCAGATACGCAACAAAAAGTTATCAATGCGCTGACCAGCATCTTCTTCAGTGATTGTAATGAGTTGCACTTGTGCAAAATTTTGCGATGCGGTCTGCACATCGCCATTTTTGGATGGTTTTTGAGATATTCCACCCATATTTATCGCTAAGTCCTTCATTTTGAATATATAATCCCTGAGGCTAGAGCTCACAAAGCTTCAGCATGTGTAAGAAAGACGACTATTCTACACAGGGGCGTGTCTATCGGCCTCGCCATTTTGCAAATTCGATAGAAAAGATGTGTATGCACATCGTTTTTTGCAGGTCAAGGTTGCAACCAATTGTGGCAATCGGACTCATGCAAAGCGATTTGGATCAGAAAGTTTGAAATATAAGGATAAGTCTGGCAAGAGATGCGAATTGACATAAATTCGCTGGCTTGCCGGTTGATGGTTTTAACAATACCGGTCGATTTCGTCACACGTGATGTAGTTAAATTGAACTGCTAACGCTTTGACACTATTTATTTTAGTAAGTTGCGCATCGCCTGAAGAATTATTAGCTTGATGTACTTCTGTTTCGCCTCTAAGGATGGCGAAATGCAAGCCAGAATACTCGGAGACATGTGCACTCGCCCCAGGTAAAAAACCATCCGCGCCAAGCGCACAAGTGATTTAACTGATTACCTTGAATGATTCCAGCTTTAAGCTGATCGCTCGCAGGATTATTTTTTATATTTCTTTGTGTCAGTGGCATTTCCCGCTCCCTCAAACTCTCCGCTCTCGCATACATCCAATGTAAGCACGCCACTATCGCTCAGCCAAGCTGACGCTAGTGATATATGGCTTGAATGCCATGGAGAAAAATATGAAACGTATGCTGTTTAATGCTACGCAGCAAGAAGAGTTGCGCGTAGCAATCGTCAATGGTCAAAAACTGATTGACATCGATATCGAAACCACCGGACGCGAACTCCGTAAATCGAATATCTACAAAGGTGTTATCACTCGCATCGAACCATCCTTAGAAGCCTGTTTCGTCAATTATGGCGAAGAACGTCACGGCTTTTTACCTTTCAAAGAAGTTGCTCGCAGTTACTTCAAAGAAGGTATCGACGTCCGCAATTCATCCATCAAAGATGCCTTGCGCGAAGGTCAAGAAATCATCGTACAAGTAGAAAAAGAAGAACGCGGCAATAAAGGCGCAGCTTTGACTTCCTTTATTTCTTTGGCTGGCCGCTATTTGGTCTTGATGCCAAACAACCCACGTGGTGGTGGTGTTTCCCGCCGTGTTGAAGGTGAAGACCGTCAAGAACTGCGCGAAACCATGGACAAGTTGGACTTACCACAAGGTATGTCCGTCATTGCTCGTACCGCCGGTATTGGCCGCAATGTCGATGAATTGCAATGGGATCTCAACTACCTGATGCAACTGTGGCGCGCGATTGATGGCGCTGGCAAATCTGCACAAGGCGCTTTCCTGATTTATCAAGAATCTTCTTTGGTGATCCGTGCGATCCGCGATTATTTCCAACCGGACATCGGCGAAATCCTGATCGACACCGACGACATCTACGAACAAGCACAGCAGTTTATGAGCCACGTGATGCCCGACATGGTGCACCGTGTAAAGCGCTACAGCGACGACGTGCCATTGTTTTCACGCTTCCAAATTGAGCATCAGATTGAAACAGCGTACTCACGCACTGTGCCTTTGCCATCTGGCGGCGCGATCGTAATCGACCATACAGAAGCGTTAGTTTCAGTGGACGTCAACTCCGCCCGTGCAACACGTGGTGGCGACATCGAAACAACGGCATTCAACACCAATTGTGAAGCAGCTGAAGAAGTTGCACGCCAATTACGTTTGCGTGACTTGGGCGGTTTGATCGTGATCGATTTTATCGACATGGAAAACGCCAAGAACCAACGCGAAGTTGAAACTCGTTTGAAAGATGCTCTGCGTTACGACCGTGCTCGTGTGCAAATGGGTAAGATCTCCCGTTTTGGCTTGATGGAATTATCTCGCCAACGCTTGCGCCCTTCTCTATCAGAAGGTAGCCATGTCACTTGCCCTCGTTGTAACGGCACTGGCCATATCCGTGATACCGAATCTTCCGCATTGCAAGTCTTGCGTATTATCCAAGAAGAAGCGATGAAGGAAAACTCAGCAGCGATCCACGTCCAAGTTCCAGTCGATGTCGCAGCCTTCTTGTTAAATGAGAAGCGTGGCGAAATCCTGAAAATTGAAAACCGTCATCGTGTGACTGCAATCTTGATTCCAAATAAACACTTGGAAACGCCACATTACAAACTCGATCGTTTGAAACATGACGATCCACGTCTGGAAGAAGCGCACGTCAGCTATGCGATGGCAGAACAAGCAGATACGGACATTGGTTACAGCAAACGTCAAAAAGATGATGTAAAACCACGTCAAGAAGCCGTAGTGAAAAGCATTACACCAGAAACAGCGCCTATCGTTGAACGCAAGCCAGCGCCTGTTGCTGTCGCCGCCAAAGAAACTAGTGGTGGTGGTCTGTTTTCAGGTATTGCGAAGTTCTTCAGTTCTATTTTCGGTGGCACTGAAACGAAAGCACCGGTTGTAGAAGAAAAACCTAAGCATGGTCGCGATAGAAATGATCGCAATCGCCAACGCAATCGTGGACAAAATGGTCGCAATGGACGCAATTCTCGCAACGGAGCTGACACAGAAGAACGTCCGGTGAATGCGAATCCAAATGGCAATCGTGCTGCGGAAAAAGATGTAAATAAAGCTGCCTCGGAAACCAATCCACAAGCACGCCAAAGCAAACCAGCACGTCCTCCACGCGAAGAGAAAGAAGGTCAAGAAGGTCGTCGCGATCGTCAACAACGACAACGTGAAGCGAAAAAAGACAATAGCAACCCGGATGCGAAGACTGAAGAGCTAGCTAGCTCAGCGACCGCTGCGAATGTTGCAGCACCTGCGTTGAACAAGCCTAAGAATCAAGAAGTCCGTGAGCCACGTGAACCGCGTGAAAATCTGGCAGCTGATCAAGAGCAAGATGGCACAGAGCCACAAGCTGAGGAAGGACGTCGTCGTCGTCGTGGTGGTCGCAACCGCAATCGTCGTGATCGCAACGGTGTAGAAAATTCTGAATTGTCAGCATCTCAAAATGAGCAAAATGCTGAGTCTCAGCATGACAATCCCCCAGCATTTATTCCGGTCGCAGATCTCATGACGAATGCCCCGGTAAGTGCTGAAATCGCTCCAGTGCAAACGAGCTTTGATCTAGCGCCAAGTGTTCC
>DLGN01000122.1:0-651 GCA_002482715.1 Oxalobacteraceae bacterium UBA7693
GGCTGATGCGATCCTGCGTGCATGGGCAAAGCGACGGGGTGGCCAATTGTCCATCTTGCGCGTGCCCGGGATTTATGCGGCGGATCGTTTGCCGATTGAACGCTTACGTAAAGCAACGCCGGCCTTGATTGACGCTGATGATGTGTACACCAATCATATCCATGCGGAAGATCTTGCATGTTTGATCAAATTGGCAATGTTTCGGGCGCGGCCAAATCGTGTTTATCATGCAGTTGATGATAGTGATTTGAAAATGGCCGACTATTTTGATCAAGTTGCCGACCATTTTCAATTGCCGCGTGCACCACGCTTGCCGAGGCTTGAATTGGAAAAGCAAGTGTCATCCATGCTGTTGTCGTTTATGTCTGAGTCACGCCGTTTGCGCAATCAAAGGATCAAAGCAGAATTGGGTGCGCGCTTGATGTTTCCTACGGTAGCGGATGCCTTAAAGCAGATGTCCACTAAGTCTTGTACCACTTAATTGCCGCAATGCGGCAAAGCCCGCTTTGCAGGAGTACAATGTCCATTCTTATCCATTGAATTTGGTCTTATCATGTCTTCCCTTGTTTTTAGCCCTGAGCTTAATGTCGACTTGCATTGTCATTCCACCGTTTCGGATGGTGTTTTAGCGCCTGCAGCAGTCGCGCAGCG
>DLGN01000122.1:658-3066 GCA_002482715.1 Oxalobacteraceae bacterium UBA7693
GGGCACATGCACAGGGTGTCGATGTTTGGGCATTAACAGATCATGATGAAGTTGGTGGTATTGTCGCCGCACGTGAAGCGGCGACCGATTTGGGCATGGAGTATGTGACGGGCTTAGAAATTTCAGTGACCTGGGCAAACAAAACTATCCATATAGTCGGCTTGAACATCGATGAAACTAGTCCTGATTTACTGGCAGGCTTAATTAAAACCCGTTCTGGGCGGCAGCGCCGTGCAGAGGATATGGCTGCTGATTTGGCAAGGGTTGGTATTCCCAACTGCTATGCAGGTGCTTTGAAATATGTTGGTAACCCTGATCTGATTTCTCGTTCGCATTTCGCTCGTTACTTGGTAGAAATCGGCGTCTGTGAAGATGTCTCAGCAGTATTTAAGAAGTATTTGGCGGATGGTAAACCGGGCTTTGTCCCGCATCGTTGGGCTACTTTGCCGGAAGCAGTTGGCTGGATACGTGGTGCTGGCGGCGTTGCGGTAGTTGCGCATCCGGGGCGTTACGATTTAACACCATTGGCATTTGATGCTTTTTTTAATGAATTTAAAAATCTCGGTGGCAAAGCGATTGAAGTCGTGACAGGTAGTCATACCCTTGATCAGTACGATGAATACGCTAAAATTGCCAGTCGTTATGGGTTTATGGCTTCACGAGGTTCGGATTTCCATGCACCAGATGAAAATTTGCCCGATTTAGGACAGTTACCTGCGCTGGCGAAAGATTTGACACCGGTATGGCATAGTTGGATAAAGTGAATTTACTCAGATTAGCAGCACTTGAAATCACGCTAAAGACAACCATATTGCAACATGTACAGTCCACAATAGTTTGTTGATTAGGTTTTGGAGAATTGAATATGAAACGTATCGTCTTATTTTTAGCCACCAATATTGCCGTCATGTTGGTAATGACCGTGATTTTGTCCATGTTGGGCGTGAATAATTATCTGAGCGCTAAAGGTTTGAATCTGGGCGCCTTAGCTGTGTTCTCACTGGTAGTTGGTTTTACTGGTTCTATCTTTTCTTTGCTGATCAGTAAGCCGATGGCGAAATGGTCAACTGGCGCGCGCGTCATCGATAATCCTTCTTCGTCTACAGAATTTTGGTTAGTCAGCACAGTAAAAACTTTGTCTGAGCGCGCAGGTATTGCGATGCCAGAAGTGGCTGTGTATAACGGTGAGCCAAATGCTTTCGCCACTGGTGCATTTAAAAACTCTGCTTTGGTTGCAGTCTCGACTGGTCTGTAGGAAAGCATGACTAAAGAAGAAGTTGAAGCGGTGCTGGGACATGAAGTTGCACACATCGCCAATGGTGATATGGTCACCATGACTTTGATTCAAGGCGTGGTAAATACTTTTGTGGTGTTTCTGTCGCGCATTGCAGCTTATGCGGTCGATAGTTTCTTGTCGAAAAATGATGAGAATCATACGCCGGGAATTGGTTTTCATATTGCGTCGTTTGTATTTCAGATTTTGTTCGGTATCGGCGCCTCTTTAATCGTGGCGTGGTTCTCACGTCAACGTGAATTCCGAGCCGATGCAGGTGCCGCAAAATTATTGGGAGATCGTCAGCCTATGATTAACGCTTTGGCACGTTTAGGCGGTATGGCACCTGGCGAGTTACCGCAATCGATGGCGGCAGTCGGTATTAGTGATAAACCAGGTTGGGCGGAATTGTTTTCGACTCATCCGCCGATGGCGCAACGTATCGCAGCGCTCCAACAATTAAGATAAACTGAAATATTAGTAAGATAATCAACGGAGGCTCAGCCTCCGTTGTCATATTCACAGAATTTATTTATGAGCCAATTTTTTCAAATTCACCCCGACAACCCACAGCTACGTTTGATCAAACAAGCGGTACAAATTATTGATCAAGGTGGCATCGTCGCTTTGCCGACGGATTCTTGTTACGCACTGGTCTGTCATCTTGATGATAAAGATGCCGTGATGCGTTTGCGCAGAATTCGTGGCGTCGATGAAAAACATCATTTGACTTTGTTATGCCGCGATTTGTCGGAAATCGCGCAATATGCCAAGGTTGATAATCGCCAGTTCCGCATGCTGAAGGCGGCAACGCCGGGGCCTTATACCTTTATTTTGGAAGCCACCAAAGAAGTACCGCGTCGCCTAAGTCATCCGTCACGTAAAACCATAGGCTTACGTGTGCCAGAAAATCCAATTACTCACGCCTTGCTGGAAGAGTTAAATCAGCCATTGTTGGGAACCACCCTGATTTTGCCAGATGAAGATGAGCCATTAACCGATCCGGAATTAGTTCGCGAGCGGCTTGAAAAACAAATCGATTTGGTGATTGATGGTGGTGCATGTAGCTTGGTTCCAACTACTGTCATCGATATGACACAGGAAACGCCAGAACTGATTCGTCAGGGGCGTGGGG
>DLGN01000309.1:0-209 GCA_002482715.1 Oxalobacteraceae bacterium UBA7693
TCTGAACTCATTTTATTTCCTTTCAAGGTCCATTGGAGATTGATCGGATGCTCTTTCCTAACGAAATTCAAGTTTCAAAAGCAGTCAACTGACGTTCCTTTTTGTGCTGTCACTTCCCCCTTCTACTATCCGTTGGACAATATTCCAGGCAAAGCTTAATGGCGACTCGTGCGGTCAGGGTATAGCTAAGAAATCTTTAATTTCTCACG
>DLGN01000309.1:279-5187 GCA_002482715.1 Oxalobacteraceae bacterium UBA7693
AATTTACTGATAGTGACTTGTTGACAGAGGCATTGTGAGCCAGATCAAACAAGTGTTGGTACTCCGAGATTTTGGAGCGAGGCTCTACACTACTGCGATGCAGCAAATTGGTCAAGTATATTTAGATCTCAATTGGAAGAAATTTGAAAGAAATCCTTAAACTCAAGCGCTTAAGCGTAGTTTTTACTGAAATAAGAGGACATCGCTAAGCTTTTTTGCTAGCATGTGCGCACTTTTGGCATGCTAGCAAAAATATCGTCGCACCAAAAAAGTGCTCGACAGGTAAACCAAACTCAAGCGTTCTTCGTTGAGCAATTTACACTTGCATACTGCTTCTTCTAACATTTTAGAAATTTTACGATTTCCAAGGCACTACCCTCTGAATGGCAACTAGCAAAGAACTCTCCAATTTTCTCGAAGGCGTCGAACGTCGTGCATACAAACACGCTGTGTACATGGTACGGAACGATGAATCTGCACTAGACATTGTACAAGATGCAATGATAAAACTTTCTGAGAAATACGGCGACAAACCAGCCAATGAGTTGCCATTATTATTTCAGCGAATTCTACAAAATACTATTTTAGATTTTTTCCGCAGAGAGAAAGTTCGCAATAATTGGGTGAGTTTATTTTCAAATATCACCACAAATAATCAAGATGATGATAGTTTTGACTTATTAGAAGTTCATGCTTCTGAAGAAGGTAGCGAAGCGGCAGAATCGACAGAACAAAAATTAGAAAGAGAACAAGTTTTAAATATTATAGATGACCAGATAAAAAAACTTCCAACACGTCAACGAGAAGCCTTCCTTATGCGTTACTGGGAAGACATGGATGTCGCAGAGACAGCAACCGCCATGGGCTGTTCAGAGGGAAGCGTTAAAACTCACTGTTCAAGAGCAACTCACGCATTGGCAGCATCACTTAAAGCAATTGGGATACATTTATGACTTACGCAAAAGACAAAGAAGAAATTGACTTCGCCTACAAGGTGCGTCGTGCAATGACTGAATCAAGCGAAAAACTTCCAGAATCTACGCTGGAACGCTTAGCAACTGCGCGTGAGTTAGCTTTATCTCGTCAAAAACAGGCAGAACCAAGTCGCGCTTTGGCTTTTGGTGGTGTTTTGGCAGGCAATAATGGCACATCGATGTCACAAAAGAGCTGGGTCAAAAAGATGTGGATCGCACTCCCCCTTTTAGTATTAATGCTTGGTTTATATAGTATTTATGAGTATGAACAAGAGCAGCAAATTAATGATTTGGCTGAAATTGACGCTGCTGTTTTAGTTGATGAATTACCACCGGATGCTTATTTAGATGGTGGTTTTAATGCCTACTTAAATAAAGAAACACCACCAGCCAAAACAGAGGAATAAGAGTGCGCATTAAGAATTTATCGCTACTACCACTACTTCACATGACTTTTTTAATGCTGGTCACAATTGTGACTAGCAATGTTTTTGCACATCAATTGGCGATACAAGCAAACAACGTCACCACAATCGCTTCAGTCGACGCAAGCAGTCCCAATACGCCAACGACAAAGCAAGTCGATTTAATAGGACCGCAACAACCGCGCACACCAAATCCGCCAATCGTGGCGGCACAGGCTACAAGCATCAATAAAACAAGTTGGAAAAATCTTAGCCTTGAAGAGAAAAATGCATTAGCCCCGCTAGCCAATGAGTGGGACAAAATGGATGCCACCCGCCAAAAGAAATGGCTAGGCGTTTCTCACAAATACAGCAACATGAAACCTGAAGAACAGCAACGTGTGCAAGAACGTATTAAAACTTGGGTTAAAATGACACCTGAGCAGCGTATGTCAGTTCGTGAAAATTTTGCCAATACAGCAAAAAAATCACCTGAACAAAAGTCAGCACAGTGGCAGCAGTATCAGCAGTTGAGCGATGAAGAAAAGAAGAAATTCGCCCACCAAGCTAAGATCAAAAAATCAATTACAACGATACAGCCAGAGTCAAAACGCACAACGCCAGTACTAGCTCCGCTTAAAAAAGGACCATCATCAGTCAATCCTACAAGTGCAAGCGCATCTCAAGCTAGTGTCAAGTAATTCAGTTAAAACCAAGTAAAAATTAATCAAACATTCAACAAATTATTTCGCAAGTGACTCAATTACATCCTGCAACACCTTACCCAACTCCCAGTCTAAAACGCCGCCTCGTATGCATGATGATCTACGAAGCGGCTTTAGTTTTTGGTGTCATTTTTTTTGCCAGTTTCATATTTGATGTTTCTACTCAAAGTAAAAGCGCACTAACACTACGCTTAGCCAGAGAAGCATTCTTGTTTTTTGTGATTGGTAGTTACTTTGTCTTCTTCTGGCGTCGCGGTGGACAAACCTTAGCGATGCAAACTTGGCGTATTAAGCTGGTCAACGATGACTTTAGTACAGTCCCCTTGGTAAAAGCGATTGTGCGTTACTGCCTCGCTTGGATGTGGTTCTTACCGGGATTTATAGTCGCTTACCAATTGAATTTAAAAAATGCCCAATTAGCCATTCCTATCATCATTGGATTTTGTGCTTGGGCAGCGACCGCGTTATTTATCAAAGATGGTCAATTTTTGCACGACAAACTTGCAAAGACACGCCTAATCGAACTTCCCAAGTTTGATAAAAGAATTGAACAAGATCAAATTTGATTTTGTTTAATTGCTTTTCTGCACCAGTAAATTTGGGGTATTGCTTGATTCAATGATATTCTATTGCCAAATGATCGCTACTTGCGATTAGACAAGATCAATAGGCATTCAACATGCAAAATAAAACACCAAGACGAACACGCGATCGCATTTTGGATTTGTCACTCAAGTTATTTAATGACTTTGGCGAACCGAATATTACGACGACTATTATTGCCGAAGAAATGAGTATCTCTCCCGGCAATTTATATTATCATTTTCGCAACAAAGAAGATATTGTAAACTCACTGTTTGTTCAGTTTGAGGAAGAAATTAATAAGAAGCTTGCCTTCCCCGAAGGCAGAAAAGCCAACATTCAAGATATCTGGACCTATTTACACCTAACGTTTGAATTGATCTGGCGCTATCGTTTTTTCTATCGCGATCTAAATGACTTATTGACACGCAATCGAAAACTTGAACTGACTTTCAAGCAGATTCTTAACCATAAGATTAAAGTGGCGACGGAACTCTGTCTTGGATTGCGTGCCGATGGCGAATTTGAAGCCGATGACATCACAGTGGAAGCCTTGGCAACTAATATGGTTGTAGTAGCAACTTACTGGCTCTCCTATGAATATGTGCGTAATCCACGTAAGTACACTGAACTTCAAACGATGTCCGAATCTCTGGCGCGCGGTTGTTATCAAGTGATTGTGCAGATTAGCCCTTATTTGCGCGGGCACACGAAAGAAGTTTTCGAGAAATTATCTCAAGATTATTTGCTAAAAATTAAACGAGAAACCTAAGTTTGCAATATGAAATCTGTTTGTGTCTACTGTGGTTCCGCGAGCGGTAACTCGCCTGCTTTTCAACAAGCGGCAAAGTCTTTAGCAAGTCAACTGGTCTTACATAATCAAGAGCTAGTCTATGGCGGTGGTGATGTCGGACTAATGAAAGCGGTCGCAGATGAAGTCTTACGATTGGGTGGACATGTTACTGGCGTAATTCCGCAAGCCTTACTTGATCGAGAAGTGGGACATAGCCAATTAAGTAAATTGCATGTAGTGGCCAACATGCATGAACGTAAAGCACTGATGGCAGAATTATCAGATGGCTTTATCGCGCTGCCTGGCGGCATTGGCACATTAGAAGAATTATTTGAGATGTTCACCTGGTTGCAACTAGGTTTTCATCAGAAACCACTAGGATTACTCAATGTAAATGGCTTTTATGACCATTTATTACAGTTTCTCGAACATGCTGTCTACTCTGGATTTTTAAAACCAGAACAGAATGCTTTGCTCATCAAAGAAACTGATCCATCTTTATTATTAAGTCGCATGACGCAATTTGAAAACATCATCAGAGCCAAAGAGTAATGGGCTTCACTTTATTTACCCTGAAATCTTCATAAGCAACATTTCGCGGGAATATCTACTCTAATCGTCAGAAAAAGAACGATTACAGGGTAAAATGCCAACCCCGACAGTCGTTACCATAACAACGACTACAGCAGTTAACCATTTATACTTTCGATTGAAAAACAATGAAATTTTCCAAACAATTTTCTCTCTATCAATCTGAAGCCACACGGTCCATTAATGGCTTAAAAGAAGCAAATCCAACGATGGAACAAGGTCAACGTGATGGACGTGCCCTACTATGGGATAAAACACCTGTTGATCTTGATAACCAACGTCGCGCGGCGGAAGCACGTGTTAATCAGCAGCCCTACGTTTACCAAAACAAAAATTAATCGCCATTGAAGCTGGCCGATAAGCTCTAAACGCTTGGCTTCGAAAGCTCAGACGCATGTCTACGCAAAATTTACCGGCAACGGAATTACCTCTTATTGGTGCAAGCGACAGTACACCCGATGTCGTTGACGGGCTTGCATTTGCTAAATTATATGGCGAGCCCTTATTCAAGCTTCCCAACGACCTGTACATTCCTCCCGATGCGCTAGAAATTTTTCTTGAAGCCTTCGAAGGTCCATTAGATTTACTCTTATATTTAATCCGCAAACAGAACTTCAATATTCTGGATATTCCCATGGCGCAGGTCACTCAACAATACCTGCAATATGTTGATCAAATTCGAAAACATAATCTCGAATTAGCTGCAGAGTACCTTTTAATGGCCGCAATGCTGATTGAGATTAAATCACGCATGCTAGTTCCCAGTAATAAAGTGCAGGACGGGGATGAAGCCGATGATCCACGCGCGGCTTTGGTGCGCCGATTACTTGAATACGAAC
>DLGN01000250.1 GCA_002482715.1 Oxalobacteraceae bacterium UBA7693
TTAAGGTCAAACCTAATGATAAGCAGCGAGGATCTACGCTTTTTTGCCCTATTAGCCAGCCACACATCCTTGGCAGCAACGGCACGTGCATTACATGTTACGCCGCCTTCCGTCACACAAAGGCTGCAGCTACTTGAAGAAAAGTTGCAAATCAAATTGCTACATCGCCAAGGTAAGCACACCAGCTTGACGGACGAAGGTCAATTATTATCGGAACGGGCGATTTTGATACTGGCGGAAATGGAGGACCTGCATCAGGCTTTGAGCCAGCAGAAACATAGTTTGGTGGGACGCTTAAAAATTTTAGCGCCATTTGGTTTTGGCAATCAATACATCGGACCGCTGGTAGCACAATTTCAAGCGCAGCATCGGAATTTGTCGGTGGAATTAGAACTGTCAGACAACCCCAAACATCAACCATCGCAAGCCTGGGATCTGATCATTCACATCGGTGAGCTGCATGATTCCACGATGATCAAATCGGTACTGGCGAAGAATCAGCGATTTTTATGCGCAGCGCCTAGTTATTTGGAAAAATTCGGCCAACCAAAAACTTTGCAAGAATTACGTCAACATCATTGCTTGGCATTACGAGAAAATGCAGAAGATGTCACACTGTGGCGTCTGCGACTGAATGGCAAGCAAAAAGAAGAGACTTTACGTATCAGTCCACAACTCGCCAGCAATGATGGGCGCGTCGTTAAACAATGGGCGCTTGATGGCTATGGCATTATGTTGCGCTCAGAATGGGATGTGGCAGCCGAAATCAACACAGGTCAGCTAGTCAAAATTCTACCGCGATACAAACTGCCAAATGCAGATATTGTCGCCTTGTTAGGTAGCAAAGAAGCTCAACGCTCCGCACGAACCATGCAATTTTTAGATGAATTGAAACGAAGCTTGAACCCTGCACCTTGGCAAAGCTGAAGATGGCATCTCAACTTAACGCTTCACCCACCACCATCGCAACAGAAGAAAAACCAGACCGCCTAACAGCCAGCGAAATGACAGCAAAATGTCTTGCCAAGAGCTTTCACCAACGCCAGACCAAACCTGTACAGTCATTGATTCCAATTCAAAATTATCAGCTCTGACTAATTCCAACAATGGTCGCACGGCGCGTGATTCTTTGAAGCGAATAGGTGAGGTCGCCTTACTCATTACCACTTCCTCACCCGCCTTGACGCCAATTTTAGATAGCCCTGGGAAGGCCGAAGTGCGAGCGCTTCCGTCATTAAAATCCCAACCTGAATTCCACAAAGTGCTGACATCTCCAGCAGCTTTTGCTTTGCCTTTTAAGATAACAAGCATGGTATAGGGACCACTATCTTTGCCAGCATTGATCGATTCACCCTGCCAACGCTCGGATGCTGCTGTCACTGATTCCATCGGGCCGGAAATTTTTTTGTTTTCTTCCGGTGGCTGGAAGTTGGCAAGCCTTGCGATGTCTTCCGCGCTGACCTGGATTTCTAGGTCTAAGCGTCGCCCATATTCACTCGATTGGGTATTACTCTGTGCGAATATTGGGCTACAACTAAACATCGAGAACAAAAAAAGAGCTTTGGCAACGAAGGAAGATCTGCCTCGCAAAGATGACGGCAATAGTGAATATGTCAGATTCATATAATAGGAAATTTAATAAATTGCGAGGCAGAATAGTGGCAGCAGATACGATGACACTTAATGTGGAGTGCTTAACTTTAACCCGATAATGCCAATTAAAATCAGCGATAGACTGAGTATACGAGCAAGGCTTGCTGGCTCGTTAAACAAGATGATGCCAAGAATCGCGGTACCAATCGCACCGACACCCACCCACACGGCATAAGCAGTTCCGACCGGTAGCGTCTTCATAGAAATGCCCAGTAAAGTCACGCTAATTAACATCGCAAAAGCAGTGATTACACTTGGCCATAAACGTGTGAATCCATCGGTGTACTTCAAACCAATTGCCCACACGATTTCAAATAGCCCAGCACACAACAGGATCAGCCAATTAATGGTTATCGAGTTCATCGTTATTGAGTTCATCTTTATTCCTTCAGTATTGAAGGGGTCGTCCCCAAGAAATACAAAGCCAGCAGGTCGTCCTGCTGGTAGGTGAGATTATATCAACTTGATTGCGTCCATATTTCTCGAACTAAAAATTCGGCCTCATCTGGATAGCTGGCTAGCTTACTCTGTAGGATGGGCGTCAATGGCACTGTTTGAAATCCAAATCGGCGCCAATAGGGTGCCGAATTTTGAACAGCAACCAAGCATGTACGTCGCATTTGCCACTGTGCGCAACGAGCAAAAAAACAATCAATGAGTGCTCTCGCAACCCCGGTGCCACGCGCATATGGGTGCACCGATAAATCATGCAGATATAGGCAATCAGGCTGTGATGGAATTTCACAAACTTGCGCATTCAGCGCAGGCGGAGCTGATGAAGTCCAGGGCAAAGAAATGAGATAGGCGATCAATTCATCATTCATCGTCGCAACAAAACAACTCAAAGGTGAGGCGTTTAACTTTGCATGTAATGAAATCGCAGACTCAGGAATATCGCCACTATAGCAAGCCGCCTGCACGAGTAAAATCTCGTCCATATCTTCTGGCTGCATCGGGCGTACGATAAACTCGGTCATTACATTAACTCAAAAAACTTAACAAATTAGGTGAATGAACATCATAAACATTCTTCATCAGGAAAGCTCGCTATTATTTTCGGCGTAATAGTGCTAGTCGCGGAGCGACAAAATCAATCTCTTCAGGTCGATCACAAGATTGAATGATCGGCGCACTCGCACTGCCATAAGCGGCGACCAAATAAGTCTTACCAATTGCAACCGTGGTTCCACATTCGGCACTGCGTAATGCAGAGAAAACGACCACCGAATTTTTAGGCGCGCCTTTAAAATTCTCTTGTACAGAAAACCGAAAACTCCGGCCAGGTGTATTTAGCCCTGGTAAGTTTGCAGAAGTGACTTTACCAACAAAAACCATCACCGCGTTTTGCATCATAGCGTCCACCGTTTGCTGATCCGTGCTTAAAGTCGTCGGACAACTGCATGTCTGGCTCACAGGGCTCAAAGGACTCACAGGGTTCATCGATAGCACCGTCAACAGAAATACACCTGAAAACATCGTACATCCTTTTTAATATGCGCTGACGGTTTGAAATAAAAAGCAGCGAGTTCAAGGCCGCAACAAAGCTTAAACCCAGAATTTCTATTAGGATTTGAGACGATGGTGGATGCACTTTTCGAGGCAGTTTTTACGTGAATGAGGCGCAAATAGCGCGCTATTTGCAACGAAGAACAAAAAAATGACCGAAAATGCGCCTAATGAAAATCTGGGTTAAATGACTGTCGTCGCCAGATATTACTCCAAACGCTTACTGCGCCCAAGTTTTTGACGAAAGACTAGAGCCCGTTAACATTTAGATTGATTGCAAGATATTCAACAAACTAATTCTGCCTCTGTGTTTGCATGCTCAGTCATTTTCAGAAGCGCTTTCTACATGCTTATTGATATCCATTCGTTTCTAACAATCATGAACTAAATCAGACCCGCACTGTCATAAAAAAGTACCAACAAAATCTTATTGGGAATCGCTATGAGTATCGCAAATCTTTTCACTTTATTGGCACTTTCAAGCTTGCCAACTGCAGAACCTGATAAGGCTACCATCGCGGCCATCGAAGCGACATGTTTTGATTATATTGACGGCCAGTTAGAAGGCAATCCGCAACGCGTTGCCAGATCATTGCATCCCGATCTGGCAAAACGTGCAGCGATTGGTGACACGCCGGACGAGCGCCTAGGCTTACGTCGGATGTCGAAAGAAGAGCTGGTCAGCTTGACCAAACAAGGCGCCTTAAAAACACCGAAAGAACAATGGGACAGAAGTTGTAAGATTCTCGATGTCACTGATAATGCAGCATCCGTGCGTCTGGAAACACGGTGGTTTGTTGATTATTTCCACATGGGCCGCTTTGGCGATCGATGGATTATTGTGAACGCACTTTGGTATAGCAAACCTAAGAAGTGAAATCCTAGGCTGCTAACGACGTTCAATTCGACAAGCATAACAACCATAAGTCGGAAACCTGACCAAGATAAACTGAACATCCTCACGCTCGAATAATCTTCTGACGTCCATCTCACATTGCACGGGTGAAGTCAGACAGGCATCGACTATGCGTTCTTGCATAGAATAAGCACGCAAAACAAATTGCTGGCCGAGATACTCGGCTTTGGCTAACTCAGTCAGATGCGACGGAAATATCTCAGTGGTCGCTTTTGCGTGAATAAAGACAGGTCCGTATTCTTTGTACGGCCCCGCCATCTCAAACGGGCAATAACTTGCCAATATCAACTCTTCGCCTTTTACCGCTCTACGCAAACTGTCTCTGCACGGTTCACCGCCACTGGCGATCAATCGCTCCACCACTTGAGCTTGGTCGTCTATGCCGACAACACGGGCACGTTGTAAGAATGTCGATTTAACAGGAATGATTTTGTAACATAAATCAAATTGCGCATTTTGTTCTACTTTTTGTTCTACTTTTTGTTCCATGATTCGGGCTATTCAAATGGATGTTGAAGAGCCTCCATTGTCAAACATCAAGTTCAATCGTGATCGCCAGATTCGGACATGCAATTACACCTATCCGTATTATGGAAGCGTCTCTGCCATCATCAGCAGTCGATTAACGATTGCATCCAAACTTGGTCGCTGTGCAGTAGGAATGAACATGGCGTTCGCCAGCAAAATCAACGTCAATTTCTTTTGTGGCACTTGTCGATAGGCGGTCGCCATACCACCGGTAAATCCATAAGTCGCGACACCATTCAATTCGATCAAATCCCAACCATACGTAAAATTTCTGGGCTTTGCGTACACAAAAGGTTGACGTAATTTAGCCAAACTGGCTACTGAAATTAAGGCTCCCTCTTCCAGTTTTTTATTCCATTCGAGAAAAGCATTCATACTCAAATTCAAACCCGCAGCACCATAGTTATATTGAGGAAAATGCCAATTGCGCTTAGTGAGTTTGTCGCCCGTATTGTTATAACCTGCACTAAAATTGGGCATGACCGCAAGGTGATTCCCTTCAAAAAATGCGGAAGATTGCGTCTCCGAGAGCTGGGTTTCCATTATGTACGCGCTCAGGCTTTTCCCAAGTATCTTTTGAAAAATGCGATTGAGTAGCCAGTAATTCGTTTGGTTGTAGTCAAACTGAGCGCCGGGCTTAAATAGATTAGCTTTCGCATACACCGCTTGTTGTGCTTCTGCTTCAGGTAAATGTTCATACGCAACAATATCGGGCAAACCAGATGAATGGCTAAGTAAATGTTTGATTTTTACCGCACGCCATGCCTCAGGTAAATCGGTCAAAAAATTCACCACTTTGCTGTCGAGCGATAATTTGCCTTGCTCTATCAATTGATGCACCGCGACTACCGAAAAAATCTTGGTACTGGAAAATAGGGGGAACACCGTGCCGTCTGAAACAGGCACAGAGAATTCCAAATTTGCCAGCCCATAATTAGCTCGGTGTATAAGCTTGCCATCTCTGACTATCGCTAGTGCTAGACCCGGGATTCGATGTGATTGCTGTATCTGTTTTACATAACGATCAATCTCGTTCTCGGTTTGAGAACGAGATTGAGGCACAATAAACAACAATAGACAGAAAAAGCAAACTCGCGCCAAGCAAATCCACATCATTTCTTCCCATCAAGTAAGCGAATCACCGCTTCTGCCACGGCGACCGAAGATTCCCAATTCATCCCTGTCACCAAGCGACCATCGACTTCAATGTGACTGCTACCGTTAGCGCCAGAAGTGAATTTTCCTTTGCGTTGCTTAATCGTGTTTTCCAAGGAAAAAGGGTAGGCTTTGAAAATCGGCGA
>DLGN01000243.1:0-1912 GCA_002482715.1 Oxalobacteraceae bacterium UBA7693
CCTTACCACCAACACGACCAACTTCATTGACGTCACCCATTCTGGCGATACCAACCACCAAGGTAGAAAAAACCAGTGGTGCGATAATCATTTTAATCAAACGCAAAAACATGGTCGTGATCAGAGACATTGCATCAGCAAAATCGGTAGGTTTGGCCATATTCGCATTAACGAAATAACCGACGAAAATACCAAGTATTAAACCGAAAATAATGTAACTAGTAAGATTGAGGCGTTTTGTCATGTTTTATACGTCCTTTTAATATATAAAGCCTGCACTGGTTTTCTAACAAATCCGGCCAATGGTGAAACAGGGGCTCAGAAAAATGGTGGCTCAGTATACTTGAGGAAGCGCAGACAGACCACTTTTATTGAAATCGCATGTAAGAAAATTTTCATTTTGCGCACAAAGCCATGTGCAGCTTTGATTGAATGGTAAAACGCTTGGGGAAACTAATGGCGAAAAAAAACCCAGATCGTCATCTGGGTTTCACTAAGTGATTCGTCATGAAGCAATACTTATTCAACTTCTACCACTTCCTGTGATGCTACTGGCGGCGGAGCATCTCCTTCCGAGAACTCTAACTTAATCTGATCTTTGTCATCCAGATCAACACCGACTCTACCGCCACTAACTAGGCGACCAAACAACAGTTCATCGGCTAAGGCTTTTCGTATCATATCTTGAATCAAGCGCGCCATAGGACGTGCGCCCATCAATGGATCAAAGCCTTTTTTCGCTAAGAACTTACGTAAATGTTCGCTGAATGTCGCTTCCACTTTTTTCTCATGCAATTGTTCTTCCAACTGCATCAAGAATTTATCAACCACGCGCAAAATAATTTCTTCATCTAAGGAACGGAAGCTAATAATGGAATCAAGACGATTACGGAACTCAGGCGTAAACATACGCTTAATATCCGCCATTTCATCACCAGCCTGCTTACTATTATTAAAGCCAATCGACGCTTTTTGCAGGCTTTCGGCACCGGCATTGGTCGTCATAATAATGATCACATTACGGAAATCTGCTTTGCGTCCATTGTTATCTGTCAGCGTGCCATGATCCATGACCTGCAACAAAATATTGAACACGTCTGGATGCGCTTTCTCAATTTCATCCAGCAATAGAACAGCGTGCGGCTTCTTGGTAATCGCTTCGGTCAACAAACCGCCTTGATCAAATCCCACATAACCTGGTGGCGCGCCGATCAAACGACTGACAGCATGACGTTCCATGTATTCCGACATATCGAAACGTATTAATTCGATACCTAAGGTAAACGCCAGTTGCTTGGCGACTTCAGTTTTACCAACACCGGTCGGGCCAGAAAATAAGAACGATCCAATTGGCTTATCGGTTTTACCTAATCCAGCACGCGACATTTTAATTGCCGCTGCCAATGCATCAATTGCAGGGTCTTGACCAAACACCACATTTTTCAAATCACGATCAATGGTCTGTAATTTACTGCGATCATCTTGATTCACAGTTTGCGGCGGAATACGCGCTATCTTGGAAATAATGTCCTCGATATCTGCCTTACCAATGGTTTTCTTTTGCTTAGATTTAGGCAAAATTCTTTGTGCCGCACCAGCTTCATCAATCACATCAATTGCTTTGTCCGGCAAATGCCTATCATTGAGGAAACGTGCTGACAATTCTGCCGCTGTCGTCAAAGCGGCAGCTGAATATTTCACGTTGTGATGTTCTTCAAACTTCGATTTCAATCCACGCAAGATCTGTACGGTTTGCTCTACGGTCGGTTCATTGACATCGACCTTTTGGAAGCGACGTGCAAGTGCATGGTCTTTTTCAAACACACCACGATATTCTGTATAAGTTGTCGCACCGATGCATTTCAACTGACCATTAGACAAAGCAGGTTTCAGCAAGTTCGACGCATCCATC
>DLGN01000243.1:1940-4003 GCA_002482715.1 Oxalobacteraceae bacterium UBA7693
AAGAACAAAATTGCGTCTGGCGCATCCTTTAATTGCTTTAACACACCTTTCAAACGCAGCTCAAAATCACCGCGATACTTCGTACCGGCGAGCAAAGCCCCCATATCAAGTGAGTAAACGATCGCCTGACTCAAAATATCAGGCACATCGTTTTGCGTAATGCGCCAAGCCAAACCTTCGGCAATCGCGGTCTTACCAACACCAGCTTCACCGACTAACAAAGGATTATTTTTACGGCGACGGCACAAAATTTGAATTACACGCTCAACTTCGCTGTCTCGTCCAATCAAAGGATCAATCTTGCCTTCGGCTGCCGCTTTATTCAGGTTTTGCGTGAATTGTTCAAGTGGATTTTCTTTGGCTTGTGCTTCACCTTGCGGATCTTCCGCACCTTCAGGAGATTTTTGCGGTTCGTTGTGATTGTCTTTACGCACGCCATGGGAAATAAAATTCACCACATCGAGACGTGTCACGCCTTGTTGGTGCAAATAATAAACCGCATGTGAATCTTTTTCACCAAAAATCGCCACCAACACATTCGCGCCAGTTACTTCTTTTTTACCATTGGACGCAGACTGTACATGCATGATCGCGCGTTGAATCACACGCTGAAAACCGAGTGTCGGTTGAGTATCTACATCGCCGGTGCCTTGCACTGTCGGCGTATTATCAGAAATAAAATTCGATAAAGTTTTACGCAAGTCTTCAATATTCACAGCGCAAGCACGCATTACTTCAGCTGCGGATGGATTATCCAACAGCGCAAGTAACAAATGTTCCACCGTAATGAATTCATAACGAGCCTGCCGCGCCTCAACAAAGGCCATGTGCAAACTGACTTCTAATTCTTGCGCAATCATACTTCCTCCATCACACATTGCAGCGGATGACCCGCGTGCTTCGCGTGTGTTAAAACCAGCTCAACTTTTGTCAATGCGACATCTTTCGTATATACACCGCAAACACCACGTCCTTCGACATGCACTTTCAACATGATTTGCATTGCGGTTTCTCTATCCTTACTAAAGTATTCTTGAATGACTGCAACGACAAATTCCATAGGCGTGTAGTCATCATTTAGAAGTACCACTTGATACATCGAAGGCGGTTTTAATTTCTGTGCCTGCTTCTCGAGTACCGTATTGTTTTCATGCTTTATTCCCATACGTCTATTCTAGTACGTTGATGACTATCGAAGTCAAACATTAGACAAATAAAAATGCGTCTATTCATTGTAAGGCGCTTAGTAAATTTCTGCAGTAGCTTGTGAAAATTTAACATTTAGATGTTTCAAAACTGCCGAACGCAATCTGATTTGCTTCAATGATCACCTTCCACATTCGGTATATTTTCAAGCTCTGCATCGAATACCAGCACAGGCAAATCAATGACACCATCACTTGCCTACATAGATGGAGATCATTTCACTGAGATCAAGAGCAACACTTTTCACATAAAAAAACAACAATACTACAAGGACAAGCTAATTTTCTTGACTTTACTTTTTTTTCCGCCAAGAATGATATTTATTGATATGTAACTTCAGTTCTGTTCTTCAGTTCTTATTATCAATATGAAGTGGGCAGGTTAAGAAAGGTAGCTTTATAGAGTTTTCTTGCTTTTTCGGCTCGTGTGATTAGTTTATATTTGAAAGATGTATTATGGCAACAGGTACCGTAAAATGGTTCAATGACTCCAAGGGCTTTGGTTTTATCACTCCTGATGATGGCGGTGAGGATTTGTTTGCCCACTTCTCCGCGATCCAAATGAACGGCTTCAAGACTTTAAAAGAAGGTCAAAAAGTACAGTTCGAGGTAACACAGGGTCCAAAAGGCAAGCAAGCTTCTAACATCCAAAATCCTTAATCCGATTTTGTAATGTTTTAAAAAAACCCGCTGCGGCGGGTTTTTTTGTGGGTGTTTGGAATGTGTTCGCAAGGCTAAGCCCCCCCCCTCATCCTTCGAAGTACGAGCTAGGTTGGGACAGGTTTAATTTCGCGAAAATGCCTCTATAAGCTCGACCAAAACCCATCCCCATCCCAACCTTCCCCTTGAAGGGGAAGG
>DLGN01000097.1:0-10431 GCA_002482715.1 Oxalobacteraceae bacterium UBA7693
GGGTTGATTTCGATGCCCGCGGTTTTTTTGATCAAACGCAGAACATGATTCGCTATGCGCAAAAGACCGCGATTGCCCAGCGTCGTCCAGTTTGGGTGCAGCTTAGTCAGGCAGATGGCGTCATTTGTTTGACATATGTGCAGGTGAATGTGAATTGCCAGAGCGATGCTGGCACACCTGTTTTGGTTCCCGGTGAACAGATTTGGTATCGCAGAACGGTGCCTGCCGATGTGAATTTTGGCGTCACAACTTTTTTCTCTTTTAACGCACTTGGACAACCAAATCCTAATACTGCGAAGGAATTGACGCTTTTTCAAAATGGAACAATAGCGGTTGGCACAATTCGTGTTGAGGCGGAAACTGGCTATGTACACTAGTCTAGGAATTTCCCATTTACGAAGATCTGATGCCAGACAAACTGGCGTGACTTTGGTCGAGCTGATTTTATTTATTTTAATTGTCAGTGTGGCAGTGATCGGCGTAACACGTATTATGAACTTAACCAGTGTTGCCAGCACTGATCCTTTGCGAGAGAAACAAGCGCTCGCATTAGCAGAATCTCTTTTAGAAGAGGTGCAGTTGCAGGCATTTACGTATTGTGACCCCGATGATGCGAATGCGATGACGGCAAATAGTCCAGCTGGATGTGCAAGTGGTGCGCAGGGTTTGACGCCTACTGCGGGTGAAACACGCTATGGCTCGCCTCGATTTGATAATGTGGGTGATTATCACAACTTTGAAATGAATCCCGCAGATACGATTAAAGATATTCAAGGACAACCCGTTCTTGAACTGAAAACTTACACAGCGAAAATATTTGAAACCGAAGAATTAGGTGGTGATCGCATTCGTATTGATGTCACTGTGAGTGTTGACGGTTTGAGTGTGAGTTTAACTGGCTATCGTTACCGTTATGCGCCCAGAGCGATTCCATAATATGACTAATACTCAATTGATCTTTCAGCGTGGTTTTACCTTGGTTGAGGCCGTGATCGTGATTGTGATCACCGGTATTTTGGCTGTGGTAGCGGCAAGTTTTATAAGCCGACCAATTGAGCAGTATCGTGATTTGAGTCGGCGTGCGGAGTTGACTGAAAGTGCAAATTCCGCAATCCGGCGGATGTCTCGTGACTTACATTTAGCTCTGCCAAATAGCGTACGCCAAGCCGATACGACTAATTGTATTGAATTCTTGATGACTAAGGATGGTGGACGTTATCGGTCGGCAGAACCTGGCAATGTAATGCAATTCGATAGCACATCAGGAACGCGATTTGATGTGATTGGTCCATTGAATTCTGTTCCGCAAAAAGATGACTTTATTGTGGTTTATAACTTAGGAATTCCCGGGGCAAATGCTTATGATCCCAGTTATCGCGGTATTGTTGATGCTGGGTCGACAGCAAGTACAATTCGCTTGAGTTCTCCAATCCAAAATCCAATTGAGTCACCCGCTAAACGGTTTTTTGTTTTGTCAGGAAGCAGTCCTGCTGTGACCTTTGTTTGCCAAGGTGCGGGAACCGATCCCAATGGCAATGGAACGGGTCGCTTGTATCGTTTGTCAAACTACGCAATTACTCCAGCGCTAGCGACTTGCCCAGTCTTAGCGCCGGGCACCGCCGAACCTTTGTTAGCGGAAAATATAGCAAGCTGTAGTTTTAATTATGCCAGCGGCGTGACAGAACGTAGTGCGGTTTTGTCGATCAGACTGGGGTTGATAAGGGCAGGTGAGTCGGTCAATCTTTATCAGGATGTGAACATTAGCAATGTGCCATAAATCTGTCATCAATTCGCCTAGAGCGTCCCCAGTACATGATTCGGCTGCGCGAGGATTTTCTTTGGTGTCTGCCATTTTTTTGTTGCTGATTTTGGCGGCCTTGGGAATTTTTATGCTGTCGATTTACACTACACAACGTACGATTGCGAATCAAGATGTGCGTGGTGTACTCGCATATCAGGCGGCCAAGGCCGGAATAGAGGCCGCAACTTTTGCGATATTGACGCCAGAGAATGCGACGGTAGTGAACACTATTTTTAATGGCTGCACAGCGGGTATGGCAGTACCAACATTTGGTGGCGCTTTGAGTGGATTTAATGTGACTGTCGATTGCCAATTGACAACGCAAACGGAAGGCGAAAATACGATACGCGTGTATCAAATTACATCAACAGGAAGCTCGGGTACAGCTCCCTCAAGTGATTTTGTTGAACGCCAGATTTCAGCCAGTATTAGTACGTGTCGGGTCGGCCTTACTGGTTTGGCGACAGATCCTCCATGTTAGTAAGTCGTTTTGCTTACAGGCTGGTCTGTATTTATTTTGAATGATAGCGAATTATTTTTATTAGGTTTGAAAATGAGTAAGCACGTGCAAGATCAATTACTGAAGCTGGATTTTAGGTGTGCTTACGCCTTGTTTTTGACATTGCTGCTTGCGTTTTGCGGTTTCCCTTTTCAGGTGGTGAATGCACAAACAACCATAGAATTTAATAGCACGGGTGGTACTAGTGCGACTAATGGGTTGCATTTCTACATAGACAGATCAAGCAAAATTCAAGTACGGCGCCTAAATAATACCGGGCAAGTGTATAGCCCGACTGCCTTACCGCAAACGAATCTCAATAGCTTGGATAACGGTGTTTTTATTCGTGCAAATGGGCGGCTATATGGACCCTCACATACCGTCAGCACATTTAATCCAAGTGGCGGCATGTACAACAGCTATAGTATTTCAGCTGCACTCCCTGCCAATCCGGCAGTCCCTGGCTTACAACAAAGGGCAACGAATTTGCTGGGAATTACAAATGGTCCGCAAGTATCTATTCTGTGGAAGTACACGACACCGTTTGATTTCTTAACCGCGGAAGTGACCTTGACTATTCCCGCGACGTACGCGGTCAGTGCATCAAATCCAGTTCGTTATTATCATGTGTTCGATACCTATCTAGGTGGTAGCGATAGTGGCTGTGGTGTGAATGTGGCTGGCACATATAGAATCGTTGGAACCTACTCCAGTTTGGGTGGTGGCAATCCTTGCCCTACAAGTACGGCCTTGCCATCGTCTGGGACCATTGTTGAATCGTTTCGTGAGCGAGCACCGCCCACTCCACCACCAGGTGGTAGTTCTGTGAGCACATTTAGCAGTTACTGCGCAGCAGGTTGGAGTACATTTTTCGCCAATGGCTCTCCGAATTGCTCCGTTCAACAAACTGGCGCATTGAGCAATATGATTACGACGACTTTGCAAGATACAGGAATAGGCATTGCCTACGATTTTATTGCGCCCGGTGTGTACACCTTCAGTTATGATTTTGTGATTGGTTCGACTGTCGTCCCGGATTATGATCATATCGAAATTAGACATGATGGAAACGCAACGCGTTGTCCTGAGCCAGTTCAAGTGCTGGCGTGTACTTCTCCAATTGTTCCGTGTCCAGATTTGAATATTGTGAATACTGGTACATTAACTGGGTCTATTTCTTTGTCTCCTACCGCAACTGGAACGAGTTGGACACCGTCGACTTTTTCTTTGGGATCGGTTGCTAGCATCGCGAATCTAGTTCTTCAATCAAATGCTTCGTCTGCCGGCACATACACGATGTTCGCTAGTGGCTTGAGTAAATTACCTCTGAATGGCACGCGTTGTGTAGTAAACGGTGTGGCACAAGCGAGTTGCCAAATAACGATTGCAAATACACCTTGTGTCGCAAATTTTGAGTGTATGGAAACTGGCTTACCATACATCGAAACCAATCGTACTCCGCTATATACGAAATTGGTCAATACAGGCTTTCGTTTTGATGTTTTAGCTTTGCAAGCTTCGGGTGCGCCGGCGAGTAGTTACACCGGAAGTGTCGTTGTGGAACTCTATGATAAAGCCAGCGCCGCATCGTGTCCGTCGGCAACGCCAATTGCATCACAAAATTTAACTTTTGCCGCGGCTGACAACGGTAGAAAAACCATCAGCACGGATATGTTAGTTACAAGGGCGTATAAACATCTGGCTTGTCGGGTACGCGAGAGTGGTAGTGCAACCCCAGTGACGGCTTGTTCTTCGGATGGCTTCACAGTACGTCCTACCAGTTTTACATCGATTACTTCGAGCGCTAATGCCGATGCAACTGGGAATAGTCCAACTGCAACTCCTTTCATTGGGGCTGGAGCGAACTTTAGTTTAACGGCGAATACCGGCGTAGTGGGTTACGATGGGATACCGAAAGTGAATCCCGCTTTGTTGGACTGGCCTAACGTCCCTTCTGACGGCAGAGCGGCGCCTGGCACTGGAAATTTAATCGGCATTTTTACGGACGCTGCCGATTCATCCACCGGGAATGAGGCTACAGGTAGTGAATTTAAGTATGATGAAGTTGGTTATTTTAAATTCCAACCACAGGGGATTTATGATGATAGCTTTGTCAGCAATTCTGGTTCTGCGGATGTGGCGAACGGTGATTGTAGAAACGTCATATCGAATAACCTTGAAGGTGGCAAGTACGGTTGTAATTTTTCGAACTCTGCTACGACCAATCACTTTGGTCGGTTTGTTCCAGATCACTTTCTGATTTTTATTCCGCCTTCGCCTCACAATAACACCGTTGTCGAAGCATGTGCCTCGTCAACGCCATTCAGTTATTTTGGCGAAGATGGATTCTTCACCAACTTTACAATGTATGCGCAAAATAGTTCAAACACGACGACGCGGAATTACACCAGCACTTATGCTAAATTTAATCCAGCAGTGTATGCAAATTATTCATTCAGTATTGGTGGTGTACCTGTTGGCCCACCCCTTGGGGCTGAGCTTAGCGCAAGTGCTACTGCGCCGACTGGCACATGGCTGAGTGGTGTCGTCGCAGTGACGGCAAAACATCAAATATCTCGGCCAACGGCATTGGCAAATGAAACTTTGATCAATATTTCTGCAGCGCCAAGTGATGGTGAAGTCAGTGCCGGAGCAGCGACATTGCTTGGTAGTAGCAGGCAACGCTATGGTCGATTGAAATTGCAGAGTGCCTATGGTTCTGAAATGTTGGATTTGCCCGTGCCATTTTTTGCTGAGTATAGAGCTGGTGATCAGTGGAGAAGAAATAGTGATGACAGTTGTACCACCGTAATAGCTCCAACTTCTGGTAGCGGTCTGATTTTTTATAGTCCAGAAACGGCAACTAACAAATTAAGTGCGGGCGAAACTTTGGCGACGGTGAGCGCGACAGGTAAACTGGTTGCTGGTCAGAGTCAGTTGAAATTTTCTAAACCAGGACTAGGTAATAGTGGATTTCTAGATATGGATATTCCAGTAAGTAATTGGTTGAAATTTCCATGGCGAGGCGGGGCGACTGCAGTCAATCCAACAGGGAAAGTGAAATTTGGGGCCTATAAAAAGTCAAATCAATTTATTTATACTAGAGAAGTGCATTGAGAATCGGTGTGATCTGGTGGCGATAAGAGATCAGTAAAAATCGGCATGTCAAGAATACGCAGTTCGAATCGGACAGAAACGCCAGACATCATCAATCCGACAACAAAACAAGGGGCAATGATTGACAACAAGCTCATATTATCTTAACGTCAAGCAATATTGCTGAACTGGGCTCAAGCATGGGATTATTCTCAAAAAACAAGAAAAACGCCGATGTCATGGCGATTCGTTTAGGTAACGATGGTCTTTATGCCGCCTCTGTGCGCTTTCAGACCGGTGGCTTACCTGCCGTGGAATTTTTATCGTTTTATCCAAAGTCAGATCAAGCGTGGCCCGTTTTATTGGAACGTCTTGCACGTGAAACGCCAGCGAAGCAAAAGCAATGTTTATTGCAATTAAATTCCAATGAATATCAATGGTTTGCCATAGATGCCTTAAACGTTCCTGCAGATGAATTGAAAAATGCGCTGGTTTGGCGTTTAAAAGAATTAATTGACTATCCAATCGAATCAGCCAGTTTCGACGTATTGACCGTTCCAGGTGATATTCATAATGGTGGACGAAATCAGTCATTGATCGTTATTGTCGCCGCAAATCAACAGTTAATTGCTAATCAAAATTTATTTGTGAATGCAAAGCTACCATTGCGTTTAATTGATGTTCCAGAGATGGCACAACGAAATATTTCCGCGCGTTTAGAAATCGAAGGACGTGGTCTAGCCATGTTGTCGTTTGATGCACAGGGTGGTTTGTTGACAGTGACTTATGGTGGTGAGCTATATTTGTCTCGTCGCCTTGATATCAGCACGAAAGATTTAGACTCTCAAAACTTACAAGAGCGAGATGCGAGTTTCGAACGTATCTCGCTAGAGCTGCAAAGATCCTTAGATCATTTTGATCGGCAACATAATTACATCACAACCGCAAAGCTCGTCGTTGCGCCATTAGGTGAGGCCGCGACCTTTTTGCAACAATATTTGTCGAGTAATATGTATTTGCCAGTGGAGATACTCGACCTCGCTCAATTGGTCAATATCGATAAAATTCCAGAATTAAAATCGGCTGAACGTCAGCGGGTATTTTTGTCTGTGATTGGTGCGGCTTTACGTCAAGAGGCAGGCACAGCATGAGCCAGCAGATTAATCTTTTTAACCCCGCCTTATTAAAGCGAAAAGACTATTTTTCGGCTGCTAATTTGTTGATTTTATTCGCGTTCAGTTTGTGTGTGATTGCGATCAGTTTTGTCTATTTACGTTCGCAGGTGGCACAAGCGAGAAGTGCCTCTGAACAGGCGTCCTTAAAGCTGACATCAATGACAAATCAGGTCAATGCATTGCGCGAAGCTCGTGCCGCTAAAATTCAAAATCCAGCTTTGGCGCAAGAATTAACACTAATAGAAGCGTCCTTACTCCGACGTCATCAAATTGCGCAGATTTTGCAAAACAGTCAGTTTGGTAACACAGATGGCTATTCGACCTATTTAAGTGCTTTTGCGCGTCAGGTTCCGACCAATTTGTGGTTGACCGGCTTGACCTTAGAAGGTGCCGGATACGATTTAATTCTGCACGGACGCACTTTGCAAGCTGAATTAGTGCCGCTGTATGTCACGCAATTAAAGCGTGAGCCAATTATGCAAGGTAAGACTATTTCGACCTTACACATGGAGAGACCGCTATTGCCTGTTCCAGCAGCAATCAGCGCGGCAGATCCGAAAAAAATGCCAGAGCCAGCGCCATATTTAGAATTTCAGTTGCATTCATCGGGCATGGCTGGCAAAGCTGATAAAGAAAAAACCGCAGGAGCAAAACCACAATGAAAAAAATATGGTTAAGTTTTTTGCGCAAAATAGATATTTTGTCGATGCGAGAGCGCGCGATTTTATTCGTGCTATGCAGTGTCGGTGTTCTGATGATTGGTTTTACTTTTTTGATTGAACCGCAACTAAAGTTGCAGAAGACATTGAAGACTCAGCAGCATACACATCAAATGCAGATGGGTGTTTTGCAAGAGGAGCTCGCGCAACTTTCTGGTGCTATGCGAGGCGATCCAGATGCAGAAATAAAAGCCAGATTAAATGAAGCAAAGGCTCGCTTGCTTTTGATGGACAGCGATCTATCGAACTTGCAAAAAAACTTGGTTGCGCCAGATAAAATGGACACGCTATTGCAAAATATTTTGAAGCGGAACAAACGCTTGCAATTAATTTCGCTGAAGAGTTTTCCAGTTGTGAACTTGTTCGATGTAGCAAAAGCTTCAGATGGAGCTGCGAATGCAAGTGCTAGTGCTAGTGCAACCGAGGCGGCTACGAATACAGTTTCAACGGCTAATCAAGGTTTGCCTTCAAGTTCAGGCAGCAAAATTGCTACGCTTAATTCAGATGAACTTAGTATTTATAAGCATGAAGTTGAATTGGTGTTAGAAGGGAATTACCTCGACATGTTGGCTTATATAAAAGAACTGGAAGCGATGCCTGAACAGGTTTATTGGAGTCGTGGGAGTTTGAATGTGCTTGAATATCCAAAAGCAAGCTTGAGTCTACAAATATTTACTTTGAGTCTGGAGAAAAAATGGCTCAATTTGTAATCGCTCCGATATTCGGATTATGTCTATTGTTCGCTAGCATCGATTTATATGCTGGGGTAGAGCCGAAAATTTCGCAAAACTTGCCTGATCCTACCAGGCCGCCAGCAAGTATATTGAATCCGGGTGGTGGTACAGAGCAGGAAGTTGGCCCGGTATTGCAATCAATCTTGATTTCGGCAAATCGTAAAATAGCGATTATTGATGGACAAGCGGTGAAGTTGAACGCCAAGTTTGGGGATCAGACTTTAATCAGAATGACCGAGTCAGAAGTTGTATTAAGACGAGGTAAGCAATTACAGACTTTAAGTTTGCATCCTGACTTGCGAAAAAAACCAAGCCAGGGAAGCGCGAAGTTGAAATAAGTGGTGAGTTTGAGACCGGCTAATTGTGAGCTCGTCTTCAATAACATCATCAAATGAGAAGAAACGCCAAAATTAAGTTGGACCAAGAAGGTTTAAACATGAAAAAAATAGGGCTATCAATTTTGCTATTAGGTTTGCTCGCTGCTTGTGCGATGCCACCTTCACGTCAAGAAACCTATGACTTGATCAAAAGTGAAATGAGTAAGGCGACAGCAGCCAATGTGAAAGCGGCAGAGCCAGATGCAGTGGCCGCATCTTTGTTGCCGCCACTGAATGTCGATTTACCTCCAGTGCGGAAACCTTTAGAGGAGCGTTTTAATCTCAGCTTTAGCAATGCACCAGCATCTCAATTTTTCATGGGCATCGTCTCAGGCACGCCCTACAATATGTTGGTGCATCCTGAAGTGACAGGCAATATTTCTGCCAACTTGAAAGATGTGACGTTGTTTGAAGCCCTTGATGCGATTCGTGAATTATATGGTTACGAATATAAAGTTGAGGGTAGTCGTATCTATGTTAAGCCGCTGACTTTGCAGACCAGGGTTTTTCAAATCAACTATTTAGCGTCAGTACGAAAAGGTAGTTCTGATATTCGTGTGACCTCTGGTTCTGTAGCCGATGCGGTATTGACTGGAAATTCGACAGGTAGTTCATCGACAGGGCAGGCAAATACACCAGGTGGTGCGCCGACCGGTGGCAGTAGCCAGTCAGTCACCTCCAGCAAGATTAATACAACGTCGAATAATGACTTTTGGTCAGAGTTGAAAGCTTCCTTAGATATTTTGGCTGGAAGCGGACAGGACGGTCGCCAAGTTGTGATCAATCCACAATCTGGCGTGGTGGTGGTGCGGGCGATGTCTGACGAGATTCGGAACATCGCCGCTTATTTAAAGGCGACACAGTTATCAGTAGATAGACAAGTCATTTTGGAAGCAAAGATTTTGGAAGTTGAATTGAATGATCAATATCAAACCGGGATCAATTGGGCTTCGTTTGCTTCGCTTAAATCTTCACCAAATAGTGCGGCATCGATTGGTTTCTTAACGCCAGGTACGACCTTGAGTACGACGCGATTGACGACTGACGGAACTGGAATCGACACGATTACTGGTTTGAATTTAGGTGCAGCGTCTCGCGCAGCTGGATCCCTATTTGGATTGGCATTTCAAACGGCCAATTTTTCAGCCTTATTATCGTTTTTAGAATCGCAGGGTAGCGTACATGTGCTGTCGAGTCCGCGTATTGCCACATTGAATAATCAGAAAGCCGTATTGAAAGTTGGTAAAGATGAGTTCTTTGTTACCAGTTTAAAGACCACGCCAGGCGTCGTTAGCACTGGTGGCAATACGGCTCCAACAGTCAGTGTTGAAGTGCAACCATTTTTCTCTGGTGTGGCGCTTGATGTGACACCGCAGATTGATGATGAGGGCAATATTATTTTGCACGTTCATCCGTCGGTGAGCAAAGTGACGACCATCGAAAAAACGGTGAACGCTGGTAGTGCGGGATCTGTCGTTTTACCATTGGCTTCCAGTGTGGTATCGGAAACGGATAGTATTGTGCGTGGACAAAATGGGCGCATCGTCGCAATTGGTGGTTTGATGCGGCAATCAAATTCAGACGACCGCTCACAAATTCCTGGTGCTGGTGAAGTTCCTTTGCTTGGTGGCTTGTTCAGAAACACCAATCAAATTTCTCAAAAGCGTGAATTAGTTATTTTGATTCGTCCTACGATTGTGGAAAGCGATGCCGCTTGGGAAAAAGATTTATTGGAAAGTCAGAAAAGAATTGAAGAAATGACCCCGCGCACGCGTTTAGAAAAGAAAATCCAGTGAACACTGCTGATCGATTCAAGCATGAGATTCGACGGCTGAGTATTCTGCGCGCAAGCAATATCATGCAATCAGCTCAACTCATTTCTATGGAGAGGTTCTCATGGTCAGAATGAGTACCTACAAATCGCATTTCGGTTTGCACGAAACGCCATTCGGAATCACGCCTGATACCAGTTTTTTCTTTTCTTTTGGTAGCCATTTAGAAGCGCTTAATACCTTATTGGTCGCAGCACA
>DLGN01000097.1:10451-12381 GCA_002482715.1 Oxalobacteraceae bacterium UBA7693
TCACAGGCGAGGTCGGCACCGGTAAGACTTTGTTATGCCGGCAGTTTCTCAAAACCTTAGGTAGTGATTTTGTTACGGCATATATTCCTAATCCTTTTTTGGAACCCCGAACTTTATTGCTGGTGTTAGCAGACGACCTGGGAATTCCGCAAGAAAAGGAATGCGAACAGCATCAAGTATTAAAAGCAATCAACTTACATTTGTTGGGGCTTGCAAAAAATGGTTACCGGGTTCTGCTATGCATTGATGAAGCGCAAGCACTGCCAATGGAAACTTTGGAGGCGATTCGTTTGCTCAGCAATTTAGAAACTGAAAAGCGAAAATTGCTGCAAATTGTTTTATTTGGTCAGCCTGAATTAGATAAGCGGCTGGCTCGCAATGAGATTCGTCAATTGGCACAACGGATTAGCTTTCACTATCGTCTGCGGCCGTTAAATCTCGATGAAACGAGTTTTTATATACAACATCGTCTACGGATTGCCGGCTTTAGTCAAATACGCTTGTTTTCGCGCACGGCCATCTTTGCATTGTGGGTCGCGAGTGCCGGTGTTCCGCGTATGTTGAACATCTTAGCGAACAAAGCGATGATGCTTAGTTATGGTGAAGGTCGTCCAGATGTGGGCGGTCAGCAAGTTATTGCCGCAATTCGTGATACCGAAGCTGCGCCAGGATTTAAACGTCTGTCTTCTCGTCTGACCTTCGCTAGCCTAATGATACTCGTCGGTGTCTCATTGATTGCTGGCTTCGGTCGAACACTTTGGACATTTTGGACACTAGGGGTATGAGTTTGATATGAGTCTTATCAATCAAATGTTGCAAGATTTGGAAAAACGCGGCGAAGCGGAAACAGCACATTCAGGTGCGCGTTATGCACAATTCGGTAGCCATGTACCCTTACGAAACAACAGCAAATATTGGCGCCTGCTTTTGTTAAGTCTTAGTTTTTTGTTGATTGCATTTCTTATCTACGATCAGTTTTTTTCTAAATCCATTTTTCAATCGAATCCCATGCCGGTGGTGAGCAAAGAGCATGCCTTGCTCGTTGCTCCTATATCGACAACGCCCCCCACAGCCTCGATTCCAGTACAGGTGCAAGATGCTCAGAGTCCTGTCATGAATGAAATGGGACTGAATTTGAAATTGACTACGCAAGTTGATTCTGCGCAACTAGCTGCG
This sequence comes from Oxalobacteraceae bacterium UBA7693, assembly GCA_002482715.1. Lineage (GTDB taxonomy): Bacteria > Pseudomonadota > Gammaproteobacteria > Burkholderiales > Burkholderiaceae_D > Undibacterium. Next base: position 11,628 of record DLGN01000097.1, read on the forward strand.
ATTGACGACATCAGCATGCGTGGCGATCAGGGTAAAAAAAACAATCAAGCTACTAACGCGGCTTTGAACGATACACCATTGCAGACCTCTTCAACGCAGTTGAACAAGGCGCCAATAGCAGCAAAAAACTCTGAGCTTGTTCAGCAAAAAACACTGAAACAGTCAACATCCGCTGCGACCAATAAATCATTGGAGGACGCAGTAAAGTCGCCAACACCGAACGTCACTTCAAATGTGATGGTGAAAGAAGTGTCCGCCCAACAGCGTGCCGAGGGCGAATATCGACAAGCGACCGTGTATCAGCAGCAAGGTCGTGTTAACGAAGCAATTCAGGTTTTGGATAACGCATTAAAATCTGATCCTATGCACAACGCAGCACGACAACTAAAAATCTCATTGTTACTGGAAGCAAAACGACACGACGACGCGATTCGCGAGTTAAAACTGGGATTAGTGAATGAACCGGGGCAATTAAACTTCTCGATGATTTTGGCAAGATTATTGGTCGAGCGTGCCAAGCTCAATGAAGCCATTGAGGTTTTGCAAAAAAATCAGGGGCTTGCGCAGGATCGAGCTGATTATTTGGCTTTCTTAGCGGCACTTCAGCAAAAGACGGGTCACCACAAAGATGCGATACAACTGTACCGTCAAGCATTAAAAAAACACAGTCAAAATGGGGTTTGGTGGATGGGTTTAGGTATCTCGTTGCAAGCCGATGGCGCGAGCCAAGATGCTATTGAGGCCTATAAACAAG
>DLGN01000059.1:0-432 GCA_002482715.1 Oxalobacteraceae bacterium UBA7693
CACTGACAACGCGTGGAACTCACCACTCATGTTGGGAGGCGAGGCTGTCTGTCACCACCTGTCATAATGATCGAACACAAATCTGATATAATGAGACAGAATATTTTTGTTGACATTTGGTCTTGCAATGGTGAATGATAGGAGACATTCAGCCGCACAATTCGCACTTTCGCGCCGCCGAGATATTTTGGATTCCACATGATGACTCAAACTTAGGACACCTTCAGAACACTTTCGAGTGTTATGAGAATAATTCATTTGTTATTCGTACTGTCAGATGGAATTGGAATACTCGGTTTCGACGTTGATGAAAATCTTTAATGCTAATGACTACTGGCATCGGATCCTATGTGACGATTCCTATTCACAACTTTAATATACTCTGAGTCATGGCGCGTTTTGTGAATATTTGTGCGAAAAGAGTTTGTTTTT
>DLGN01000059.1:495-13022 GCA_002482715.1 Oxalobacteraceae bacterium UBA7693
AAGCTCCAACTAATGGTTCTTTCGCCATTAATAGCGAGAGTACAAGATACTCATTAGACAATCACTTCCCGTTCCAGAAGCCTCTGTCCCCATTCTCGAACCAATACATGTATGACGTTCGGATAGGGACTGAATGACGAAAGGAAGTAGTTCCTTGGCCCGTGATAACTAACAGTGGATGCTGATGCTACTGCATTGACTGGACCATTTCCCGATTAAGACTCGCTCCCATGGAGATCCCATAATCAATATAGAGTGTCACGTACCGGTACTTTTTGCCCTATTGGCTTCAAGTAGCTAATGCTGTTTTTAGCCGTGGAGTGTTTATTGAGCAGAGATAGCGGTTTTTCACTGACCACTTACATAGAGGTTGCGTTCATATGGCTTGCAACTTGAATGTCAATGTTACGTCGTCGTTTACCAACCCCTAACAGCCCATCAGTTGAGATCCCGATCCACGACCATTGCTCTATGGAACTATGGCTAATACAGTCTCAGCATAGCGTCGTGAGATGTCTTACGGCCAGATCATCGAGCCCAACAAGGACAACGTAACTTCACAAGTATCAAGGGGTACTGAAACGATGCTCTCACGACAAAACTAGCTGGCTCTTGTCAATATGGCAAACCTTGCTAGACAAGATGATTGGAACAAAGTTTATCAACATGGATTTTCCTATAGTAGTCATTACCCTCAAAACCACTTCTTGCAACATTTACATAAGGTCCTTCTCAAATGCCAATTCCTCTTCATCAGTTTCAAGCTTTTCACCATCCTTAATCTTTTGCTTGATCTTCTTGATGAGCGCCTTCTCTTCCTTCTTGGAAAGCTTCTTCTTCTCCAGTTGCATTTCTACCTTGTTTCCGGCAGCATCAGTCATCTCTTGCAGCTGTTGCTGGTCCTCGATTTTGGTATCTTGCTTCAACATCCAATCAGCGTCTCCCTTTGTTTCTAGATGACCAGCGTCCATCACCCACGTCTCTGGACATAGCTTGGAAACAAACTCGTTGTTGTGTGAAATGATGATGATACCTCCCTCGAAATCCTCGATAGCTCCAGCAAGGGCTCCCAAACTCTCGCGATCAAGGTAATTTGTAGGTTCATCCAAAATCACAATGTGCGGTTGCATCCACATCGCAGCTGCCAAAACAACCTTGACCTTTTGTCCACCGGAAAGGGCAGACATACGGTAGTGCGTTCCGAATTCACGGGCGAGACCACATCCCTCCAAGTGCTCCTCGACGTTCTTTGTCGATAGCGGCTTGACAAACATACCAGCGAGCTGAGCTAGCTTCAAGTCAACAGCCTTCATGGACTTTTCCCATCCCATCTTTTTCAATGTCTTGGCAGGCAAGTATTCGCCAGAATCCACGTTCGATCCAGCGTATTTCACTTCATACTCGTATTCCTTGCTCTTGTTCATCTTTCGTCCACCTACAAGCTCAGAAACAACCTTCTTGACCTTTGTGATCTTTCCAGATGCTTCATCAATAATTTGGAGCTCAAATGGCTTCTTTTGAAGAGCAATCTCTTCATCAGTGAACTGCATGGATACCTTGACAAGACTTTCCTTGTCCTCACCACCGTTGGCAAATCGCCATCGGATGTACTCGTTGGGAGTCTTGCTCAAGTGTTGCTCAATGTGGTGGAAAGCGTGTTGAGCAACGTAGGCGACACGGGCGTTGGGATGTTTCCAAACATCTCCTTCCTGAGGCACAACTTCTCCAACAAGAAGCTTGATCATGGTCGATTTTCCAGCACCATTTTCACCGATGATGCCGTGTATCGTGCCGTGCGCAATCGAGAAATTCACAGCGTCGTTCGCGAGAACCTTTCCGAAGCGCTTTGAAATGTTGCGGAATTCTACTGCAGTGGACATGATATTCAATTGGGGTTGAGCTTAGTTTGAGCTTCTCTCCTGACTTACCAAAGACCAGAAGAAAAGAAAAGTCACAGGAAAAATTTTAGATAAAACAAAGCCGCAGCGTCATGAAACGCTACGGCTTTTGATTGTCTTACAATGGGCAGCGGCTCGCTTCGCGATAATCAACCACTTTGACTTTGCCACTCAAAATATCTTGTTTAGCGGCATTCACACGCTTTTCGATTTCTGGCGTAATCAAGCTACGATTATCTTTATCGAGCGCCCAATCTACACCACCTTCTTTCAGACCCAAATTCGCCACACCTGCTTTCCATGTGCCATTTTTCATCTGCATAAAATTTTCATACACGGCATTGTCAACACGCTTCACCATCGATGTCAGCATCACACCTGGGAAGAGATAATTTTGGTTCGAATCGACACCGATCGCCATCTTGCCTTTTTCCTTAGCGGCTTGCAACGCACCCATACCACTACCACCAGCCGCTGCGAAAATCACATCAACACCGCGCTCCATTTGCGCGCGTGCCAGTTCGCTTCCTTTGGCTGGATCATTCCAAGCTGTCGCTGTTGTGCCAACCACGTTTTGTGCGACATCAATTTTCGGGTCAACTGATTTTGCGCCTTGTGTATAGCCACAGACGAACGCGCGAATCAAAGGAATATCAATACCACCGATAAAACCTAATTTTTTGGATTTCGATGCCATCGCCGCTGCTACACCAACTAGGTAAGAGCCTTCTTGTTCTTTAAATAAAATCGAGCTGACATTCGCGCCTGTTGCTGCACCATCAACAATCACAAACTTCGTCTTCGGGAATTCTTTCGCCACGGTCTGCACTTGCTGGGCATGGGTAAAACCAATTGCCGCAATCAAATTGATCCCTTTGCGTGCGAGATTCCGCAACACTTGCTCGCCCTGCACATTACTCAGAACTTGCACATCAATATAAGAAATTTTCGTGTCTTTTTTGAAGCGCTCTGCGCCTTCATAGGCAGATTGATTGAATGAGCGGTCAAACTTTCCACCAGCGTCATAAACTAAAGCGAATTTTGGCTGGCTCGCCGCTGCTAACGCAGACACAGAGAGAAGAGCACTGAAAAGAAGTGATGAACGCAATTTCATTTTTTAATAACTCCTGAATAGCTTGATTAGCTTCATTCGCCGGTTTCGTTTGATGAACGACCTGACTACTGATTTAATTATTTGCCTAATGACGTCTTTAGCACGAATTATAGGACATTCACTTATTGTGCAACTGCTGCTCTACTGCTTGCCGATACGGAATCGAGGTTTGCGCACCCAACTTTGTGACCGCCAAAGCTGCCGCGCTTTGCGCAAACATACATGCTGCGCTTAATTCCATACCTTCGGCAATTGCCACAGCAAAGCTACCAACAAAAGTATCGCCAGCAGCAGTCGTATCAACCACCTCAACCTTAAACGCAGGCAATGCATAGGCTTGATCCGATGCAGCGACCCATATCCCGATCGCGCCAAGCGTCACAATCACAACTCCAGCACCGCGCTGTTGCAGGATGGCAGCAGCAGCCTGTGCCGTTGCCAAATCACTGACACTTATACCGCTGAGCAGAGCAGCCTCTGTTTCATTCACAACCAAATAATCGACCTGCGCAAGAATCTGATCGTTCAGCTGCTGCGCAGGTGCCGGGTTTAATACCACTTTCAACTTCGCCCGCTTCGCACTTTCTATCGCGTGTACCACGCTGGCAAGTGGTGTTTCCAGTTGGCATAATAACAGTTTAGCTTGTGCAATAGTGCTATCAGCACGATCAATGTCCGCCAGATCAAGTAGAGCATTTGCTCCAGTTGCTAATACAATACTGTTTTGTCCTTCATCATCCAGCAAGATTCCGGCAACACCAGTTGCACAATCGGGAATCACCCGCACATGCGATGCATTGATTTCGTCTTTTTGTAAGGCGTGTAGGCAGCTTTGTCCATTCGCATCATCGCCGACACAGGCAACCAAACTCACAGCTGCGCCCATTCGGGCTGCCGCGACCGCCTGATTCGCACCTTTTCCTCCATGTACCAGATGAAAGCTGTGTCCCATCAAAGTCTCACCGGGTAAGGGCATGCGTGGAATCTTGAAAACCAAGTCCATGTTGATGCTGCCAACCACCGCAATTTGCTGCTTCATAAGCTGTACCTTAAAGAACAAATTCAATAGCTGGAAGTTAGTTGGTAATTTTCGATTGCAAAAACACGCTCAACATTTCCAGACCTTTATCAAAGCCATGATTGTTTGGAATCACGATATCGGCATTACTACGATGCGGCAGAATATATTTTTCAAACGCTGGTTGATGGTGATTACTCAGGCGATACAAGACATCATCCTGATCATAGCCACGTTCAACCGCATCGCGCTGCACACGGCGATAGCGACGATGATGTTCCTCTGCATCGATAAATACTTTTAAATCGATAATGTCATACAAGGCTGGATTATGTAAGGCATAAATACCTTCCAACAACACGATCGGTGACGCTGGAATATGAAAAATTTTCGGGACGACATCGGCATTATTAAAGGTGTATTCCTTAATCTCTAAATCCTGACCATCGCGCAAACGCAATACGTCTTGATAAAACTTATCGAGATCAAGTGACGATGGAATATCAAAATTCTCGATACGATTTTCATCTTGCGATTGTTGATCGATTGACTTGTAATAATTATCTTGCGACAGCAGCGCAACACTTCCTGCAGGCATCGCTGCCAATAAGGAATTGATAAATGTAGTTTTGCCACTACCGCTACCGCCGGTAATGCCGACAAGATATGGTTTCATCGATGTAATACCTAACTTCAAATAAAAAAATCAACTAAACGTGATTAAGCTTAGTTGATTATGATTGACTGTGACCGGCAAAGTCAGGTGCGGAAACTAATACAGACCGAACCAAGCATCAAAGGTGTATTTGCGGACAATGCAGAACGTCCTTGCGTTTGTTTGATTACTGACATGACATGCAGTTTCAAACCAAATATTTACAATGACCGGATTTTATGAAGACGAAAGTATAGCGGTTTTCCATACTTATTCACATCATGCTTAAATTGCATATCAACTTAAAAACTTGACAAATGCCATTCAGTTGCTAGGAAATGATCGTGATTTTTTTATCTAAGCATGATCTTCTTCAAAACCTCAAACCATGGCCATACTCAACACTGATAAAACGAGTCATGTTTCATTTCTTCAAATCCGAAGAATCCGAAATAAGACTTGCAATGCACCGTGCCATAAGATCAAGGCATCAACTGCGCTTGCGACTTTAAGTTGAAGCGAATAGAATCAATTGCCACAAAGTAAGCTTTTTGACATTCATGTTTCCCACACTTCGGGCGAAGCCCATAGACTGAAAAGCTCAGCATGCAAATTCACCGTTTTTTCTTATCCGATAGCCAGTCGCTGCCACTACTCAACGGTGAATATAATCATCCTTTAGTGGCTCTTTCACTTTTTGTTGCGGTGTTGGCTGGCATTATGGCCTTCCAGTTAGCGGGCATGGCGCGCACCGAAAAACGACCATTCAATAGACAAATCTTCTTGTTATCCGGAGCCTTCGTGCTGGGATCTGGGGTGTGGTCCATGCACTTTATCGGCATGCTGGCTTTTAGTGTTTGCAGCACAGCGCGTTACGACAGAATCATCACCGTACTATCCATGTTGCCTAGTTTTTTAGCGTCGTGGGTCGCCCTTTTATTGATTGCCAAAGAACGGGTCACACGCTGGCAACTAATTGTCAGCGGCATATTAGTCGGCGCTGGCATTGGCGTGATGCATTACAGTGGAATGGCTGCAGTCCATAAATCATTAGTGTTACGCTTTGACCCGATTATTTTTGGCATCTCGATTGTCGTTGCGGTTGCGCTATCGATTTCTGCCTTATGGTTGCGCTTCCAACTGATCGCGCATCAACGACTCAAGCCTAATCACATCAATATCATCAGTGGAATTGTGCTTGGTATTGCGATATCTGGCATGCATTACACCGGCATGAAAGCCACGCATTTTTTAAATAATCCGAATGCTAATTTCGCGCCAACCGAGAATTTTTATTTGGCACTCTCCATTGCGGGAATCACAACGCTCGCGATTCTGATCACAGTAGCTGGAAACATCTTACTGCGTTATCGCAGCATCTATCAACGCATGGTACACACAGAGGCACGCACCCGCACCATCGTTGAAACTGCGGTGGACGGCATCATTACCATCGATAACAAAGGTATCGTGCGTGCATTCAATACTGCGGCTGAAAAGATTTTCGGTTGGGAGGCAAGTGAGATTATTGGGCACACTGTTCAAACCATTATTCCTCCACCAAAGGGCAAAGATTTCAATGATGATCTGCGCACTTATTTACTCAATGGCGATGTGAAAGTTGTCGGCTCTGGGCGTGAAGTGATGGGCTTGCGTAAAAATGGCACGCCATTTCCAATGCGGCTCGCACTGGGTGAGGCAAACCTTCAAAACGAAACTTTATTTGTCGGTTTCATTACCGACATTAGTGAACGCAGACAAATGGAAGAAGCGCTGCGAAATAGCGAACAACAATATCGCTCATTGATCGCCAACTTGCCTGGCATCGCATTTCGCTGTCGGCTAGATCAAGATTGGAGCATGCTGTTCATTAGTGATGCGGTTGAACGTCTGACAGGCTGGAAACCAGAAGACTTTATTTCTGGGAAAAAGACCTTCGCTCAATTATTGCATCCCGATGATGTGGAATGGACATCCCGCATAGTCAGCGAAAAACTCTATAGCGGACAAACATACACGCTTGAATACCGTATCGTCGATCGCGATAACAAAGAACACTGGGTATCTGAGAGTGCCAGCGGTGTGCGTGGCACCAATGGCAAAATCGAATGGATCGATGGCGTGATCATCGACATCTCTGATAGCAAACGAAGAAATGCCGAATTTGAAGGCGTCGTCAATGCGATCAGTCGTTCGCTCGCGGTCATTGAATTTGATCTTAAAGGAAATATTCTCAATGCCAATCAAATTTTCCTCACCATCACAGGGTACACGTTAGAAGAATTATTAGGACGCCATCACTCTCTTCTTTGTGCGCCAAGCGAAGTACAATCTGCGGGTTATCAACAGCTTTGGGATACCTTACGCAAAGGTATTGACACCTCAGGCGACTTTCATCGATTCGGGAAACAAGGTCAAGATATCTGGATTCATGGCAGCTACAATCCCATTTTTGATCCCGAGGGCAGGCCATACAAAATCATCAAATTCGCCAGCGATCTTTCTGAACGCCACATGATGGAACAAGATCTGCGTGAAGCAAAAATAAAAGCTGAACATGCGGCCGCGGCAAAAAATACCTTCCTCGCGAATATGAGTCACGAAATTCGTACACCGATGAATGCGATTTTGGGATTTACCGATGTACTGCTGAGCGAACCTGTCAATGACACGCAGCGACGACACTTAAGCACAGTGAGAAATTCAGCGCGTTCATTACTGACACTGCTCAACGATATTCTAGATACCGCCAAACTAGAACACGGCGCCGTCGAGCTAGAAGTGCGTGACTTTTCTTTACGTGAAGTCTGTATGCAAGTAATGGCAACCTTGCGTATCAATGCACAAGCAAAGACACTTCCCTTGGTACTTCATTATCCAGAAACGGTTCCCGATTTTTATCATGGCGATGCTTTACGGCTGCAGCAAATACTCTTAAACCTCATCGGCAATGCCATCAAATTTACGGAGAAAGGTGAAGTCGCTCTTCATGTCAATAGACATGAAAATTTGATCCATCTGATCATACAAGATACTGGCATTGGAATTGCGCCAGACCGCATCAATCATATCTTCGATCCATTTGCACAAGCAGATGCATCGATGAGTCGTCGGTTCGGCGGAACTGGATTAGGTACGACCATTTCTCGTCAGTTAATCGAACTCATGGGTGGACGCATTTGGGTTGAGAGCGAACTTGGAGTAGGAAGCCAATTCCATGTTGAACTACCATTACCGATTGGTGAAGCAGTCAGTGTAATTGACGAACAGTTCAATATCGCCTTGCCCCCATTGAATATCCTTGCTGTCGACGACGTTCCTCAAAATCTTGAGCTATTACAAGTCATGTTAGGCAGGCTTGGTCACACCATCACAAGCGCACGCAATGGCGCTGAGGCTGTCGAAATTTTCCGTCAACAGCAGTTTGACATCGTCTTAATGGATGTACAAATGCCAGTAATGAATGGACTGGAGGCGAGTCAACAAATTCGACTGTTGGAAACACAGAAAGGGCTCACGCCAACGCCAATCATCGCATTTTCTGCCAGCGTTCTGGAAGCCGATATCAAGGCGGCAAAGTTAGCGGGCATGGATGGTTTTGCACATAAGCCAATTGATCTACTCCGCTTAAGCCAAGAAATCGCGCGTTTGCTAAAAATTGAGATCCCTGTGTTGGAGTCAGCGACACATACACAGATCGCACAACAATTGAGTGGCTCGGTCATTGATTGGAGCCGTGGACAAAATCTTTGGGGTAGCGAACAACGTCACCGCGAAGCGATACGTCAATTTTTAGGTAGTTTCCGCGACTCTGTGCCCCGTTTGCGTACACTGCTCAATCAGCCGACTGACTTCGCTGCGCTTGTGCATAAACTCAAAGGTGCAGCTGGCAATCTAGCATTGTCACGCGTATGCAATATATGCACCACGATAGAGACTGAACTATCAACGAAAACACTCGAAGAAATCAAACCTACACTCGATCAACTCGCTGATGAATTAATGAACGTCACCGAAACATTAGGTGAGTTTGAAAGTAAGATCATGCAATCTGAAGCGATCAGTAAACCCGTCGAAGCATCCGATCTGCTGCCACTTTTGCTTGCATTAGATAAAGCCTTAGCACATGGTGAACTTGCCGAAACGGTGCTAAGTGCCCTCTCAAAACAATTACCCAAACACGACTTTGATGCACTCGATCAGGTTGTCAATTCTTTCGACTTTGAGGCAGCAAGAGCGATGGTTAACAATTTACACGATCACTATCGTCACCAAGGGAATGCAAAAGGAAACGCACAATGAAGCAAATAGACGAACGGCCGAAAATTCTCATCGTTGATGATGCCGCCACCAATCTGCAAATCTTGCGCCAGGTCTTACATGAAGACTATCGTTTACTGTTTGCACTCGACGGTGAAAAAGCGCTCAAACTGGCACAAGAAGAAGCACCGAATTTGATTTTGTTAGACGTGATGATGCCAGGCTTAACTGGTTTGGAAACCTGCAAACTACTCAAAGCCAATCCGACGACCAAATCGATTCCCGTGATTTTTGTCACCGCCCTAAGCGAAGTCAGCGACGAATCAGCAGGCTTTGAAGTTGGCGCAGTTGACTACATCACAAAACCCATCAGCCCACCGGTCGTACGTGCACGCGTCAAAACCCATCTCTCACTGGTAGGCGCAGATGAATTACAAAAAACCCGCTTGCAAATCATTCAATGCTTAGGACGCGCTGCCGAATATCGCGACAATGAAACCGGCCTACACGTCATACGCATGAGCCATTATTCGCGTTTGCTCGCCTTAGCGGCTGGCTTTAGCGCAAGCCAAGCCGATCTGCTATTTCATGCAGCACCAATGCATGACATCGGCAAAATCGGCACCCCCGATCATGTCCTGCTCAAGCCCGGCAAACTCGATCAAGACGAGTGGGCATTGATGCAGAAACACGTACTGATGGGCGCTGAAATTTTAGGCGAACACGATTCACCTTTACTGCAAATGGCACGCACCATCGCGCTCTACCATCACGAGAAATTTGATGGCAGCGGCTACCCACACCGTATCGCAGGGGAAGCAATTCCCATCGAAGCGCGTATCGTCGCAATCGCCGACGTGTTCGATGCACTCACCTCAATCCGTCCTTACAAAAAGGCCTGGGAAGTACAAGCCGCGGTCGATTTACTTCAAAGCGAGAAAGGCAAACACTTCGATCCTGAATTGGTCGATTTGTTTATCGCCCAATTGCCAGCGATGGTAGAAATTAAAGAGAAATACGCAGAAGAAACGGCAAACTAAACAAGGCGTTGCGCTTCATAATAATGATTACCGCCCTCATCCACAAAACGATGAACAAAGCTTAATCCAACCGATTGCAAGCAAGCCGCATAAGCGTCTTGCCCAAGCGAATGCGACACGATCCCTGTCGTTGCATCAGTCCATTCGCAGCGCTGTGTCGGCGCGGTAAATAAGAATCGACCGCCGATTTTTAAACGTGCTGCGACGCGCCGAATCAAATCCACTTGATCTGCTTCTTTGAGCAAAAACAACAGACCAATCGCCAACACCGCATCAAATGATCGCGAAAAAAACAGACTATCTTGCACCCGCGCGCATTCAACAGTGATCGTCGGAAACCGCTGCTGAAATTGCGCGAGCAGTGTAGGCGAACTATCGATTGCCCAACCACGCAAACCCGCATTCTGCAAAATCCGCGTCACCGGCAAGCCCCCACCGCACGCCAGTTCCAGCACTTCCGCATCAGGACTTAAACTAGCACACCAAGTTTGTAAAACTTCGGTGCCAATCGTCGAATGATCACGCGCGTGCAAAAACTCTAGCGCGTGGGATTCGTAGGCGGAGGCAGAATCGGTGGGCATATTGTAAAAAAGCGATTCAAAGAATATTCAAAGATATTTCAATTCGAGAACATCGAAGTACACAAATTTTGTTCACAAGGTATTCCATCGTGATCCCCATCCATTTTTGGATCAGGACAATTCCTGAGGAAATATTTCGCTTCTTCACACGAAGTCATTTGTGAACAGTGCTGACGACCATCACATTGATAAAGCCTAGCATTTGCAGACGCAGAAGTAGGCTGAACGACTTCCACATTTTCGGATCTAACTGCACTAACTTCAGTTTCAAGAGAAGCGCGTCGAGAGAACTGATCATAAGCAAAAGTCCCGATCATTGCGAAAAAAGCCAAGCCGATTATTCGGCTCAACAAGGACTTACTTGATGTCGGATCTTTGGTATGAATCGCTGGGCGATGGCTAACAAATTCTGCGGGTTGACGGTCTAGGCATTTCAGATTTTTAGCTTCTTTTTTTCCATCTTGACCGACTTGAAATTCAAAACTAAGTTTCTCACCAATAGAAGGTCGCTTACCATCCTTTGGAAATGCAGAAATATGAACGAAGATATCTTGATCACCATGCTTTGGCTTAATGAAACCAAAACCACGATCATCATTCCACTTAGTTAGCGTGCCTTCAAAGCGCATAAGCATTCCACCGCATTCTCAATGTCAAAATTAAAGTTAAAGTCGAAGCCCACAAACTAGCATAGGGAATAAAAATCATCAACTGAACAGCAACTTTGAGCAACCAATTTTATCGATGAATTAATTGATCAGCACACAAAAAGAGAAGGCATCCAAAAGCACACGTACAATTCGAAACTTAGACAGATGGACGATTACGCGCCAACGCCCGCTTAATCAACATGCGGCACAAACTAGTCAACACCGCCGCACCAAACACCGTAATCGCTATCGGCACCGCCATCACCAACGACCATAAGTGCTCGGCTGGAATCCACGCAGCATAAAATCCAATCAAAAATCCGAGCGTACCCAAAATCAACAACACCAGCACGATCAAACTTGAGGTTTTCGGTTTGAAAAATAGGCCCATTGCGATGCCTGTTAGGTTGGTGATGATCCAGATGTAATCGGTGTTTTCCATTGGGGTTGAAAGATTAAGTTGCGAGGCGCGCCCCGAATTTTATATGTGAAGTTATGGTCTCTCGTTTAGTCTTCACGATTGATTTATCAAATATGACGGGGTTATTCAAACCATACAACTGATTTACCAAAACCGGGACGGCACTCTACACTCGCAACTGCTTCGGCAAGAGACGTCCATCCACCTCCACCAGCATTATAGTGACCGCGCGCTACCGTTGAACCAAACCAAACATAATAAGTGTCAATCTCTACATCATCGCAGACCTCGGGCGGGTCTTCATAATCGCCTGTGCCAAATCGAACAGGACTAAACACAATGCAAAGATCACACAACACAGTTTCATCGTACAGAAATGTGCCGACTTTGACGATATTTTCAGACGTTGGAAGGCAGATCATTCGAAATTTAACGCTGAGGTGAAGAGATCGCCACGACGGTCATAAATTTAAGTAAAGTAGTCATTGGCGATTTTCCGCCGATTGAACTGTTAAGTATTTCATAGTACTTCAAACGCAGTAATCGAATCCAAGCTCCACACATTACCTTTGCGCTGCAATTGCCCCATAACGGAAACCGTTCTTCCTCTAGCATGCGCATCAATCGCAAGAAGGTATTCGTTCGGGCCCAGTGCAATTTTCACTTCTAAAGCCCCGTGTAATTGATGCATGACCTTTAGTGCAACGGTTCGGTGAGCATTTCCTTTGGTTGGATCAAGCGCACAATGAAGATTGACGACCAATCCGTCAAGCCTGTCTGGGTAAGGTGGGATGATTTTCAGCTGCTCAGAAGCAAATTTTAGAATTTCAACTTCTTTTGTACCAATTCGGCTTGTGCGGAACGATTTCAAATCTTCTGGAGGAGCCAAA
>DLGN01000011.1:0-3473 GCA_002482715.1 Oxalobacteraceae bacterium UBA7693
ATGCGCCGTCAGCACACAAATAGCGTCGAAGACGCGCCTAATGGAAAATCTGGGTTTATTCTACGAGTTTCGGCGCTCGAACTCTGCGCCTTGCGCATCATAACGGGATGTAGGAATAAAGAATAGAGCATCAAAACGAAAACTGTTTAAACAAATTTGCATGCGAATCATCAAAAAAATCAATGTCCGAAGTGGCAAATTCCCAGTAATTTTTGAGGATCCAGCAAGTCTTGTATCTGCCCTGATAAATGCTTTTGAATTGCAGGTGTGTAGCGTTGATAATAAGCTTGATTATAAGGACCAATGCCATGTTCAGCGCTAAAACTGCCTTGATAGCCTAACACCACCAAATCGTAAATCAGATCACGAATTTCCTGCACGACCGAATCTGACAGTACTTGTTCGGTATCGCTCGGCCAAACCATATTAAAATGGCAGCCACCATCAGCCCAATGGCCAAAATCCATCACACGTATCCACGGATAATGGCTAGCGATCAGCGCCAAAGCTTGCGCACGAAATTCCACCAAAGCTGATCGCGGCATCGCAATATCAAATGCAATCACTTTGCCTTCATGGCGTATGGCTTCGCTAATTGCATGACGAATCCGCCATAACTCTGTTGCTCTTCCTAACACCGCATTTTCTACCACCGTACCAAACAGTTTCTCTAAACATCCACTCAAAAGCGCATTCAAATCGCTACCAGCTTGTGTATCTGAGCGGCTACTAAGTTCAATCAAAACACAGTAGTCAGGACAAGGTTCAGGGTAAAACGGCTGCTTGATCGCGGGCACATGACGTAACACGGCTTGTAAAGCGGCGCCAGAGATACCTTCGAAGGCAGACAAATACTCGCCACAATCACGCTCCAACACCTGCAACAGCTCCAATACCGCAGACTGATCACGCGGTACGACAAGGGCTGCCGCGGTTTGTTTCGGCAAGTAATGTACTTGCAGTACCGCCCGCGTAATCACGCCGTAACAACCGCTACTACCGACAAATAGATGTTTGAGATCCGGTCCCGTATTATTTTTGCGTAAGGCATGCTGCAGATCTAATACTTCCCCAGCGGGTTCCATCAATACCGCCCGCAATCCGAGTAAATTTTGTCTGACATCGCCATACTTAATTAATTTTGCACCACCCGTGTTGGCAGCAATCATCCCGCCTATTGATGGATTGGCGGCAAGGTCGATAGGGAAAAATAATCCATGTTCTTCAAGAGCCGTATTAAGTTCATGCAAACTAACACCAGCATCAACCTCGACGGAACGATTGACCACGTCAATCGCAATGTGTTTCTTTAAACGTTCCAAACTTAACACGAAAAATCGCCCACTTGCATCGGGCGTGCTGGCTGCCACTAGACCTGTGTTTGCGCCCTGCAAGAGCAAGGCTTGATGATAGTTTTGACATAGGCGCACAATCTCAACAACTTGCTCGTGACTGTCTGGGCGCAGCACCGCCAAAGTCTCGCCTTCTCCATATCTAGCCCCTTTACAATAAGGGCGACAATCATCAGGATCGAGCAATAAGCCAGCCTCGCCTAATAATTTTTGTAGTGTGAGAATCAGGGGTGGCATGTTCATCGGGGAATTTTTCGAGGTCATGACTATTTCACTGATGAATTCGCCGTCATTTTAAAGATGCCCTGTGCATTACTGGTATCGAAACCCAAATCAAGACGTGCAGGATTCGCGCCAGGATCCATGTCACGGCTGATTAACTCATAGAACGAGCCAGGCACTTGGCGAACGATGATCTCGCCATGCGCGCCAGCGAATTGGCGCTCAACCAAATCCGCTTTAAAAGCAGTTTGACGAACGCGACCCGAAGCCGATATCTCAACTTGCGCTTTAATTGGTCTACCTAAATTTTTTTGTTCTTCGCTGACGGCAATCACATCCGCAACGCGGTCGGTCGCATGATTGAATACATTGCCTTCCGTGGCAATCCAAGCCATTTCCGCCGACTCACTTAATAACAACTCGTAATCCACCTCAAATGGCACGCCATGTTGTCGGGCAAAACAAGCGAGTAGCACCGGCATTAGCTCAAGCGCCAGCGCTAAAGGCAAATGCCCGTCGCGCTCAAGCTCATGCAATTGCGCTACCGCAGCTGGTGTCAAAGGATCACGAGATTGTCCAATCACACGACTAACTGCTTGTTGGAATGGAATTGAAAAACGCTCTGGATGTAATTCACTGACAAAAAACTGCGAGATATTTTCAGGATCATCTAAATGCGCATAAGAACGCCCTGTCATCTTCAATTTCTCTAAGGGATAAACGCCGTTCAAGTAATAGCCAAGTGGTCGCAAAATACGCGTAATCGCCACTTCACCCGGAGGCAATTGTCCAGAATCCAACCAACGTACGGTGCGTAATGCACCATGATCCAGCATGACTTTTTCCCCACGCGTGACGATTTCCTGCGTATATAGCCGACCGCTAGGAACGCGCTCCAATACACCTGAAAACAGCAACATATTCAATGCTTGCGCCAACTCGGCACGCGTCACCTTGCCACTCTCACCACGAGAAAATAAATCGGGTATATGCATTAAATTCACCAAGTCTTGTGCCGCTGCCTGACCTAGCTGGCGTTCTAACAAGACCATCAAATTTTCATTCATCACAATTTCGCCTTTTGTAATTTACGCCATCAACAGATGCTACTGTAGACAATTTGGTACATGAGTACAAAGGAGTTAAAATCAAGACTTAGTGAATAAATGGAATACATACTATGCGTCGCAAAGTTCCTAGTCTAAATGCCTTACTGGTTTTTGAGGCCGCGGCTCGCTTGCAAAGTTTTACTCAAGCTGCCGATGAGCTGTCACTAACGCAAAGTGCGGTCTGCAAACAAATCGCCAATTTGGAGGATTGGTTAGGCCTTGCCTTATTTGCGCGTGTTAAAAAGCGAGTGCAACTTAGCGATGTAGGGCGCGACTATGCTGAAAAAATTCGCCGACACTTAGACAAAATAGAACGCGATACCTTAGAGCTGATGGCACACAAAGAAGGCGCTGGTGTGCTAGAACTAGCCGTCATCCCGACTTTTGCGACACAATGGTTAATCCCAAGATTGGCAGAATTTCAGCAACTGCGGCCGGATATCACCATCAACCTGAGCACAAAAACCAGTGCTTTCTTATTTCCAGATTCTTTATTTCATGCTGCCATACATTCTGGCAATGCTATCTGGCCAGGAACCAGCGGCGACTATTTAATGGCGGAAGATCATGCCATTCCCGTCTGCAGTCCACAATTACTACAAAAATATTTGAGCAGAAAAAAGCATGCAAGCATTAAAGACATTGCGCAAATGCCGCTACTACATCTGAGTAGACGCTTAGAAGACTGGCGCCGCTGGTTTGATTTACACCAGCATACAAACGATGTTTGTGCGGTGAATGGTGCGCGTTACGAACTATTTACCATGCTCATCGAGGCCGCAATTGCAGT
>DLGN01000011.1:3501-3699 GCA_002482715.1 Oxalobacteraceae bacterium UBA7693
GCCGCAATTGCAGGACTTGGCGTTGCTTTGATTCCGCGTTATATGGTCAAAAATCATCTTGATAGTGGTAAATTGCAAATGCCTATCGATCTTAGCTTACCTGAGCAGACTGGCTATTACCTCGTTTATCCTGAAGAAAACGCTAACTTGCCAACATTAAAGGCGTTTCGCACTTGGTTATTGTCCCAAACAGCACAA
>DLGN01000410.1 GCA_002482715.1 Oxalobacteraceae bacterium UBA7693
AGGCAACTAATAAAATGCCGACGCCTAGTACCAGCCACGTTTCATTCGCGTCCCAAAATGGACCTATGGAAGCGATCATGATGTCTTTTTCTGCGTCTTCTGCATGGCGCATCAGGATACCGACGCCGAGGTCATAGCCATCTAAAATCACATAGGCCAACATCGCTAAGCCCATGACGATCAGAAAGGCAAGAGGTAACCAACCAGCCGGTTGGGATAAATCTGGGTGGAGTGGGGTCATCATGGCTTATCCTAAAGATGGGGAGGCTGGTGTCGGAGCTATCACTGAACTATCCACCTTGCGAGCTAAATAAAACACCACCGAGATGTAGGAAATAATCAGAAACACATACAGCGTTAAATACATGATCAAGGAACTCGCTAGCATAGGCACAGGTACCTTGGCAGCAGCTTCGGCTGTGGTGAGTACACCTTGTACCAAGTAAGGCTGACGTCCAATTTCTGTGGTGTACCAACCCGCCAACAAGGCGACCCAACCAGAAAAACTCATCCCGACTAATGCTCGTGAAACAAAAGTTGGCATGGCAGGCGCTCGCCACACATACCACGAGGCTAGCCAAGAAATCGCCAGCATCAAAAGACCTACGCCCACCATGATGCGAAAGGCAAAGAAAACAGGTGCAACGGGTGGATGCTTGCCGACAAAATCATTGAGCCCTTTGATTTCACCATTGGCATCGTGAGTCAGATAGAGCGAGGCTAGTTTGGGTATCGCAATTTCTGCTTTGTTGACGCGTTCTTTTTGTTCAGGAATCGCAAACAAAATGGCGGGTGCGCCTTTCTGGGTTTCCCAAATACCTTCCATCGCCGCGATTTTTGCGGGTTGATGTTGTAGGGTATTGAGACCATGCAAATCACCGACCAGAATTTGCAGCGGAATCAAGATCGCAGCAAGACTAACGCCCGTTTTGATGCCGATCTTCACATCGTTGCTACGAGCACCGCGCAAATAGCGATAACTGCTGATGCCAGCAATCAAAAATGCCACCGTCAAACCAGAGGCCAGCATCATATGGGTAAAACGATATGGCATAGACGGATTGAAAATAATTTGTAGCCAGCTAGTCGCGTGTGCCTGACCGTTAATCATTTCAAATCCGACTGGCGTGTGCATCCAAGAATTTAAGGCGATGATCCAAAACACTGACAGCGTCGTGCCGCCTGCGACAAGCATAGTGGCGATGGTGTGCAGGCGATTCCCTACACGTTTTTGCCCGAACAGCATAATGCCGAGAAAAGTCGCTTCTAAGAAAAAGGCAGTCAATATTTCATAGGCGAGAAGTGGTCCGGCGATATTCCCAACTTTTTCCATAAAGCCCGGCCAGTTGGTGCCGAATTGAAAGCTCATGGTGATACCGCTGACTACGCCTAAGGCGAAACTCAGGGCGAATACTTTCACCCAAAAATAATAGGCGCGTTGCCAATGTTCTGCCTTGGTGCGGTTATAGCGCCACTTGAAAAAGACTAGTACCCAGCCGAGTGCGATGCTAATGCTGGGGAAAAGAATGTGGAAGCTGATATTGGCGGCAAACTGTATGCGTGCCAATAACATGGGGTCGAAGCTGCTTGCGAGTTCTGCTGACATGATGAATTCTCTATGCGTGGTTTTGCGTGGTGGTGGCTAGTTTTTGGATTTGCCGTCGAAGCGAAGACGATCGGTAAATTCGATCAGCTTGACCACCTTAGATCCCATTTTCATCAAAGTTTGTAAAGTTTCTGGTGAAAGTTTTTCGACGTCGTCAAACCATGCGCTGGTGAGTTCTATTAAGTCGTGCATTTGTTGAATACGGCCTAATGCGTATTGCTCATCTTCCGTCGCATCGTTTTTGAGTAAGGCTTCGCGCAACATGGAAAGCGTAGGTTCGACTTCACGGCGGCGGCGCTCTTCCACTAAGTTGCGGAAGATTTCCCAGACATCTTTTGGTGCCTCAAAAAATTCTCGGCGTTCGCCTGGGATGTGAACCAGCTTGACTAGGCGCCAGGCTTGTAATTCCTTGAGGCTCATGCCGACATTAGAGCGGGAAAAAGTCAATTGCTCGGCAATCTCGTCGGCACATAGCGGTTTTTCGCTGAGAAAAATTAGCGCGTAAATTTGCCCGACGGTACGATTGATGCCCCAACGGCTGCCCATTTCGCCAAAATGAGAGATGAATTTTTCTTTGCTTGCACTGACGCTCATGATTTTCCTTATTTGTAATTCCAGTATTATTTGAATTTCCAGTATTTTCAGGAAATATAGCACGATTATTTTTTTCTTGTTTTTTCTACGCGATTTTGGAGATGGCTAGTAGCGGAAAAGATTTTTTCTTTGAAGGGAGTGAGTTCTTAGTTTGATGGTTGAGTGGATTAGAGGGAATTTGGTGCGGAATTTGTTGGCGCTTGGTTTTGAGCTATTCCTCATTCCAGCCTTTACCTTGAACGCATAGGTATCCACACAAGTTGGGTAGCGACTAAAAGTTCCCTCCCTTTCAAGGGGAGGGCTAGGGTGGGGATGGGTTGCCGTGATGTAATCAGCAGTTTCTATCGCACGATTAAAACCCATCCCCATCCCAACCTTCCCCTTGAAGGGGAAGGAGCTAAAGGCCGGAGGCTAAAAAGCTATTAGCGCCAAGTTTCAAGATCAAAAATTAAGTTAGCGACGATTAACTTTGTTTCAGTATGACGATGGCGCGACTGCTAGGTACTTTGAATGCGATGTAACCTGACGATGTCAGTGTTATTTATATAGATAGTTAAGCCTTAGCTTTGTGGTCAATATTGTGAACAAAATTGACTTGAGATTTTTAACTAGCCTGATCTCCAGCCATTGCTTTTGCTGCTCGCATTAAGCCTAACAAGTCGATCACTTTCGCAGGCTGATAAGACATCGCGGCCACGAGTGCATGCATCGCGATTAAATCGCGTTTGATTGTGGTACCAGAAAATTCTTGTAGATAAATTTTGGTTTTTTCATAGTCGTGTTTTTCGTAATAGCCAAGAATATCAACAGAAATTTCTTCGCTAGTTTTCTTGCGTGGAATGGGTTGAAAACCAAGTTGTTGAATACTTGCTTCTGCCATTTTCCAAACCGACCAAGGATTTTGACCTGTGATGAGATTGTCGTGATGGCTGATTTGTTGCAAATAGCGCGGACCAATTTCGACGATTGCCCCGTGTTTTTTGAGCTCATCTTCTAACAAAAATGGGAATAGCTCTTTTGCTTTTGGGATGAGAAACAATTCTTCTTGATTGGTGAATGCACTGATACGTTTTTGCTGAATCAACGCGGAACCATCACTAAGTTTGACTTGGCTGAGTGCGGCAGGACCGTGGCAGACGGCGATGATGGTTTTGTTTTTTTGATGAAAATCGACAATCAATTGATGGATGTCTGGATTGTTTGGAAAATCAAACATCGCCCCTTTACCGCCAACAAAATAAATTGCCTGATAGTGATCTGCATTGACTTCTGCAAGTGGAATTGTTTGCGTGGTTTTCTTGATGGCTTTGTCGTCATTTAAGAATGCGTAATCAAATTCAGCCATGTCGTCATCATCTAAAACGGCAGGTGCTTTGCCTCCTAGTGGGCTGGCGATATCGACTTCAAAACCGTTGGCTTGAAAAACATAATAGGCACGTGCAAGTTCGGTTAATTCGTAACCCGTTTTTTTCTTTTTCTCACCCATCTGCGCTGTGCTGGTCACGACGGCAAGAATTTTGCCGCGTGGTGGTGTATTGGCATTGTGGATGTAAGCGACATCGTGAGGGCGGCTTGCTTTGAGTTTGCCGATGTCAATTTCTGGATCTAATAAGCTGGTGAACCATATCGTTGCTGCAAGGCCTGAAAGAATTAAGGCGCTAATTAGTGCGCCTAATCCTAAGAGAATTTTTTTCCACATCATTCTTCCTTTGTTGAGAAAATATTATTCAACAATGTAGAACGTAGCAGGTGAAAAAAAGGTGAAAAATGGCGGATTTATGAAAAAGCGATCAGGGATATAGCACGCATGTGATTGCTAGCGAAGATTAAGTGATATCGGATAAATCAGCTGGCGGCTCGTCACCTGCTAATACACCAGCACCACCTGAAAGGCCTTCACCTTTGCGAACCAGATAATCGGTGTGTTCGTAAACATTGCTACAGCCAGTTTCGGCGATCAAAGTTTTTACGATGGCAACTTTCCATGCATCTACGCCAGCAGCTTGAAATTGACATGCCAGAAAACCATGTTGAATCGCATGGTATTCAACAATTAGACCTGGAAGTTGATCTTCTTCTGCATTGATCAGGCGCTGAGGTTTGCCGGGCTTGGCTTTGAGCGGTAAGCGTTTTGCCAGCGCTGTTTGAATTCGGCGTTTGAACA
>DLGN01000046.1 GCA_002482715.1 Oxalobacteraceae bacterium UBA7693
CGTGAATTCGCCGCAACAAAATGCGATTGCTGGGCATGCACGCTAGCGCCCTCACAATTCGTAATGCGTTTATCGACTGCATACGCCGCCGCTTCAGTACGGCAAGCCAAATCAATCGCCTCTTCGGCAGTGACTAACCAAGGGTGAAATAACTTTAAATCTTGCGGATGCATTTCTAGCATCTCGGCATCTGGCAAACCTGCGCAATCATCTTCGGCCGTAAAGCGCGCGATGTTGTAAGCGGCCTCAACAGTATCTTCCAAAGACTTCATAGAAAAATCAGATGTGCTGGCATTTCCGCGCTTCTTGCCGACATAAACCGTGATTCCTATGCCTTTGTCGCGATTTTGCTCTATGGTTTCGACCTTGCCTTTACGTACACTAATCGACAAACCACCGCCTTCGCTGACTTCTACCGCCGCATCTGTTGCACCTTTGTCACGGGCAATGCGCAGCATATCCTGGGTAATTTGTTTAAATTGATCCTGAGTATGGGTAAAAACTGGTTTAGACATAGCTTCTGTTTCTTTAGCTGAAAGGATAAAGAGAGTATCATAGCAGTCGTTTCAATAAGTTTATAGAAGATTTACCAATGCCAAATCCGAATCGAGGCTCTTGCGGCTACCAGTCCAACGAGTTTGAACCAGAATACGACCGCCCTTCCAAATCCGAACTCAAGCGTCAAATGACGGCCCTACAAAAAATGGGACAAGAGTTAGTGGATTCTGCGCGTGATCGCGTTAAACGCGTTCCTATGCCAGAAGATGTGCGCGACGCCATTCTGGAATGCCAGAACATCACCAACCACGAAGGCCGTCGTCGCCAAATGCAATTTGTCGGCAAAAAGATGCGTACCTTAGATGAAGCCGAAGTTACGCTGATTCAAAAAACCATCGATAGCTGGAAAGGTGCTTCCAAATCCGAGACAGCCGCCATGCATTCGCTAGAACGCAAACGCGAAAAATTGCTGGCGAAAGATGAAGCCTTAACAGAATTAATGGCAGAAAATCCTGAGCTTGACGTACAGCATTTGCGCACCTTAATTCGCAATGCACGCAAAGAACAAGCAGAAAACAAGCCACCAAAAGCGTATCGCGAAATCTTCCAGATCCTGAAAGAAATTCAAGCGAAAAATAAAGCCGCTACTGCATCAGAAGATGACGCAGAAAACGACGAAGATTCTGAAGATGACGACAATTGATTTAGATCGTGCTCTGAGGATCGGCTTAGTGTCGATCTCTGATCGTGCTTCCAATGGTGTATATCAAGATCAAGGTCTTCCGGCTTTGCAAACTTGGTTTGGTTCTGCACTGAGCACGGCTTGGATAATGGAAACACGTTTAATCCCAGATGAACGTCCAGCGATCGAACAAGCTTTAATCGACCTAGTTGATCAAGCCCGCTGCGATCTGGTCATCACGACTGGCGGTACAGGTCCAGCACGACGCGATGTCACGCCAGAAGCGACGCTCGCCGTTGCGACCAAAGAAATGCCAGGTTTTGGTGAGCAAATGCGCCAAATCAGTTTGCAATTTGTGCCGACTGCCATCTTGTCGCGCCAAGTTGCCGTGATCCGAGAAACCGCTGATCACGCTGCATTAATTTTAAATTTGCCAGGTCAACCGAAGTCGATTAAAGAAACCTTAGAAGGTCTGAAGGATGCCGATGGCAAGCAACTGGTCGCTGGCATTTTTGCTGCTGTGCCTTATTGTATCGACTTGATTGGTGGCCCTTACGTCGAAACACATGAAGCGGTCTGCAAAGTATTCCGCCCAAAATCAGCGCTACGCTTAAAAATTTCTGAAGAATAAAATTTCCTGAATAAATCATGACGACTGAACTCTTAGAAACCGTAGAAATCGAAAGCGGCGCCAACCCTAGCGCCGCCATTATTTGGATGCATGGCTTAGGTGCCGATGCTAACGATTTTGTGCCTATCGTTAAAGAGCTCGATTTGCGCAATTGCCCGACGATTCGTTTTGTTTTTCCAAATGCGCCGCAAATTCCCGTCACCTTAAATGGTGGCTACATTATGCGTGCGTGGTATGACATTGCCGCTGCGGGCACTGACATCAATAAGCGTGAAGATGAAGCTGGCTTGCGCCTGTCGCAGCAGCAGATCAAAGCCTTGATTACACGTGAAAATGCGCGTGGCATTGCTACAGACAAAATCATCCTAGCTGGCTTTTCGCAAGGTTGCGCAATGAGCTTGCAAACTGGTTTGCGTCATCCACAAAAATTAGCCGGCATCATGGGTTTATCTGGGTACGTACCACTAGCAGATAAAGTCGGAGAAGAACGTCATGTAGCAAATCAAAATACATCGATCTTCTTGGTGCATGGCACGGTTGATCCTGTCATTCCAATTCAACGCGCACAACAATCACGCGACCTGCTGATTAGTTTGGGGTATCAGGTCGAGTGGCATGACTATTGGATGCAGCATTCAGTAGCGCCACAAGAAATTATCGACATCGGCAACTGGTTGCGTAAGGTTTTATAAGAAGACCAACTCTGCGAAAAAATGGGCTACCCGCAGGTAGCCCATTTTTTTATTTCAGTCATAAAGACATTTGCACAAACTACGGCGCGTCTTTTAAATCTGCGATACTCTACAGCGACTAGGTTCAATTTTTAAACGCGGGTAACTTCCAGTAAGTAATAGCACGCCACAACCACTCCATCGGGCCATAACGGAATTTACTCAACCACCAATGGCTAAACAAAATTTGCACCACTACCACGAGCAGTACTACCACAACTTGGTGAGCACGTTCCATTCCGTAATAGCCTAAACCATAGCTATAAAAAATAGCAGAGCAAATGATGGATTGCGACAAATAATTCGTCAAAGCCATACGACCATATGGCGCCAACAATTTGACCTTTGCAAACACGCCCTTGCTATGAAATAGAATGACGATTAAACCGACGTACCCCAAACATGCCGGCAAATTCCCCAGATACAGCAAACCCATCGCAAACATATAAGGATCATTTTCCAAACCAGCCACTGACGCAGTCGAGACAAAGCTCCCGGCAATGCCGATACCTATGCCGAACGGCAATCCTATCAATGTCATTGTCTTAAATTTAGACAAATGCGCCTGCGTATTTTGCATTATTCCAGATTGGACAAACCAATATCCGATTAAAAACATACAGCAAATCAAAACACTAAAAATGGCGACATTCGTCCAGTTCTCCGAGAACTCTTTGGCACGAAATGCTAAAGCTTCCGCGTAAGTGCCTTTTGACAAAATGACGACTTCCCGGCGATTGTCTTCTTGCTGTTTTTGAATACGCTCGGCTTCTTTCTTTTTGTCTTCAGCACGCCGATCGGCCTTAGTTTTCTCAGACGCACTCGCCGTAGATTTTGAAGTAGCTTCAGAAGAATTCTCGGCGACAGATGACGCATCCGATTTGACACTTGCGGCAGATTTATTCAGTTGTTGAGTTTCATTAACTTTCTGCTTTGAAGCCTGCTCAGATCCGAAATACTGCGCAGCACCACCTAAGGTCATCGATAGAAACAATGCGGTGTACAACAAACTACCAATCTTCCAACTACGCGCCTCTTTTGGTTGATGCGCACGATCCAGCAGAAAAGCAAACAAGAAAGCAAATAGACCAAAAAACAAGCTTGGACGCATTGATGCCATCGCTGGCACCAAAAAGCTCGCAACACCAAGCAAGAAAAGCACAGCACCAAGCATACACAGAATCACCGCAATAATAGGGCGATGCTTCGCAAAAATGAGCAGCGTTTTTTCATTGCGAATAAGAAATGCCATCGCACCAAACATGGCAAGCGCGGTCGCCAAAGCTGCCACTTTATTCAGCGCTGGTATCACAGCAATCAAGCCCAAAACAATCACAGCTATGGCAATCCAACGCGCCTTACCGAACAAGACAATCAACATGCCACATGCACCCATCGCATAACTAAATAAAATGTCACCGGGCCAAATCAAGATGTAATGTAAGACACCAAAAACGCCTAACGCCACTAAACGACGAAAATACGGTTGAAAAAAATCTTGCCCTTTTTCTTCAGCGCGCATCAACATCAGCGCAAAACCCATCCCAAACAAGAGGGAGAAAATGGTCCAAAACTTACCGGCAACAAAGTAAGAAACAAAATACGAAGCCAGCCAATTCGCACCACTTAATCCGGCTGGCATACCTTCGCCTAACTCACCGACAGAACGATTGAAAAATTCGACGTTCATCAAAAAAATACCGATTAAGGCGAATCCCCGAATCACATCCAGAACCGCAATCCTGTCCTTTACCTCGACTGGCGCGACAACGTGATTGGCGGCAATGTCTAGCGTAATTTCATTCTCTCTTTGCATATCATCCTCAGTTTAAAAGGTCTTACCAGCTCACACGACTAGCATCAACAAAATCAAAAAGCGCCACGAACTTCATCGTGACGCCTTTGATTTAAGCTTCTGTATTTAAGCTCGTTTTGTTGAGCATCGACATTTGAGCGACTCTGAGTTAATTATGCCTCATTTACAAACTAACTAGACATTTTTTAATCATGAAATTCAAACCCCTAGTTCCTAGTTATTGGCTCACTTGTGGATACAAATCTGTACGCTCGATTCTCATTGCCGGCATTTCCCAATATGTCACAGCGCGCCATACCCATTCCAAAGGACCGTAACGGAAACGTCCTAACCACCAATGACTAAACAAAACTTGCAAGCAAATCACCGCAACCGCAAATCCCAGTTGCTGAGCACGGCCGAGACCAAAATTACCAAGACCCCAACCATAGAAGAAACTCGCTTGAATCACAGATTGCGTCAAATAGTTCGTCAAAGCCATGCGACCAAACGGCGCTAATACCTGGATCTTGGCAAATATTGAACCGCTATACAACATCAACACAACGATACTGACATACGCTAGACAAGTAGGTAAATTCGCCAAATTCAAGATCATCTGTGTCAATTGCCAACCATCGCCAGAGACACCCGCTGCATGACTCACGGCAATGCTACTCGCCAATAAACTCATACCCCAACCCAAAGGCAATCCCAACAAAACGATCTGACGGAACAAGTGCAGATTTTCGCCAGCTTTCGTAATGACTTGGGCACGAACGAACCAGACGCCAATCAAAAACAATGCAATCGCTGCAAATGCCTGCCCTGCTGCGTTAAATGGGCCATCCATAAAATCGGCAAAGCGATGCTTAACGAAATCTGAATAACTGGCTTTCGTCATCGCTTGCAAATCTTTTTCAATATTTTTACGATTTTCATTGATACGATTGATCGTATCTGCATCGCGCTCTAATTTTTTCTGCGCTTCAGATTTTGGTGCTTCCGCCTTTTTCTTTTCCGCGACATCGCTGCCCTCCTTCAGATCTTTTTTCTCAGCTTTTTTTGCGTCGGCATCAGGACTTGCTTTTGCTAGTTTTTCCGCCGCCTCTTCTGCTTCCTTTTTCACTTGTTTTTCAGCGGCTAACTTGACCGCTTCTGGTGAGTTGAATACGCTGTTTAATGGCTGTTGATATGCAATCACACCAAACACCAAACCAATGGCAAATGGCAGACTATAAATCAACACACCAGCGCGCCAAAATCGCGCCTCTGCTGGTTGATGAAATTTAGCAGATAAAAATGCGATGACGAAGAATGCAACCGTCATGCCCGTTAAGCCATTTCTTGCATCGCGCATTGCTGGCACAACCCAGCTAGCAATCGCAGCAAGTGTCAGCAAGCTCGCGATCACCAGGCAAATCGCAGAGAACAAAGGTATTTTCATACCAAGAAAGGAAACGACTCTTTCATTACGAATAAAAATCGCGATGAAGCCCATAAAAGCAATTCCGCCAACCACTGCCGAAAACGATCCCATACCTGGAATGAAGCACACACCAACTAAACCAACGATACTTGCGACCACCCATTTCCATTGCCCAAACAAAATAATTAACAAGCCGGCTGCGGTAAATGCATAGCTATATAAAATATCGCCAGGCCACAATAAGACATTGTGCAAAATCCCGAAGATTGCCAATGCAATAATTCGTCGGATATACGGTTTAATAAACGCCCGCCCAGTCGTTTCGGATCTGCTTAGCATTACCGCGAAGCCCATACCAAATAAAAGCGAGAAAATAGTCCAGAATTTACCTGCAACAAAGAAATTCACAAAGTAGCTGGCGAGCCAGTCAATGCCATGCACATCCGCCGGAATGCCGGTGCCCATGGTCAGAAACGATCGATTGAACCATTCGATGTTCATGAAGAAAATACCGATTAAGGCAAAACCACGAATGACATCCAGAGCCTGGATGCGTTCACTCGCTTTAATCGGTTTCAAGGCAGGAAATGTACTGGGAGGGGTGCTGTTCGGACTACCCGTATGTAGAGACTGTTCCATCATGATTTTTATTTTCAGGTTAGGTTAAACCCAGACTTCCCAATCTAGGCTATAGAGGAACACAACCGTTAAGAAGACACGATCGCATCAAGCAAGCTGCATACTATGTCAATATAAAAACATAAACCAACAAGTTGCGATGAAATGCAAAATCAAGGGAATGAAATTGGTTTAATCAGCCCTGTATTGGCTCTATACTGAGCATGTGCTGTTGTAAATCACCTAAAATTAATGTCTCTAAAGAAATTACATGCTGTCTCCTTATACATTTTCCTTACCAATCGTCACGCTTGATAGTATTGGCAAATATCGTCGTCAGCTCAAGAAGTTCAGCAAATGCTATCCGCTTTTGCTCAGCCTGCTTTTGCCATTTCAGACTCAGGCACAAAATGCGATAGCGACAAAAATTACCAATACCAATAATGCGAATATCAGTAAATCTGCGCAGGAATGGCATGTCCCTGGGCTACGTCAATCAGCAGAAATTTTAGTTGATCAATGGGGCGTACCGCATATCTATGCAAAAAATGAAGATGATCTATTTTTCGCGCAAGGATTCAATGCAGCTCGTGATCGACTGTTTCAACTAGATCTATGGCGCA
>DLGN01000299.1:0-2044 GCA_002482715.1 Oxalobacteraceae bacterium UBA7693
GTGAAGAGTCAACTCAGCAATATTGCTCCAATTGGCGTTGATAGTGAAACGAGATTGATTTTATGGGCAGATGAGTACGAAGAAAAAAATCAGGAAATTGTTCAAGTTCTTGAGCAATTTGCGTTTGAAATTCAACACGTCAATCAATTGCACGAATTAGAACGTGCAATTCTGGAGAAAAAGCCAGCATTGCTGATTATTGATGCTGATTTTCAAAACAAACATTTTGCCGGTAGCGATGAGATTTTGCGTATGAAATCGCATCATGTGCAAATGCCACCAGTGTTGTTTACTTCAAAAACCAATAGTTTTGAAACCCGCTTGCGTGCAGTCCGGGCAGGTGGTGACGCATTTTTCTTAATGCCAATTGATATCCTTGCGATCACTGAAAGCATAGAAGAAATACTGAGTCGTAGCAGTCCAAAACATTATCGAATTATGATTATCGATGATGATGTCGATCTTGCTGAATATTACAGTCGTGTTTTGCAGGGAGCTGGCATGATCATTGAAGTACTGAATGATCCTGCATTTGTGTTGGAAAAAATGGCAAGTTTTCGTCCTGAATTAGTGTTAATGGATGTTTACATGCCTGATTGTGATGGCGTTGAATTATCAAAGGTTATCCGCCAAGATCCTTCTTACTTAGACGTGCCGATTGTTTTTCTATCTAGCGAAAATAATTTACAAAAGCAGTTGGCAGCAGTGAAAGTTGGCGCCGATGATTTTCTGGTCAAACCTATTTCGCCAGAACTTTTGATCTCTTCATTATCAACGCGAGCTGAGCGTTATCGTGCTTTGCGTACGCTGGTGATGCGTGATGGCTTGACAGGCTTATATAATCATTCTGCGATTAAAGAAGATCTCATTGCCAAAATGTCGAGTGCCAGTCGCAATGTGACTTGTGTATCGGTAGCGATGTTGGACTTGGATAATTTCAAGAAGGTCAACGATACCTACGGACATCAGATCGGTGATCAAGTGTTACGCACCTTGTCGCATTTACTAAGGCAGCGTTTGCGTAAGAGCGACGTCGTTGGCCGTTATGGTGGTGAAGAGTTTATCGTCATCTTTCCAAATACAACGGCTGAGGTCGCTTGTGCCGTGTTGGATAAAGTACGCTCAGCATTTCATCATATTCATCACAGTTCCGAACAAGGTGAGTTTTGTGTCGGTTTCTCTGCTGGTATTGCAGACTCAAGACAGACAACTAGCCCCGACGATTTAATCGCGATTGCGGATGCCGCTTTGTATAGAGCTAAACACAGTGGGAAAAATAAAATTGTGCTAGGTGATCAATAAATTTTTATTGATCGTATTGGTGTTGAACCCAATTGCACGCAGTTTGTAAATAAGCCCTGGTATTGCTAATACCAGGGCTTATTTTTTTACGAAAATCCAAGCGGAATTGGCGCTTTAATTTTTAGATAAATGTGTTGCTTTGATTTTTGATTCTAAAGCTTTACCTTTGCGCGCACGTTTCCCAATATGAATAGCAAGACCACTGGCGCTCAGGCTCACTTCTTGTGGTTTGGCAGCACGACCTATACCACTGACTTTGACGCCTTTTTGACTGATCGCCGTCGCTGCAATCAATTTTTCCTTAGGCTCTAATTCCATCAAAATCACACCACGACCACCGCTCGACAATTGTTTGATTTCCGCTAATCCAAATACCAGTAAGCGGCCTTTTTCTGATAAACAGGCGATAGCACTAGCATCGTCTGCGACTGCAGTCGGTGCCAATGGTTCATCGCCGTCATCCAGCGTCATAAAGGCTTTACCCGCCTTCATACGACCGACCATGTCACCGAGTTTAGCAGTGAAACCGTAACCAGCTGTGGACGCTAGTAAGAGTGAAGTCTCTGCTTTGCCAGCGAAGTAATGCAAGATGCGGCTGCCACTCGCTAAGTCGATCAAAGTCGTGACGGGCACGCCATCGCCACGGGCGCCAGGCAGGGCAGAAACTGGCACGGAATACACGCGACCATTCGAGCCAAATACCAAGAGTTGATCGACAGTGCGGCATTCAAATGTACCGTAC
>DLGN01000299.1:2078-3382 GCA_002482715.1 Oxalobacteraceae bacterium UBA7693
ACAAACTATCACCGGCTTTAAACGTGAATTGTGCCGGATCGTGCTCATGGCCAGTACGAGCGCGTACCCAGCCTTTTTCGGAGATCACTACTGTCACTGGTTCATCGATGACTTTCTGTTCGATAGAAGCGCGTTGTGCTTCTTCGATGACCGTACGGCGCGCATCACCAAATTGTTTGGCGTCAGCTTCGATCTCTTTAATGATGCATTTTTTCATCGCCGAAGGATCATCTAAGAGGTTTTGTAAACTGGTTTTTTCGTTACGTAATTCGGCCAATTCTTGTTGAATCTTGATGGACTCCAAACGTGCTAATTGGCGCAAGCGGATTTCTAAAATATCTTCAGCCTGGCGATCCGATAAACGGAAGGCTTCCATCAAAGCGGGTTTGGGTTCATCCGATTCTCGGATGATTTTGATGACTTTATCGATATTTAATAATACCGCTTCACGGCCTTCTAAAATATGAATACGGTCATTGACTTTTTTCAACTTGAATTGGGTGCGACGCGTGACAGTTTCAAAGCGGAAAGTGATCCACTCCGTCAAAATATCAGACAGTGGTTTTTGACGCGGACGACCATCGCCACCTATCATCACTAAATTGAGTGAAGCTGAAGTTTCGAGTGAAGTATGCGCCAATAACATTTGCATGAATTCAGCTTGATCTTGATTCTTGGATTTCGGTTCCAAGACCAAGCGCACAGCAGCATCTTTGCCAGATTCATCACGTACCACATCGAGTACCGACAACATCACTTGCTTCAAACTGACTTGTTCTGGTGACAGAGATTTTTTGCCCATCTTGATTTTGGGATTAGTAATCTCTTCGATTTCTTCCAGCACTTTTTGTGAGGAAGTGCCCGGTGGCAGTTCGGTAATTACCGCCTGCCATTGTCCACGCGCCAGCTCTTCTATCTTCCAGCGCGCCCGTACTTTCAGGCTGCCACGACCGCTAGCGTAAATATCGCTGATCGCCGCCGCTGGCGTAATGATTTGCCCACCACCCGGGAAATCAGGGCCAGGGATGAACTCCATTAATTCGGCATGCGTGGTCTTAGGATTGCGAATTAGAGCGACTGCTGCTTTCGCCACTTCGGTCAAATTGTGAGAAGGAATTTCGGTCGCCATACCAACCGCGATACNNCGATACCCGATGCACCATTCAATAAAACGAAGGGCAAGCGTCCCGGCAATAAAGTCGGCTCTTGATAGGAACCATCATAGTTAGGCTGAAAATCAACCGTACCCAGATCAATTTCATCAAGTAATAATTTAGAAATCGGCGTTAAACGTGCTTCGGTAT
>DLGN01000299.1:3416-5593 GCA_002482715.1 Oxalobacteraceae bacterium UBA7693
CCGGTATATCGCATCGCAGCAGCGCCATCGCCATCACGTGAACCGAAGTTACCTTGTCCATCAATCAGTGGGTAGCGTAGAGAAAAATCCTGCGCCATACGCACCATCGCGTCATACACGGATTGATCGCCATGCGGATGCAATTTACCGAGCACATCACCGACCACCGTTGCCGACTTGCGTGGTTTGGCTGATGAATTTAATCCTAACTCATTCATCGAATACAAGATCCGACGTTGCACAGGTTTTTGTCCATCGCTGACATCGGGCAGGGCGCGACCTTTCACCACAGAAATCGCGTAATCAAGATAAGCGCGCTCAGCGAAAGTCGCTAGCGTCAAAGTCTCGCTATCACCACCATTGCCACCATTATTGTTTGGGGCTTCGTCAAATAAATTTGCTTGTTCGCTCATAATCTTTGTTTGTATTTTTTGTGACTCTTAAATCCGCTTAACATAATCGTGTAGGAGGCTCAGAAATTCGATTCCGCGGATGCAGTACAAGGCGCAAACCAAAGCAATACGTCGGTATTGCGAGGATTTGCAACGCCGAAATGCGCCGCGCAATCGGATTTATGCGCCTCCCTAGATGTCTGCTTCTACCTCGTTACCATGCTCTTCCAGCCACGCCTTACGCGCAGAAGCCTCGCCTTTGCCCATTAGCATATTGAAGCGGCCTTCAGAAAATTCTTGATCGAATTCGCCAAGAGATACCGGCAACAAACGGCGCGTATCAGGATTCATCGTGGTTTCCCACAATTGGTTGGCATTCATCTCACCCAAACCTTTGAAACGGGAGATTGCCCATGCACCATCTTTGACGCCGTCTTTACGCAATTTATCTTCGATCGCCGTTAGTTCACCCTGATCGAGCGCATAAATTTTTTGTGCTGGTTTTTTACCACGTGCTGGGGCATCCACACGGAACAGAGGAGGGCGGGCGATACAGATATGGCCGCGCGCAATCAACTGCGGGAAGTGTTTGAAGAACAGTGTCAATAACAAAACTTGAATGTGTGAACCATCGACGTCCGCATCAGAAAGAATACAGATTTTGCCGTAGCGCAGATTCGTTAAATCGATGGTGTCATTGACGCTATGTGGGTCAACGCCGATTGCTACCGCGATGTCGTGAATCTCATTATTCGCGAACAGACGATCACGTTCAGACTCCCAAGAATTCAAAACTTTACCGCGTAATGGCAGAATCGCTTGGAACTCTTTGTCACGCCCCATTTTTGCTGAGCCACCTGCTGAATCACCTTCGACTAAAAATAACTCATTGCGCGTGATGTCATTTGATTCGCAATCAGTTAATTTTCCAGGTAATACAGCGACACCAGAGGATTTTTTCTTCTCGACTTTCTGCAGAGAGCGCAGACGTGATTGCGCTTGCTTAATCACCAGTTCAGCGAGTTTTTTACCTAGTTCTACATGCGAATTGAGCCAAAGTTCCAAAGGCGGCTTGGAGAAGCTCGATACCAAACGCACCGCATCGCGTGAATTCAAACGCTCTTTAATTTGCCCTTGAAATTGCGGGTCTAAGACTTTTGCGGAAAGCACAAAAGAGGCGCGGGCGAAAACGTCTTCAGGCAAAAGCTTTACACC
This sequence comes from Oxalobacteraceae bacterium UBA7693, assembly GCA_002482715.1. GTDB lineage: Bacteria > Pseudomonadota > Gammaproteobacteria > Burkholderiales > Burkholderiaceae_D > Undibacterium. Next base: position 5,024 of record DLGN01000299.1, read on the forward strand.
TTTTGGTAGCAATGAATGCATTTCAGCGAAGCCCTTTACCGCACCAAACAAGCCTTCACGCAAGCCAGATTCATGGGTGCCGCCAGCCGGCGTTGGAATCAAATTTACATACGATTCACGAACGACGCCACCATCTTCAGTCCATGCTACAACCCACGACGCGCCTTCACCTTCAGCAAAACCATCTGCATCAGCATTCGCGAATTGCTCACCTTCAAACATAGGAATTACTAATTCACCATGGGAGGCTTGTGTTAGTGCTTCTGTTAAATAACCACGTAGGCCTTGATCGTATTGCCAGGTTTGGCTTTCGCCAGTTTTTGCATTGGTGAACGTGACTTTAACGCCTGGCAGCAGAACCGCTTTGGAGCGCAGTAAGCGCTGCATTTCTGGGATAGAAATTGCTGGCGAATCAAAATATTTTCCGTCTGGCCAAACTGAAACGCGAGTACCATTTTTCTTGTCGCCACGACCTAAAGGCTGTGTGCTCAATGGTTCGATTACATCGCCATTAGCAAACACGAGATTATGTAAGCCACCTTCGCGCCAGACGGTAATTTCTAAGCGTTT
>DLGN01000350.1 GCA_002482715.1 Oxalobacteraceae bacterium UBA7693
AGTGGCGTCCGCAATTCATGCGAGGCATTGGCAGTAAATCGCTGTTCCTGCTCCATCGCATGACTAACACGTTCAAACAAATGATTTAAAGCAGTGAGCAATGAATGCAATTCCACCGGCGCACCAGCCAGATCGACTTTTTCTAAATCATTTGGTGTACGTTGACTGACTTGGTCTGCAGAATGTTGTAAAGCGCGGAACAAGCGATTGATCATCCACCAGATTGCGCCCGCCATCAGCGGCAACACCAAGACAGCAAAGAGTAACAATTTATAAGCGAATCGTCCGCTGATATCTTTACGGTGGCTGATAGGCTCGGCGATTTGAATTTGCAAACGATGCGGGGCATTCCAGATCGAGTAAGTACGCCACGGTTGTCCATTCAATTGGGTCCAGCCAAAGCCGCTAGTCGTATCGGTGGTGAGTGGCGTTTCTGGCGCTGCATTATTTCGATAAAGTAGGCGTTTTTGTGTATCCCAAATTTGAAAGAGCAAATACTGACTGTGTTTTTCGACGTTCGACTCAGTCAAGGTATGCGCAGTGGATGCCAAACTCTCTTCAGCTTCATGATCTGCCAATGTCAATAACAGATGTGCTGTTTCAGCCAGCGATTGATCGAACAATTCTTGGCTTTCTTGATCTGCTTCGATATACACCACGATGCCACTAAAGCCCCAGATGGAAACAGTGATCGCCAATACAATCGCTAAGATCGAGCGACGTAGCGACCAGCCTTGGCCTTCTTTCATCGCCAAATTCTTTAGTTCAATTTTTTTTAAATCCATGTTTGTTTCACCCAATGTGACAACGTCACTTAGCCAACTCTGTCGCAATTTACTCTTTATCAATTACATATCCAACCGCATGCGAAGTACGAATCAGCTCTTTGCCCAACTTCTTACGCAAATGGTGGATATGCACTTGTATGGTATTGCTTTCGATTTCATCACCCCAGCTATACAGCGCTTGCTCAAGCTGATCTTTGCTAATAATTTGTCCGATGTGTTCAAACAAAATCTGCAGAATATTGAACTCGCGCGTCGTCAAGCTAATCGATTCACCATGCAATTTGACTTGTCTGGCGGCAGTATCAATTTCAACACCTCGATGGCTCAATACTTCTCGGCTACGGCCAGCCAAACGACGCCGGACTGAGCGGATTCTTGCGGCAAGCTCATCTAAATCGTATGGCTTAACGATGAAATCATCAGCGCCACTGTCTAGACCCATGATGCGATCAGGCACTTGATCTCTGGCGGTCAAAATCAAAATTGACTCATCAAAACCCGATGCACGTAATTTTTTAAGCAAAGACATGCCGTCCTGTCGCGGCAATCCCAAATCGAGGAGCAAACATTGATACTGATGCAGTCTGATCGAGATTTCAGCATCCTCTGCTGATTGCACCCAATCGACCGCATAGCCCGATTGATCCAAACCCAACTGGGTGGCGCGTCCTAATTGTGGATCATCTTCTACCAACAAAATACGCATGCTCTTCCTTAATATTATTTTGCCAACGATGCATCTTCCAAATACACATTTTTCCGGCTACAGCTCACTGAGTATTTGTCGATTAACAACAACGTACTGTTAAATTCACTTTTCTCAAATAATAAGCCTGACATGTTAAGGAGTTCTTAAGAACCAACAACTAGAATGGTCTCATCCTTTCCTCAATGAGACTATTATGCTTACTTTAATTCATCAAGAAAAACAATTTAGCAAGCTTCTACTCCTCAGCACACTTGGGTTCTTTGGTCTGGTACCAAACAGTGATGCGCAGACCAATGCGCAGATTCATATAAGCCAGCAGCAAATCACTCGCTCAGGAATTCGGATTGAAGCAGCAGTACCAGCCACGAACGGTGGCTTGGCCGCGAATGCGAACCTCGCAGACAAAGGATTGCGATTATCAGGCACGGTTGTGGCCGCGACTTCTGCAACTCAGCTACTTAGCGCCGTCGTGAGCGGTGTGATTCAAACTATTCATGTCAATCCCTTGCAGGAAGTCAAAGCAGGAACGCCAATTGCGACTATCTTTAGCCAACAATTGATGGAAATGCAAAGAGAATATTTGCAATTAGCAACGCAAGCGCAATTGGCGCAAGACAAAGTCAATCGTGATGAGAACTTATTTAAAGAAGGCATTGTGTCACAGAGCAGACTACAAGAAAGCCGCGCGCAAGCGATGCAAACAGAAGTTGCTGCGAGCGAGCGTCGCCAGAGCTTAAAGGCGGCAGGCCTAAGTGATAACACCTTAAAGCAATTGCTCAAAACCAGAAGTTTAATAACGACGACCGCGATTTATGCCAAATCAAAAGGGACAGTGCTGGATTTTCAGGCTCAGCTTGGACAACGAATCGAAGCCGGCATGCCGATCGCCAAACTCAGTGGCGATGCGCCATTTTGGATAGAATTCCAAGCTTCCAAAATTCAAGCGGCACAAATTCGTGTCGGTGACATGTTGCAAATCAAAGACTGCGGCAACGCTAAAGTCATGGCGATTTCACCGCAAATTGATGCAGGCAATCAGAGCATTATTATTCGTGCA
>DLGN01000009.1 GCA_002482715.1 Oxalobacteraceae bacterium UBA7693
CGATAAATTTGGTATTCGTTTAACAGATATCGTCACGCCAGCCGAACGCATTCGTAAGCTGAACAAATAATGCACAACATGTTTAAATCATCAGCTGCATTGGCGACCTTACCTATTAAATTGTTGGTTCTGTCCGCATCCTTTTGGAGCAATCAGGTACAAGCGCAATCATCGTCAGCGCCTGTTTCTGCCAGTACAGGTTTATTGCAGATTTTCCTAGCACTGGCTTTTGTGATCGCAATCATGCTGTTGTTTGCGTGGTTAGTGAAACGTGTTGGACCCATCGCAAGTGGACACAAATTACCCGTCAAAATTATTGGTGGTATTAGTTTAGGAAATCGTGAACGAGTCATGGTGATTGAAGTTGCAGATCAATGGTTGGTTCTGGGTGTCACCGCACAACAGATCAATACACTCTCAACGATGCCGAAACAGGCACTACCGGAAAATGATGCCGGATCGAGTCAATTGAGTGCGCCATTTGCAGACTGGCTCAAGAAAACTATAGAAAAGCGCAACCCGCCACAGAACTAAAGTAGCTTATGAAAAACTTGCGCAACACATTCCATCGATATCTACCCTTATTCGGACTTTTATTGCTTTCGGGGATCTCACAAGCTGCATTGGCACAATCAGGTGGACTCCCAGCAATCACTAGCTCTCCATCTTCTGGTGGCGGACAAAATTACTCGCTGAGTATTCAAACGCTGATTTTTTTAAGCTCGCTGGCGTTTATCCCTGCCGCTTTATTAATGATGACCAGTTTCACTCGGATCATCATCGTTCTCTCATTATTACGACAAGCACTTGGCACTCAATCTGCGCCACCAAATCAAGTATTGGTTGGATTAGCACTTTTCCTGACCTTGTTTGTCATGGGCCCTGTATTCGATAAAATTTATGCGGATGCCTATCTACCTTTTTCAGAAAATAAAATAACGATGCAACAGGCAATGGAAAAAGGTGTTGAACCTTTAAAAGGCTTCATGTTGAAACAAACGCGTGAATCTGATATTGCCTTGTACGTAAAATTATCAAACACACCGGCATTGCAAGGCCCCGAAGATATTCCGCTACGTGTTCTGATTCCCGCATTCATTACCAGCGAATTAAAGACCGCATTTCAAATTAGTTTTGCGATTTTTATCCCCTTCCTGATTATCGATATGGTGGTCGCCAGTGTTTTAATGGCGATGGGTATGATGATGGTGTCACCATCTATCGTATCGCTACCATTTAAATTAATGCTATTTGTTTTAGTCGATGGCTGGCAGTTATTGATCGGCTCATTAGCACGTAGCTTTTACTAAAGATAGAGGTAAATTATGACTCCCGATAGCGTGATGACAATGGGACGCCATGCGATGGAAATCACCTTAATGATTTCCGCCCCACTATTATTGGTGGCGCTTGGAATTGGTCTGATCGTTAGTATTTTTCAGGCAGCGACACAAATCAATGAAACAACCCTGTCTTTCATTCCAAAATTAGTGGGAATCTTTGTCACCCTCATCATTGCCGGACCTTGGATGTTGAGCGTGCTCGGCGACTATATGCGCGAAGTATTCACTGGTATCGCCTTAATGGCTGGTTAGTGACTACTAATTGGCTACTAATTGGCTACTTATTTGCTACATAGTGACTACTTAATGACCGCTTTATACCTCTAAGTCACATTCATGATCTCTGTCAACAGCAATGAATTAATCGCATTAATCGCTGCATTTATGTGGCCATTAACGCGTATTCTTGGCTTTATTGCGATCGCACCTCCGTTTGGTAACAATGGTGTTCCTGTGCGGGTTAAGATTGCGCTCGGCGTATTTCTTTCATTGATCGTGGCACCCAGCATCCCACCGTTAAACAACGTTGATCCCTTATCCATCACTGGCATTGCGGTACTGATGCAACAACTGATTATCGGGCTGGCAATGGGCTTTATCGTGCGCGTCATTTTTGCGGGAGTCGAAATGGCCGGTGAGGTGATTGGCTTAACAATGGGTTTAGGCTTTGCTACTTTTTATGATCCGCAAACACGCGGCCGTTCGTCTGCGATTTCACAGTTTTTGGTCATCATTACGACACTTCTATTTTTAAGTCTCAATGTGCATTTAGCGATGTTTGAAGCTTTGATCAATAGCTTCAAAAACATTCCTATTTCAACTTCGTTAAACATGGGCTTTAGTGTGCAGAGATTAGCGATTTGGGGAGAAGAAATATTCAAAATTGGCATGTTACTTTCTATGCCCCTAGTCGCAGCACTCTTAATTACGAATATCGCACTTGGAATTTTGACGCGTGCAGCACCTCAATTGAATATCTTTGGTATTGGTTTCCCTATCACGATTATGGTAGGTTTTTTAATGTTGACCATGATCTTGCCTTACCTGATGCTGCCATTAGAGAACATTTTCCAACATAGCCTAGATACGATCAATAATCTAGGAAGCTCCCCCACGAGCAGTCCGATGAGAAAGCCATAAAGTCGTCTGAACTATGCCAACCACAACGCCAAATAACCATGAGATTGCTCAAACTCACTTAACAACGCTCTATCGATGTGAACAAATCCGATCGATTGAACTGGACGCAAAGAAACGACTACCATCAGGCGCATTGATGCGTGCTGCAGGCATTGCAGCAACACAACTAGCACTGCGCTTATTAAATCAAAAAAAAGGAAGAATACTCATTTTGGCAGGTGCTGGTGACAACGGTGGAGATGCCTTAGAAACTGCACATCAGCTAGCCAAGGAAGCAATCGATGTTCACATCATCCTTTTAGGCAATGAGAAAAATTATTCTGCCGAAGCCAATCAAAGTTTGCTGCGTGCAAAACAGAGCAAGCTGCATTGGACTTCGATAGAGGAATGTAAAAATCACCCACTTACTTATTGGGATTTAATCATTGATGGCCTATTTGGGATTGGACTAAACCGTGCTATTGAAGGCGATGCAGCAGACCTAATTCAATTGATCAATCTTCATAACCATCAACAAAAAACGCCGGTTCTAGCACTAGATGTCCCCAGTGGGTTAAATGCAGATACTGGACAACTATTTGCGGGAAAAGAGGTCGCGATTCGGGCAACGCACACACTAAGCTTTATTGCAAACAAAGTTGGCCTACACACTGCGAAAGCGAAAGACTATGCCGGGGAGGTACTAACTGATTCATTGAGTCTAGACCAAACCACCTACCCTGCTCCCTACGCGCATCTTCTCACCGAAAGATCATTTAAGCTAAGAATGGCTGAGCGGCAACAAGATAGCCATAAAGGTTCCTATGGTGAAGTCCTGATCATTGGTGGAAGTACAGGTATGGTAGGAGCGCCAATTCTTGCAGGAAGAGCCGCACTGTTATGTGGCAGCGGCCGCGTCTACCTGGGAATGATAGACAAACAATTTCCTGCTTTAGATTTTGTTCATCCAGAGCTGATGATTGCTAGTGCGCAATCATCTAACCTCGTCCGTCCTGTCGTTGTGATTGGTCCTGGACTAAGCACATCTGAGGACGCAAGGCACATACTTCAAAAAACGCTACAAGAAAGTCATACATTAGTGATCGATGCCGATGCTCTGAATTTAATTGCAGTGCATGAAGAACTCAAAAATCTTATAAGGCTACGCGCACAAATAAAATGGCGAACAATCCTAACGCCACACCCATTAGAAGCCGCTCGCTTACTAGGAGCGACGGTAGAGGAAATACAAGCAGATCGATGCAAAGCAGCCGAAAATTTAGCAAGTAATTTTCAAACATGCGTGGTTTTAAAAGGTGCTGGCAGCATCATTGCTGACTCAACATCTATCTGGATTAATAGCAGCGGTAACGCTAGCCTGGCAACGGCTGGCACCGGAGATGTGTTGGCTGGAGTTTGTGCAGCAATGTTAGCGCAAGGATTAAGTTCTACACACGCGGCATGTCTTGCCGTTTATTTGCATGGCAAGGCCGCAGACGATTGTCTTGTTAATGGTTTAGGTCCGGTTGGGCTAACTGCGAGTGAACTAATTCCTGCAATACGTACCGCTTTGAATGCAATACAAAAAACCTAAATTACAGTTTCAGCAAGCCTAGCAAAGACTGTAATTCACGACGAATTTGTATCACGCTGAAAGTCGTTTCATCGCGTGCTTCAACAGCGACTTCATCATGAGCAGGCTGATTATTCAACTTATTACGAGCACCGTTGATCGTAAATCCTTGTTCGTATAAAAGTTCACGGATACGACGAATCAACAAGACTTCATGATGCTGATAATAACGACGATTTCCACGTCGTTTAACCGGTTTAAGTTGTGCAAACTCCTGTTCCCAATAACGCAAAACGTGCGGTTTTACGCCACATAAATCACTGACCTCACCGATAGTGAAATAGCGTTTGGCGGGAATCGGAGGTAACACAAAATTTTCCATACAGATATCACTCATTCGAGAACTTACGCTGGATTAGTACCGTTGAACTGGTGCGGAGCATGCAGGTCATCAACCATCGCTTTCAACTTCTGGCTTGCGTGGAAAGTAACAACACGGCGTGCTGTAATGGGAATTTCTTCGCCAGTTTTTGGATTGCGCCCTGGGCGCTGTGGTTTATCGCGTAACTGAAAATTACCAAAGCCTGAAAGTTTAACTTCAGCACCACGCTCCAAAGCATCGCGAATCTCACCAAAGAAAGTTTCTACCATATCTTTAGCTTCTCGCTTATTCAATCCAACTTGCTCAAACAAGAGTTCAGCCAGTTCTGCTTTGGTCAAGGTTGGCAAATCTTTTTCCGCTTTCGAACGCGCCTGCGCTTCATGCATTGCACGTTTTAAATCTTCATCCAACAATGTTTGAAAATCAGCAGAAGTTACATCGTTCATCATCATTTACCTATTCTTT
>DLGN01000346.1:0-1280 GCA_002482715.1 Oxalobacteraceae bacterium UBA7693
CACACGTCGACACGGGCGATTTCATCGTCGTAGTTAATGCAGCTAAACTGCGCGTGACTGGTACTAAAGCTCTGAACAAGATTTACTATCGTCATACTGGATACCCAGGTGGTATCTATGAAACGAACTTCCAAAAAATGCAAGCTCGCTTCCCAGGTCGCGCATTAGAGAAGGCTGTTAAAGGCATGTTGCCTAAAGGCCCACTCGGTTACGCAATGATCAAGAAGTTGAAAGTGTACGCAGATGCAACGCATCCGCATGCAGCTCAGCAACCACAAGTACTCGACATCTAAGGAATAGCCATGATCGGTAATTACAACTACGGAACTGGCCGTCGCAAGAGCGCAGTTGCTCGCGTATTCCTGAAAACAGGTAGCGGCAAGATTGTTGTCAACGGCAAACCAGCTGACGAATATTTCTCTCGTAAAACTGGCTTGATGGTTATCCGTCAACCACTCGAGTTGACTAATCACCTCGAAACATTCGACATCATGATCAATGTACACGGTGGTGGTGAATCTGGCCAATACGGCGCGGTTCGTCACGGTATCACACGTGCTTTGATCGACTACGATGCAACTTTGAAATCTGAATTGTCCAAAGCTGGCTTCGTTACTCGTGATGCTCGTGAAGTTGAACGTAAAAAAGTTGGTTTGCGCAAAGCACGTCGCGCAAAACAATTCTCCAAGCGTTAATTTGCTTTTTGCAGATTTTTGCTGGAACAAAAAAACCGCCAATTTGGCGGTTTTTTTTCGCCTTAGTTTTGGTAATTTAGGATTTCTTTCGATGCAGAGGCGCGGAAGGCGCAGAGATTTTTGCTTTGATTTCGATGAGGCAATTTCACTTGCCCAGCTAGAGTCACTAGATTCCCGCCTACGCGGGAATGACAAGCCATGAATTAATGGCTCGTACCAGAAAACCTCTACGTCCTCTCCGGCAAAAAGCTTTAAATGCCTTTTGATAAGGCAAACAGAAACAATCGTCTATTGGGAATTCAGGCTTCGGCTGCTAGAATGGACGCATAATTTCTTAACGGCATCAGCTTCAGTTTAGGACAGTAAAAATGATCAAGATCGGTATCGTAGGTGGAACAGGTTATACAGGTGTGGAGTTGCTCAGAATTTTAGCGACCCATCCACAAGCGCAATTGACTGCCATTACTTCGCGTAAGGAAGATGGCGTGCCAGTGGCGCAAATGTATCCTTCCTTGCGTGGCCGTGTTGATCTGGCGTTTTCTTCGCCCGATAAAGCAAACTTAAATGAGTGTGATGTGGTGTTCT
>DLGN01000346.1:1290-5102 GCA_002482715.1 Oxalobacteraceae bacterium UBA7693
CGCAGGCACCAGAGCTTTTGGCAAATGGTGTGAAGGTGATCGATCTGGCCGCGGATTTCCGTATGCAAGACGTGGCGCAGTTTGAAAAATGGTATGGCATGGAACATAGCTGCAAAGACTTATTGTCAGAAGCTGTGTATGGTTTGCCTGAACTCAATCGTGACAAAATTAAGAACGCACGTTTGATCGGTAATCCTGGTTGCTATCCAACGACCATGCAACTGGGTTTTGCCCCTTTATTGAAAGCTGGCGTGATTGATGCCGGTAATCTGATCGCTGATTGCAAGTCTGGCGTTTCGGGTGCTGGTCGTAAAGCAGAAATCGGGATTTTATTCTCTGAATCTAGTGACAGTTTTAAAGCCTATGGTGTGGCCGGGCACCGTCATACACCTGAAACCATCGAGCAATTGCAGCGCCTGACTCAAGATAAAGTCGAGCTATTGTTTACCCCGCATCTGGTGCCTATGATACGCGGCATGCATTCCACTTTATACGCACAATTAACTAAAGAGATCAGCAATGAGGCTTTGCAAGCCTTGTTTGAAGATGCTTACAAAGACGAGACCTTCGTTGACGTCATGCCGTTTGGATCACACCCAGAGACGCGCTCAACCCGTGCTTCGAATATGCTGCGTATCGCTTTGCATCGTCCTGGTAATGGCAAGCATGTCGTGATTTTGGTGGTGCAGGATAATTTGGTCAAAGGCGCATCCGGCCAGGCAGTGCAGTGCATGAATATCATGTTCGGTTTGGATGAGAGCACTGGTTTGCAGCATGTGCCAGTCAATCCTTAAGCTGATATCTGAGCCTGACTATGCCAATTTCTAAATTTTTTCGTCGTCGCAGGACAGCGTCAAAGATGACGATCAATCAGCATTTGCCTTGGCCAATTAAGTTTGCCTTGTTTGCGGTGGTCATTGGATTAGGTGGTGCGATCGCGATGTGGACTTACGACATGGGGCGTAGTTTTGCCTTTGGCCCTAAGTTCTCGCCGGAGCAGATGACTGCTTTGCAAGATAAAGTTAGCAGCTTGACTGCGGAGCGTGACAAATTGCAAGCAGTGGCGGCCACCATAGAAAGTCAGCAAAATATTGAGAAATCGATACAAAAGCAATTGACCGACCAAATCAATGCTTTGACAGCCGAAAATAATAAAATCAAAGACGATCTCGCATTTTTTGAGAGTTTAATGCCTTCTGCTAATCGCCCACAGGGCATTACCTTGCAAAAAGTAAAGATGGAATTGGCAGCTCCCAATCAGTTACGTTATCGTGCTTTGGTGATGCAAGGTGGTAAGACGGTTCGTGAATTTAGTGGTGAAATGCATATCAGCTTGACACTAATTCAAGATGGTAAACCTGTTATGATGGAATTTCCTGATCCTAAATCAGGTGAGGCGGCAAAGTTAAAACTCTCGTTTAAGCATTACCAAAGATTAGAGGGGCAAATTGCTTTGCCAGAAGGTGTTACCGTAAAATCAGCACAGATGACAGTTCTCGAAAAAGGTGAGTTACGCGCTAAGCAATCGCTTAGTTTGTAAGTTCGTCGTGTATTGCCTAGCTTAATAAGCGGCGATCTTTTTATTAAACACTGTCAATATTCTAAAAAGATAGAGGAGTTTGCATGTTTAATCGTAAAAATAAAAGCACCATTGATAGCCTGATTGGCTCAAGTACCAGTATCGAGGGCGACATTCACTTTAAAGGTGGATTACGCATTGATGGGCACGTAAAAGGTAATGTGATTGCTGAATCAGGTACGGCAAGTATTTTGGTGATTTCAGAGCAAGCCGTCATTGATGGCGAGGTTCGTGCCGGACATGTGGTTGTGAACGGTGTGATTAATGGACCGGTGATTTCTACTGAATTGATTGAATTGCAAAGCAAGGCAAAAATTTCGGGCGATGTGCATTACAAAGCATTGGAAATGATGAACGGCGCCTTAGTTTCAGGAAAGCTTGCGCATGATCAAAATGCCGAGCCGGTCTTGAAGTTAGCTGCATCTAACTAGCTTGCGAAATAAGGTCTATAATAGCTATCTGATTTGAACTAATTTGCGCTAATTTGAGCCAACAAGCAGGAGAAAATGATGAACGCTGTTACTGATATGCCAACCCCAATTATTTTCACCGATAGTGCTGCTGCTAAAGTCGCACAATTGATTGAAGAAGAAGGTAACCCAGATTTGAAATTACGTGTGTTCGTGCAAGGCGGCGGGTGCTCTGGTTTTCAATACGGATTTACGTTTGATGAAGTGACCAATGAAGATGACACCATTATGGATAAAAATGGTGTGCAATTGCTGGTTGATGCGATGAGCTACCAGTATTTAGTCGGTGCTGAAATCGATTATAAAGATGATTTAGAAGGTGCTCAGTTCGTGATTAAAAATCCGAATGCACAATCGACTTGCGGTTGCGGATCTTCGTTTTCTGCATAAGTCAATTGTCGGCTGCATACAAAAAAAGACGCTGCGGCGTCTTTTTTTTATCCAATAATTATTTCCTACTCACAAATTCTTCGCTACAGGCTACACTCATTGTGATCGCTGAGATCAGTGAAACCATGATCAGTGAAACCATGAGGTGTTTGGATGGATAGTGCAAAGATACGGGCGGCTATCGTAGCAGCCTTGCGCAAAATAATGCCCGCGCATAGTATTTTGTCCGATGCGGAAGATACGCGTCCGTATGAATGTGATGCATTAAGCACCTACAAGCAATTGCCACTGATCGTTGTATTGCCTGACAACGAGACGCAAATCGTCGCAATACTCAAAATTTGTCGTGATTTTCAAGTGCCAGTCGTGCCGCGTGGTGCGGGTACTGGATTGTCTGGTGGTGCAACGCCAATCGAGAATGGCGTGGTTCTATCGACTGCTAAGCTGAATAAAATCTTGGAACTCAATGCCTATGCGCGCACAGCAAAAGTACAACCAGGTGTGCGCAATCTCGCCATCTCAGATGCCGCTGCCGATGCTGGCTTGTATTACGCACCAGATCCTTCGTCGCAGTTAGCTTGCACTATAGGCGGCAATGTTGCAGAAAATGCCGGTGGTGTACATTGTTTGAAATACGGTTTAACCAACCATAATGTGTTGCGCGTAAAGATTGTCACGATGGATGGTGACATTCTTGAGTTGGGAAGCGAGGCACTTGATTCACCTGGCTTGGATTTGCTTGCTGTGTTTATTGGATCGGAAGGAATGCTCGGTATCGTTACCGAAGTCACTGTGAAATTGATTCCGAAAGCGCAGACTGCACAAGTGATAGTGGCTTCATTTAGTGAAGTGGAACAAGCTGGACACGCAGTTGCACAAATTATCGCGGAGGGCATTATTCCAGCGGGACTCGAAATGATGGATCAAACCTCAATCAGGATGGTCGAACCTTTTGTGCATGCTGGTTACGATATGAATGCTGCTGCAATTCTCTTGTGCGAGTCAGATGGAAATGCGGAAGAGGTAGCAGAAGAAGTGATACGCATGAGTGCAATCTTGAATGCTGCTGGGGCAAGTCATTTGACCGTATCATTTAGCGAAGCTGAACGTTTGAAACTGTGGTCTGGTCGTAAAAATGCATTTCCTGCGGCTGGCAGAATATCACCTGATTATTACTGTGTAGACGGCACGATTCCACGCAAACATCTGGCGCAAGTGTTGAATGCGATTCGTCAAATGGAACAACGTTATCAGATGGTGTGCGCCAATGTGTTTCATGCTGGCGATGGTAATTTACATCCACTGATTTTGTTTGATGCGAACCATGTTGGCGCATTTGAAAAAGCGGAAGCATTTGGTGCCGAGATTTTAGC
>DLGN01000157.1 GCA_002482715.1 Oxalobacteraceae bacterium UBA7693
GGGAACCCTTGACTCTCCTAGTACGGAACAGGGATGTGAATCATCAGCAACTTGTTCTCAGACCTGCGAGGAAGCTCCTAACTCTCCAAGTACAGAACAGGGATGTGATTCTTCGGCAACTTGTTCTCAGACGTGTGCGGAAATGGCGACCTCGTCAATCAGAAAATTCGCAGCACCACCGCAATACCAACGCGGATTGAACTCCTACCAAGCTGCCCCTGCATTTTTGTGCTAATGCTTTGCCACAGGTAATGTCTGTGGGCATAAAGCACCAACATGACAGGTTTTTTATAAAACCCGAAGCCACTAATATGCTTCGGGTTTTTTTGTCCACTTTTTTGGTCTTTTCATCTATCTATGTTTTTAACCGCCGCGAATCTTGCATATTATCTTATTGCTCGCTCCTATACGCAAATTAGCGATATTGTTGATGGTCAATTTACGGTAATAGAGGCAGGACAGAACAATAGAAATTTCAAAGTACGATTGGGAGATAATCGCGGTTGCTTCATTAAACAGGTGAGATCGCTAGAGGAGTTACCTCGTACTTTAATACGAAGAGAGGTAGCTTGTTATCAATGGGCGCAGCAATTCCCAGATTGGGCTAGATCAATTCCAAATATCATTGATTATGATGCTGCACGACATAGCTTAATCTTGGAGCTCTTGCCGCATAGCCAAAATCTGCGTGAATACTATCAGCAGCAGGCTACTTTTCCAGAGTCTATTGCTACTGCTTTGGGGAAGGCATTAAGTACTTTTCATGCAATTGATTTCAACGTCCAATCTGATGCGCAAAAGTTACCAAGTTTTTCGAAAAAAGTGCCTTGGATTTTCACTTACCACAAGAAGTCTTATTTTGATCCGGCACATTTGAGTGGCGGTGCAGAACAGCTCGGTGTGGTTGTGCGTGGCTTACCTCAGTTGCAGTTAGATCTGGCGAGGTTATTCGACGTTTGGTGTTTTGAAGAAGTGATTCATGCCGATATCAAATGGGATAATTGTTTGGTCTATCCAGATAACGGTACGCAACAATTGAAGATAATTGATTGGGAGGTCGTTGACATTGGTGACGCACGTTGGGATGTGGGAGCAGTGTTTCACGCATATTTGTCGTTTTGGATCATGCGTCATTATCGCGATATGAAACAACAACGTCAGAATATGGTCGATGAAACCTTAAAAAGCATGCCAAATATGTTTTCTAGTATTCAAGCATTTTGGAATAGCTACTGCCAAGCTCGTCAAATTGCGACTAAAAATCGCTCTGCGTATTTGATTGCTTGCTTGGAGTTTGCAGCTGTACGAATGCTACAAACCGCTTTTGAATCGCTTCGTTTTTGTACTGAGATGAGTCCGCACGCTTACGCCTTAGTAGATTTGAGTCAGCAAGTTTTACTTGATCCGCGCAGAGCTGCCGCAGAACTGTTTGGTTTCGCAGAAGGTGCGTTATGAAACCCGATTCGATTTTACGTGAACAACTGACAGCTATCTGTCAGCGTGTTTCAATTACAAGTCTTACAGCGTATGTATTTGATGGCGTCACCTATAGTTTGGACGCGCCTACCGCCACTTCGCCAGAGAAAGAGGCAGCAGATCCTGATACCAGTCAATTGCTCTCCCACTTGAATGCTAAGTTTTACGATGAATGCTATGTTGGTTATTTCCCCTCGCATGAAGATCCGGAATCGGCCGATTTTAAGAATGAAAATTTGACGAATTTGTTTCATGCTGCTAACGACAATAAAGACGGTTGGGATCCAGGGTGGCAGATTTATGAAACTAGTAGCGATGGTCGTGTCTTTGTGCAAAAGGCCGATAGAAGTCGGGTTGCGATAGCAGGTGAATATTCGACCTATAAATGGCCAGGTGTTGCACCGATCGCGGGCGATTTTGTCAGTATCCGTATGTTTAGCGGCTCTACTGATGTACAGCCAAGCTTCTTTTTTGCATTTGGACGAACTTTGTCGGATCAGTTTGACGAGAGTGCTCTTGTGCGTTTCTATTTTAATGTTGCTGCACATGCGGCTGTCGATTTAATGGCGCAAATTACTGTGACCTTAAATCGTTACCATATTCCATTCAAGTTTAAGTCTTTAGTGCAGGCGAAGATGTATACGCGCGCTGATTCCGCAGTTCTTTATGTTGCTAGACGTTATTACACTTTAGTTGCATCCTTGATCATGGACATGCATAAAGCAGCAACTATCCGTTTGCGAGAAGGAATCCCCTTGTTTACATGTGGCCTAGTTAGCGGTGTAGGGATGGCTGAAGATTTTAAAGCTAAGACAAGTTTTGGTATGCATCGTTGTGGCTTGGTGGCGGAGGGTATTGTGCAAGCCTATTTAGCTGGTGAGCAAAAAATTGAAGTACAGGTTGACATGATAGAGTATATATTTCAGACGAATGGGCTTTGTATTGAGAAGCCTTACCTGAATCCAAAATCCAATGATATTTTTGGGCAGATAATTTTTGATAAAGAGACGCAATGGTAGAAACTACTAAACTCAGTCCAGCAAACAATTCCTTGTATCTGGAAGTTGCGGATCGTCTTGGTAATCTTCTGT
>DLGN01000197.1:0-8005 GCA_002482715.1 Oxalobacteraceae bacterium UBA7693
AAACATGGTATGGAATACGCGGATGTCTTGTTGCCGATTTCTCCATTTACCGAAACAGCCGGTACTTTCGTCAATTGCGAAGGTCGTGCGCAAAGCTTCCACGGCGTGGTGAAGCCATTAGGCGATACGCGTCCAGCTTGGAAAGTATTGCGTGTACTGGGCAATTTGTTAGGTCTGGATAACTTTGAGTTCGAAACAGCTGAAGCGATTCGTGACGCCGTTTTAGGTCAAGGGCAAACTGACTTATCCGCTAAACTCAATAATATTGCCGACGTAGCTGTGACTAGTGGCGTTGCNNTATCTATAGTACTGATGCCATCGTGCGTCGTTCTGAATCCTTGCAGCGTACCGCAGATGCAAAAGCTGCCGCCATCAGCTTGAGTGCCGCAGAGTTTGCACGCCTAGGTCTTGCCGATGGTGATTTTGTGAAATTGACGCAAGCAGGTAGTTCGGTGCTGGGTGCTGCTAAGCTTGATAAAACTTTGCCTGCGACCGTCGTGCGCGTGGCTGCCGGTGTTTTGGCAACGCATCAACTGGGTGCGATGTTCGGCCCAATTAATGTGGAGCGTGCATAATGAATTTCTTAGATACGGTTCAATCTTACGGTGTGGAGTACCTTGGTGGTTTATGGCCGTTGGTATGGACATTGGTCAAGATCGTCTGCATCACCTTGCCAGTTATGGGTTGTGTCGCCTATCTGACTTTGTGGGAACGTAAAATGATAGGCTGGATGCACGTTCGTCTCGGCCCAAATCGTGTTGGTCCTGCTGGTTTGCTGCAACCAATTGCTGATGCTTTAAAGTTACTGCTTAAAGAAATCATCATCCCAGCAAAAGCGAATAAGGTTTTGTTCGTGATTGCGCCGATCATGACGATTATGCCGGCCTTGGCTGCTTGGTCGGTGATTCCGTTTGGCCCCGATGTGGTGTTGGCCAATGTGAACGC
Organism: Oxalobacteraceae bacterium UBA7693; assembly: GCA_002482715.1. Taxonomy (GTDB): domain Bacteria; phylum Pseudomonadota; class Gammaproteobacteria; order Burkholderiales; family Burkholderiaceae_D; genus Undibacterium. Next base: position 946 of record DLGN01000197.1, read on the forward strand.
CGGTTTGTTATTGGTCATGGCAATCACGTCGATGGAAGTTTACGGCATCATCATTGCTGGTTGGGCGTCTAACTCGAAGTACGCTTTCTTAGGTGCGATGCGTGCTTCTGCGCAAATGGTTTCTTACGAAATTGCGATGGGTTTCGTATTGGTGATCGTCTTGATGGTCTCTGGTAGCTTGAATTTAATTGATATTGTGAATGGCCAGACTAAAGGCTATTTTGCTGAGCATGGCTGGAATTTCCTTTCTTGGAATTGGCTGCCATTGCTGCCTATGTTTGTGATCTACATTATTTCTGGTATCGCCGAAACGAATCGTCATCCGTTTGACGTGGTTGAGGGGGAATCTGAAATCGTTGCAGGTCATATGGTTGAATATTCTGGTATGTCGTTTGCGATGTTCTTCCTCGCAGAATATGCCAATATGATTTTGATTTCTGCATTGGCTTCCTTGATGTTCCTCGGTGGTTGGAACTCACCAATTGGTCATGCGGTTCCTATATTAGGTTTGTTGGCTTACTTGCCTGGTTGGATTTGGTTGGGTGTGAAGACTTTCTTTGTGGTGTCTTTGTTTATCTGGGCACGTGCTTCTTTCCCACGTTATCGTTACGATCAAATTATGCGTTTGGGTTGGAAAGTGTTTATTCCTCTCACCTTGGTCTACTTGGTTATCGTCGCTGCATGGATGCAAACCTCCTGGAATATTTGGAAGTAACCGGCTAAAGCAAAATGCCAGCAAATAATGGAAGCAAATAATGGAAGCAATTAAGGATTTCTTTGGCAGTTTAATGCTGCGCGAGTTGATCAAAGGTTTAGCTTTGACAGGTCGTTATATGTTTGCGCGCAAAATTACGGTGCAATTTCCTGAGGAAAAAACACCGCAGTCACCACGTTTTCGTGGTTTGCATGCATTGCGACGCTACCCAAATGGCGAAGAACGTTGTATCGCTTGTAAATTATGCGAAGCAGTTTGCCCAGCAATGGCGATCACGATTGAATCTGATCAACGGGAAGATGGTTCACGTCGCACGACGCGTTACGATATTGATTTAACCAAGTGTATCTTCTGTGGTTTTTGCGAAGAGTCTTGCCCTGTTGATTCAATCGTAGAAACCCATGTGCTTGAATATCACGGTGAAAAACGTGGTGATTTGTATTTCACGAAAGAGATGTTGCTCGCAGTGGGTGATCGTAACGAACCAGAAATCGCGGCAGCACGTCAAGCTGACGCCAAATACCGCTAAGACTGGAAGAGCTGAACTATGGATTTTGTTACTGCCTTATTTTATGCATTCTCAGCGATTTTAATTCTCGCTGCGACTCAAGTGATTACTGCACGTAATCCGGTGCATGCTGCTTTGTTTTTGGTCTTGTCGTTTTTTACTGCGGCCGGTATTTGGTTGTTATTGAAGGCGGAATTTTTAGCGATCGTATTGGTGCTGGTGTATGTCGGCGCGGTAATGGTTTTATTCTTGTTCGTAGTCATGATGTTAGACATCAACATGGATAAGTTGCGTGACGGCTTCTCGGGGCGTTTGCCATTGGCGGCTATCGTCGGTGTGATTGTTGCATTGGAAATGTCTGCGGTATTGTTAAAAGGTTTCCTGCGCCCGGACAATACCGTTCCTGCAGCTGCTTCAGAGATCGGCTCGACGAAAGCTTTAGGTATTGAGATTTTCACTAATTATATTTTTGCTTTTGAAGTTGCCGCAGTGATTCTGTTGTTGGCAATCGTTGCAGCAGTTGCTTTGACCTTGCGTCGCCGTAAAGATAGTAAATATTTTGATCCAGCTGCGGCAGTAAAAGTGAAACGCGCTGATCGTATTCGTATCGTTAGTATGAAAGCAGAGTCTGATCGCGCAAATACGCAGGCAAATGCAGAAAACACAGGTGCATAAATGACTTTGACACTGACTCACTTCTTGATTTTGGGTGCGATCTTATTCGCCATTTCAATTGTCGGTATCTTCATGAATCGTAAAAACATCATTGTGTTGTTGATGTCGATTGAATTGATGTTGTTGGCAGTAAATATGAATTTTGTCGCATTCTCACATTATCTTGGGGATGCAGCAGGACAGATATTTGTGTTCTTTATTTTGACGGTGGCGGCGGCAGAATCTGCAATTGGTTTGGCGATTTTAGTTGTTATGTTCCGTAATCTGGACACGATTAATGTAGATGACTTGGGTACACTCAAAGGCTAATTAGTAATAGTCTTCCTGGTTTGAAAACATTTCGAGAATTTAAAAGAATTAAGATAACAAAGGGTCATTATGGCGGGGCAACTTAACCCACATTTATTGCTGGCAGTGCCGTTAGCACCACTTGCTGGTGCAGCAATCGCAGGTCTGTTAGGTACGAAATTTTTCGGCAATCTGGTCGGACGCAAGGTTTCGCATACGGCGACGATACTTGGTGTTTTGGTCGCTTTCATTTTGTCCTGTATGACTTTGTCGGAAGTCTTGGACGGCGCAAAATACAATGCGACTTTGTATCATTGGATGACCGTTGGTAGTTTGAAATTGGAAGTTGGTTTTCTGGTCGATAGCTTGACTGCAATGATGATGTGCGTAGTGACTTTTGTGTCGCTGATGGTGCACATCTACACGGTAGGCTACATGGCAGAAGACGAAGGTTACAACCGTTTCTTCGCTTATATTTCCCTTTTTACCTTCTCGATGTTGATGCTCGTTATGAGCAATAACTTCCTGCAATTGTTCTTTGGTTGGGAAGCAGTTGGTTTGGTTTCTTACTTATTGATCGGTTTTTGGTACACAAAGCCAACCGCAATTTATGCGAACATGAAAGCCTTTTTGGTGAATCGTGTTGGTGATTTTGGTTTTATTTTAGGTATTGGTTTGTTGGTTGCTTATACTGGTTCTATGGATTACGCGGAAGTGTTCGCGAAGAAAGATGAACTGGCACCACTAATGCTGCCTGGCACAGATTGGATGTTGATCACGGTTGCTTGTATCTGTTTGTTTATTGGCGCCATGGGTAAGTCAGCGCAATTTCCATTGCACGTTTGGTTGCCAGACTCTATGGAAGGTCCAACACCAATTTCAGCTCTGATTCACGCTGCGACTATGGTTACTGCAGGGATTTTCATGGTGGCACGTATGTCGCCATTGTTCGAAATGTCCGAAACGGCTTTGAGTTTCATCATGATCATCGGCGCTATTACTGCCTTGTTCATGGGTTTCTTAGGCATCATTCAAAATGATATTAAACGTGTGGTTGCTTACTCGACCTTGTCACAGTTGGGTTATATGACCGTTGCGTTAGGCGCGTCTGCCTATTCCGTTGCAGTATTCCATTTGATGACGCACGCGTTCTTTAAAGCCTTGCTGTTCTTAGCGGCTGGCTCGGTGATTATCGGTATGCATCATGACCAAGACATCCGCAATATGGGTGGCTTGCGCAAATACATGAAAATTACATGGATTACTTCATTGCTGGGTTCTTTAGCGTTGATTGGTACGCCATTTTTCTCCGGCTTCTATTCGAAAGATTCGATTATTGAAGCAGTAATGTTGTCGAACTTGCCGGGTTCTGGCTTTGCAAAATTCGCGGTATTGGCAGGTGTGTTTGTAACCGCTTTTTATTCTTTCCGTATGTATTTCCTCGTATTCCACGGTAAGGAAAACTTTGGACATGCTCACGACGCACATGGTCACGATGATCATCATGATGACCACCATCATGGTTTGGCGCCAGGACAAAAACCGCATGAGTCTCCAGCGGTGGTTTGGGTTCCTTTAGTTCTATTAGCAATTCCATCTGTATTGATTGGTTTATATGCGGTTGAGCCGATGTTATACGGTGATTTCTTTAAAGATGTCATTTTCATTGATGCTGCTGCGCATCCGGCAATGAGTGAGTTGAAAGAGCACTTCCATGGTTGGCAGGCAATGGGAATCCATTCTCTGCAGACGGCACCATTTTGGTTAGCGGTCGCTGGTGTTGCTCTGTCTTACTACTTCTACATGGTGAAACCTTCGATTCCAACCATGATTAAACAGAAATTTAGTGCTGTATTTACTTTGCTCGACAATAAATACTACATGGACAAATTCAATGAAGTGGTGTTTGCTGGTGGTGCACGCTTATTGGGTGGTGGTTTGTGGAATATCGGTGACAAAGGTTTGATTGATGGCTTGGTCGTGAATGGTAGTGCGAAGTTGGTTGGTTTATTCTCCAAATTAATTCGCCTGTTCCAGACTGGTTTCATCTATCACTACGCGCTGGTGATGATTTTGGGTGTATTAGGCTTCTTGATTTATTTCATGCCTCTCCCGTTTGCTAAATAAGTGACCATAATAAGATAATCATGATGCTGTCAAACTCTCCATTATTAAGCCTGTCGATCTGGTTACCAATCGCATTTGGCGTTTTCGTATTAGCTTTTGGTCGTGATAAGAACCCTGGTTTGGTTCGTCTGATTGCCTTGGTTGGCTCGCTAATTAGTTTTGCTGTCACTATTCCTGTAATTCAAGGATTTGATAATGCCGCACATGGCATGCAGTTTGTTGAACGCATGAATTGGATCGAACGTTTTAATGCTTTCTACGCTTTGGGAGTTGATGGTATTTCCATGTGGTTGGTGCCATTGACGGCATTCATTACGGTGATTGTGGTGATTGCTGCATGGGAAGTGATAGAGAAAAACGTCGCTCAGTACATGGGTGCTTTCTTGATTTTGTCTGGTCTCATGATTGGCGTTTTTTGCGCTACTGATGGCCTGTTGTTCTACGTATTCTTTGAGGCGACTTTGATTCCTATGTACATCATTGTCGGTGTCTGGGGTGGTCCAAATCGGGTTTATGCAGCGTTTAAGTTTTTTCTCTACACCTTGTTGGGTTCTTTGTTGACCTTGGTAGCGATTATTTATCTCTACTTCAAGTCGAATCAGTCTTTCGATATCTTGGCTTGGCATCAATTACCGTTGACTTTGCATGAGCAAATTTTCTTGTTCATCGCTTTCTTGATGGCATTTGCGGTCAAAGTCCCGATGTGGCCTGTGCATACTTGGTTGCCAGATGCCCACGTTGAAGCGCCAACTGGTGGTTCCGTCGTATTGGCGGCGATTATGTTGAAACTTGGTGCTTATGGTTTCTTACGTTTCTCTTTACCAATCGCGCCAGATGCTAGTCATTACTTGTCTGGCATGATGATTACTTTGTCTTTGATCGCAGTGATTTATATCGGTTTGGTCGCCTTGGTGCAAAAAGATATGAAGAAATTGGTGGCATATTCTTCGATTGCGCACATGGGTTTTGTCACGCTAGGCTTCTTCATGTTTAATGAATTGGCAGTGCAGGGTGCGATCGTACAAATGATTTCTCACGGATTTATTTCTGCCGCGATGTTCTTGTGTATCGGTGTTTTGTATGACCGCGTGCATTCACGTGAGATTGCTGATTACGGTGGGGTTGTCAATACGATGCCAAAGTTCGCTGCCTTATTTGTTTTGTTCTCAATGGCAAATTGTGGCTTACCAGCGACTTCAGGTTTTGTTGGTGAATTCATGGTTATCATCGGTGCGGTTAAGTTTAATTTCTGGATCGGTTTGTTGGCTGCAACAGCCTTAATTTTCGGTGCAGCATATTCTTTGTGGATGGTAAAACGTGTCGTGTTCGGTGCGATCACCCACGATCATGTCGCAAAATTGACCGATTTGAATACGCGTGAATTCTTTATGTTGGGTGTGCTGGCGATTGCAGTGATTGCGATGGGTGTATATCCAGCGCCGTTCACCGATGCTATGCAAGTCTCCGTGGCTGATTTGTTGAAACATGTCGCCACATCCAAAATTGCACCATAGTCGTCATTAGAAATTAGAAATCAATAATATGAACCTGATTCCACCATCACTTTATCCAGAAGTATTTTTGCTACTGTCGATTTGCGCGATCTTGCTGATCGATATGTTTCTTCCTGACGATAAGCGAAATGTGACATACGCCCTGAGCTTAGTGGCTCTGGGTGTCTGCGGCGTGTTGACAATGAATGCAACAGCACCGAGCTCGGTCTATTTGAGCAATAACATGTTCGTCTCTGATGCGATGTCGAATTTGCTGAAGATGTTTAGTTATATTGCGGTGGGTGTGACGTTTATCTATGGCCGCCAATATGCGACCGACCGCGCTATGACAAATGGTCTGCTCGGTGGTGAATATTATGTACTGGCATTATTCGCATTGCTTGGTCAAATGGTGATGATCTCTGGTAATAATCTTTTGATTATCTACCTCGGTTTGGAATTAATGTCCTTGGCTTTATATGCCTTGGTTGCATTGCGTCGCGATCATACGGTTTCTACTGAAGCGGCGATGAAGTATTTTGTCTTAGGCGCTTTGGCTTCAGGATTTTTGTTGTACGGCATTTCCATGCTGTACGGTGCGACAGGTACTTTGAATCTCAATGAAATGTCAAAAATTGCGGCGTCTGCAACGGCAAATAAGACTATCTTGGTGTTCGGTATTGTTTTCCTAGTCGCTGGTTTGGCCTTTAAATTAGGTGTGGTGCCATTCCATATGTGGGTACCAGACGTGTATCAAGGTTCTCCGACGGTTGTGACTTTGCTGCTGGGTGGCGCACCAAAATTGGCGGCGTTTGCCATTACCTTCCGTTTATTAGTAGAAGGCTTGTTCCCACAAGTGATCGATTGGCAGCAAATGTTGATGGTACTTGCGGTGATGTCAATGGCAATAGGTAACATCACTGCGATTGCACAAACCAATTTGAAGCGTATGTTGGCGTATTCGACCATTTCACAAATGGGCTTTATGTTGTTGGGCTTCTTGTCCGGCGTGTCAAATGGCAACATCACATTAGCTGGCGAGGCATATAGCGCTTCAATGTTCTACACAATCACCTATGTGATGACAACTTTAGGCACATTCGGCATTATCTTACTATTGTCCCGTGCAGGTTTTGAAGCTGAAAATATTGCAGATCTTAAAGGTCTGAATAAGCGTAGCAAATGGTTCGCCTTTATCATGTTGCTGTTGATGTTCTCACTGGCAGGTATCCCGCCATTGATGGGTTTCTATGC
>DLGN01000197.1:8045-10068 GCA_002482715.1 Oxalobacteraceae bacterium UBA7693
GTATGGTTGGCAGTATTAGCAGTGCTGTTCTCTTTGATAGGCGCTTTCTACTACTTACGCATTGTTAAAGTAATGTACTTTGACGAGCCAGTTGATACGACACCTATTGTTGCGCACATGGATCTCAAAATTGTTTTGAGTGCTAATGGCTTAGCTGTGTTAGCTTTGGGCATCATGCCGGGTTCTTTATTGCAAAGCTGTGTTGATGCAATTAAGAGCACTTTAGCCTCCTAAGTTTTATCTTCTACATAAAAGAGAAGTGCTTTGAATACATCACTATCAAGTTGGCTTGTGATTATTGTGGCACTTCTTGCCGCAAGTCTCCCATTTTTTACAGAACGCGTATTTGGTCTTCTTCGATTGAATAGTAAGAAAACGGTTTGGTTGCGATTATTAGAATTGATCGTCTTGTACTTTGTCGTTGGTAGCCTGGGATTTTTGCTTGAATCAAACGCAGGCAATCGCTTTGATCAGCGTTGGGAATTTTTCGCGATCACTGCATGTTTATTTATCGTGTTCGCGTTCCCAGGTTTCGTGTATCGCTACTTACGTAAAAATTCTGACTAAAGAATTGACTCCGCATGAATATTCCTGATCTGGGTCCGGATCAAAACCCCCAACTCGCAGAAATTAAAGTTGATAGCCAACGTGTTTATCAAGGTAATTTCTTGCACGTGGAAAAAGATACCGTCAGACTGCCAGACGGCAATCTGGTCACCCGAGAATACATCAAGCATCCAGGTGCGGTTGTGATTCTGCCGCTGTTTGAAGATGGCACAGTCCTAATGGAACGCCAGTTCCGTTATCCCTTAAATCAAGTTTTTCTCGAATTCCCAGCTGGCAAAATCGATCCAAATGAAGACTCTTTAGTTTGCGCAAAACGTGAACTCAAAGAAGAAACTGGATATACCGCAAGTGACTGGCAATTTCTCTGCACCATCCATAACGCGATTGCCTACGCCGATGAACATCTGGATATCTATCTGGCACGTGGCTTAGTTGCCGGTGATGCCAAACTCGATGAAGAAGAGTTTCTGGAAACTTTCACTGCACCAGTCTCTGAAGTATTGGAGTGGGTCAAATCAGGAAAAATCACCGATGTGAAAACCGTCATCGGTGCGTTTTGGTTGGACAAAATTCTTAAGCAAGAATGGGCTTTATAAAGTAAAGAAACCGCTAAAGATTTAGCGGTTTTTTTTATGTTTGAAGAGTACATAAATGCACTCCTCATTGCATTCAGTAATGAGTTACATACTCGGATAATTCGGCCCACCACCACCTTCAGGTGTCACCCAAACGATATTCTGCGTCGGGTCTTTGATATCGCAAGTTTTACAGTGCACGCAATTCTGCGCATTGATCTGCAAGCGATCCGCGCCTTCATCGGTTTTTACATATTCATACACGCCAGCCGGGCAGTAGCGACTTTCTGGCCCAGCGTATTTCGCCAAATTAATATTGACTGGCACGCTGGCGTCTTTTAAGGTCAGATGGATGGGCTGATCTTCAGCGTGATTCGTGTTGGAGATAAACACGGAAGATAAACGATCAAAAGTCAGCTTACCGTCAGGCTTAGGATAGTTGATAGGTGTGAACTCAGAAGCAGGGCGCAGGCAGGCGTGATCTGGCGTAGAGTGACGCAAAGTCCATGGCGCCTTACCACGCAATAAGACTTGATCCAACCAGACGAATGGTGAGCCATAAGCGCCTTTTTTCAAGAGATTTTTGACGTTACGTGCGATATGTAATTCTTCATGTAACCAGGATGCTTCAAATGCTGTTGTGTACGCGGTCAGCTCATCGTGTTGACGTTCTGCACCTAAAGCCTCAAAAGCCGCCGTTGCTGCCAGCATGCCTGTTTTAATTGCAGCATGACTACCTTTGATACGGCTCATGTTCAAGAAACCTGCATCACAGCCGATTAATGCCCCGCCTGGGAATGTCAATTTAGGCAGAGATTGCAAACCGCCCGCAGTGATCGCCCGTGCGCCGTAGGAAATACGTTTTGCCCCTTCGAAGAAAC
>DLGN01000197.1:10088-19297 GCA_002482715.1 Oxalobacteraceae bacterium UBA7693
CGAATTGTTGGATGTGTTTTAAAGCGTTGGAATTCTTCAAATGGCGAGATGTAAGGATTTTCGTAAGCAAGGCCGACGACATAACCCACCGCGACTTGATTGTTCTCCAGGTGATATAGGAAAGAGCCAGCGTATTCACTCATCATCGGCCAGCCGGTTGTATGTACGACTAAACCTTCTTGATGTTTGGACGGATCAATTTCCCATAATTCTTTAATGCCGATACCGTAAGACTGCGGATCTTTGCCTTTGTCGAGTTCGTACTTTGCAATCATTTGTTTACCAAGATGGCCGCGCGCACCTTCTGCGAACAAGGTGTATTTAGCATGCAGCTCCATGCCGATCTGGAATGACGGAGAAGCTTCACCTTCGCGATTCACACCCATATTGCCAGTCGCTACACCTTTGACTGAGCCATCTTCATTGAACAAGACTTCGGCAGCCGTGAAGCCTGGAAAAACTTCTACACCTAGTGCTTCGGCTTGTTGCGCTAACCAACGTGTGACATTGGCTAATGAGACGATGTAGTTGCCTTCGTTATGAAAGCATTTTGGAACCAGCCAATTCGGTGTCTTGAGAGCGCTATTTTCTGTCAATACATAGATACGGTCTTCCGTGACTGGCGTATTTAGCGGTGCGCCGAGTTCTTTCCAATTTGGGAAAAGTTCGGTCAAAGCAATCGGATCCATAATCGCACCAGACAAAATATGCGCACCGGGCTCGCCACCTTTTTCCAAGACCACGACAGAAACTTCTTTGCCACTTTCAGCGGCTAGTTGTTTGAGCTTGATCGCCGCAGACAAACCAGCTGGACCACCACCGACGATGACAACGTCATATTCCATGGCATCGCGAGGGCCGTATTCTTCGAGTAATTTTTGTGAGGTAGTCATAATAGTCAGGGCTTTCTAATTGATATGCAGTAGCTAGCTAAAGTTGATGCACGATCTTATTGACACTTGCTCAAATGTGCAAGGCGATCGACTAGTGGTGGATTTCTAATGCAGTTTTATTGTTGTAATTTGAATCTGCATTTAAGTCTGAATTATCCCAGATTTTTGTCACAAAGCCTGTATGTCAGCATCAATGAAAATGGGAATTGTGATTAAAAATTTGATTTTTTCTACTAAAACACAAAATTAGGCTGAATACCTTAGTGGCAATTTCCCATCATCATGTTGATTGCGAGTATGATTTGAGCGAATTGTGGAGTGAGTTGGTTTTCAGCTCGACTAAGTGGCAGTTTGATGTAAGTGATCGTCGTATTGATAATGAGTTGGAGAATAAGATGGGTATAGAAGTTAATTTTGAAGGTAAGGTCGCGCTCATTACTGGCGCATCGAGTGGCTTAGGCGCGCGTTTCGCCAAAGTATTGGCAATGGCAGGCGCGCAAGTTGTGTTGGCATCGCGCCGTATAGATCGACTAAAAGAGTTGCGCGCAGAGATAGAGGCCGATGGTGGCGCGGCGCATGTGGTCGCTCTGGATGTGACGGATTATGCGAGTATTAAATCAGCAATCGCCCATGCAGAAACCGAAGCAGGTCCCATCGATATTTTGATCAATAATTCTGGTGTCTCGACACAACAGAAGTTGGTCGACGTGACTCCAGAAGATTATGCGTTCGTGATGGATACCAATCAGCGCGGTGCTTTTTTTGTGGCGCAAGAAACCGCAAAGCGCATGATTACTCGTTATAAAGGCGATCATAAGAAACAACACCGGATTATCAATATCGCCTCAGTGGCAGGCCTGCGTGTGATTCCGCAATTAGGTATTTACTGCATGAGCAAAGCCGCTGTGGTGCAAATGACGAAAGCGATGGCGGTTGAGTGGGGTAAGTTCGGTATCAACGTGAATGCGATTTGTCCTGGCTATATCGAAACTGAAATTAACGAAGATCATTTTAGAACCGAACAAGGCCAGAAATTAATTGATATGTTGCCACGCAAACGCGTTGGTACGCCGGAGGATTTAGATGGCTTGTTGCTGCTGTTGGCAGCAGAAGAGTCGCGCTTTATTAATGGTGCAATAGTTTCTGCAGATGATGGTTTGAGCGCGTCGTAAACTTCCACTTATCTGAAACAAAAAATACCCACACTGCGAGGTCTGGGTATTTTTTTGTCTTTGGAAATTAGCCAATTCGTAAGAGTTTGTTAATTAACTCGCTGGATGTGGTGGCATTGAGTTTTTTCATTAATTTAGATCGGTGCATTTCCACTGTGCGTGGGCTTAAATTTAAATTGCGCGCGATTAGTTTGCTGGTTTGACCATCGGCTAGTAACGCGGCAATCTCGCGTTCTCTTGTAGACAATTCCTGTGAAACTTTACGCTTGGCACTCAAGTCGTCAAAAGTCCAGATACCTGCCGCATGCGCGTCGTTTGGATGCAATGAACGTCCAGTTACGTGGCACCAAAATAGTTCGTGATTGGCGCGCTTCATAATGCGCTCATCCGAATACGTGCCGGTCGCATTGATGATAGGCACGATGCGCGCGCCAGTCCGTTCAAATTCATCCGAGCTAGGATACAACATCAGAAATGACTGCCCAATAAGATCATCTTGAAGATAGCCAAACATCGTCGCCAAAGCTTGATTGCATGCTGTGATGCGACGATTTTGTGAGACACACATGCCGATGGGGGCCAATTCAAAGATACTTGCGAAGTCGATGGGCGGGGCGGAGGACATAGATGGATTGGAAAGATACTGGCTGGATGCGATTTCTAAGCTGCGTAGAATACAACGAAGTGTGTGATCTGGCGAGAGTTTGCATGCAGGTTTATGCCTTACCGCATACTGATTGTGCAATTATCAGATAGTAGTTCTACGGTATTGCATTGTCCCGCATAGCACTCTATGCTTGATTTTTTTGGTACACCTAGAAAAGGGAGACGTATGAATAAGCTCTATCCTGATGCCGCAACGGCACTGGCAGATATAGTCCAAGATGGTCAAACCATTGCGGTTGGTGGATTTGGTTTGTGTGGCATTCCTGAAGCACTGATCGGTGCTTTGCGCGATAGTGGTAAGAAGAATTTGACCGCGATTTCTAATAATGCAGGTGTCGATGGTTTCGGCCTGGGTCAATTATTAACGACCCGTCAAATCACCAAAATGATTTCTTCATACGTTGGTGAAAATAAAGAATTTGAACGTCAATATCTGGCCGGTGAATTGCAATTGGAATTTACGCCACAAGGTACTTTAGCTGAAAAATTGCGTGCGGGCGGTGCTGGCATTCCAGCATTCTTTACTAAAACTGGTGTCGGTACGATAGTCGCAGAAGGTAAAGAAGTCCGCGAATTTGATGGTGAACAATATGTGATGGAGCGCGCTCTGGTTGCTGACGTGTCTTTGGTGAAAGCTTACAAGGCAGATAAAGCAGGTAATTTGGTCTATCGTAAAACAGCACGCAACTTCAATCCGAATGTAGCGATGGCTGGCAAGATTACGATTGTGGAAGTTGAACACCTGGTGGAAATTGGTGAGATCGATCCGGATGAGGTTCACACACCTGGCATCTACGTCCATCGTATCGTCGTGAACGCGAATCCAGAAAAACGCATCGAACAACGCACCGTAACGCCTAGCTAATCACACAGAAAAAGAGGACATCATTATGGCATGGAATCGTGACGAAATGGCTGCGCGTGCAGCCCAAGAATTACAAGATGGTTTTTACGTGAATTTGGGAATCGGTCTGCCAACTTTAGTGGCAAATCATGTACCAAGTCATATGGAAGTTTGGTTGCAATCCGAAAATGGTTTGCTCGGTATTGGACCGTTTCCAACAGAAGATCAGGTTGATCCCGATTTGATCAACGCGGGTAAACAAACGGTAACGACTTTAGCTGGTTCATCGATCTTCAGCTCAGCAGACTCATTTGCCATGATTCGTGGCGGCAAAATCAACGTAGCGATTTTGGGTGCGATGCAAGTATCCGAAAAAGGTGATCTGGCGAATTGGATGATCCCAGGTAAAATGGTTAAGGGTATGGGCGGCGCTATGGATTTGGTCGCTGGTGTAGGTCGCGTAGTTGCCTTGATGGAGCATGTTGCAAAAGGCGATGCCCACAAAATTTTAAAGGCCTGTAATTTGCCATTGACCGGTGTCGGCGTGGTTGATCGCATCATTACTGATTTAGGCGTGATTGATATTACGGCGAATGGTTTGAAATTGGTGGAGTTGGCACCATGTGTTACGAAAGAGGAAATTCAAGCGAAGACAGAAGCTGTCCTTGATATGAGCGCAATCTAAAATCTGTGTTTTGAAAATAAAAAACCTGAGGCAAAAAAGCCTCAGGTTTTTTTATTTGAGGATAATGATTAAGCTAGTGAGGTAGGGTGCGCTGTGCGCACCGCTTTGTACTTCAAATCGGTCCTTAGTGCTGATGATCATGGTGCGCACGGCGCACCCTACCAGTAAATTTCGCGTTATTCATAAACGAATCGCGTAACACAAAATTGGATACTCCTGCGATCAATATCGTGAGTGAGTTACTGCGCAACCCAGCCACCATCCATATTCCAAGCAACACCGCGGATTTGTGTCGCAGCGTCGCTGCAGAAAAATACTGCTAAGGCGCCCAGCTGTTCAGGTGTGACAAATTCGCCTGAGGGTTGTTTCTCCGAAAGCAGAGATTTCTTTGCTTCTTCATTGCTAATCCCGTCGCGCTCTGCACGCGCATCGACCTGTTTTTGTACTAAAGGTGTTAACACAAATCCTGGGCAGATCGCATTGCAAGTAATGGCACTGTCTGCGGTTTCCAAGGCTGTCGTTTTGGTGAAACCGACTAAGCCATGTTTAGCAGCGACATAAGCGGATTTTTGCGCGGAGGCGACGAGGCCATGAACTGACGCGACATTGATGATACGTCCCCAATTTTTTGCGCGCATCAATGGCAATGCTAGCCGCGTGGTATGGAAGGCTGAAGTTAAGTTGATCGCAATGATCGCATCCCATTTCTCAACAGGGAAATCTTCAATCGCAGCCACATGCTGAATGCCCGCGTTGTTCACTAGAATATCGACACCACCGAAATCGCTTTGTGCCTGCGCCATCATGTCGGCGATTTGATTCGCTTGGGTCATATCTGCGCCGGAATAGCTGGTTTTGACGTGAAATTCTTGCTCAATGGCTGTGCGTAAATTCGCAATTTCTTGCGCATCACCAAATCCATTTAAGTAAATGTTTGCTCCTTCGGCAGCAAGTGAACGGGCGATTCCCAAGCCAATTCCTGAAGTAGATCCTGTGACTAAGGCAGTTTTTCCGACGAGTGATCGAGATTGCATGCTGTTTCCTATAGAAAATTCAAAAATAGTTGGAGAAAAAAGTGCTTCACAAGGATTTTATGCTAAACCCTCGGTAAAATGGCAGCTTACTTTCTCAATCCGACAAAGAATTTTTTATGATTGTTAATCGTCAATCCGTGCAGTGTATTTCTCCTGCTGGTCTTCATCGAATGTCGTATAAAGAATGGGGTGATCCGCAAAATTCTAAAGTGCTTATTTGTGTTCACGGCATAACCCGGGTGGGAGATGATTTTGATGTATTAGCAGCATCTTTGCAGGATGAGTATCGTGTGATTTGCCCAGATGTGGTTGGGCGCGGACAATCAGAATCTTTACCCAATCCACAGCTATATCAAATTCCTCAGTACGTGAGTGATATGGTGACTTTGCTGGCGCGATTAAATCCACAAACGGTGGATTGGTTTGGTACATCGATGGGCGGTTTGATCGGATTGATTTTGGCGTCGATGAAAAATAATCCTATACGCAAATTGATATTAAATGATGTCGGACCAAGTTTGAATTTTGAAGGATTGAAACGGATCGGTGAGTTGATCGGACAAGACGTTCGTTTTGATACTTTCACACAAGGCGTGGAGTTTATTCGTGAAGTTTCGAATTCCTTTGGGCCACATTCTGAGGCGCAATGGGATAAATTGGCACGCGATGTATTGAAACAAAATGCGGATGGAAAATGGGTGCGTCATTATGATTTGAGTTTGGCCATTCCAGTGCAAGCAACTACCCTGGAAACTGCTGCCTTCGGAGAGAAAATGTTGTGGGCGGCTTATGATGCAATTCGCTGTGAAACTTTGTTGGTACGTGGCAGTGAATCTGATCTGCTCAGTGCTGAGACCGCACAGCAAATGCAAAGTCGTGGACCTCGTGCCAAACTCGTTGAAATCGCTGGAGTTGGACATGCGCCCACGTTTGTGCAGCCTGATCAAATTGCGATTGCAAAAGATTTTTTGTTGAATTGATGTACTGAGTTGATTTGTTAAGTTGATTTTTTTGGAGTTAGATTGTTATGCAACGTTTTCATGTTGGACCACGTTTGTCCGAGTTTGCCATTTTCAACAAGACAGTTTATCTCGCTGGACAGGTTCCAGAAGATACGAGTCAAGACATCGTCGGACAAACCAATAATGTCTTGGCGCAAATAGATCGTCTGCTAGAAGAAGCGGGTAGCGATAAATCACGCATCTTAATGTGCCAGATTTTTATCACCGACATGGCCAATATGGCTGGTATGAATCAGGCTTGGGATGCTTGGGTTCCTGCTGGTAATACGCCACCGCGTGCGACTGTACAAGCAGCATTGGCCAATCCAGAATGGTTAGTTGAAATCGTCGTTACTGCAGCTCAGAAATAACATCCAATTAATATGGTCTCTCTCTCTGCCACACTTTCGGAAGCACAATTAGTCGAGGGTTTGTCACCCGCTGATGCTGCGCGCCTTACGCAAGCACTGGAATTTGTCACACCATTTTTTGAAGATAGAAATATCGTCACTGAGCAAAATACCTTGCAATTTGCAATTGGTGTGGCGTCGACTTTAGCGATGTTGAGAGCTGATGCCGATACCCGCATCGCTGGGATATTGTTTGAGTTGTCGGAGATGAATCCGCTGGCGGCTGAAAAAATTGAAGCAAAATTTGGTAAAGAAATTGCAGAGTTAGTCGCTGGTGTTAGACGTCTAATGCGCTTACGTGAAGCGACTTTGACACAGCATGACGTTGGGCGTGGAAAAGATGAAGCCGAACGCACCGCTTCGCAAATGGAAGTGCTGCGCAAAATGGTGTTGGCGATGGCGAACGACATGCGAGTCGTGCTGGTACGTTTGGCGTCTCGCGTCACGACTCTACGGTATTTCGCTGAATGCAAGCGCGATGACGGCGCGGTGCAACAATATGCCAGTGAGACCATGGATTTATATGCGCCTTTGGCAAATCGTTTGGGTGTGTGGCAATTGAAGTGGGAACTAGAAGATTTGTCGTTCCGTTTTTTAGAACCAGAACAATACAAACGTATTGCGAAAATGCTGGAAGAAAAACGGGTCGAACGTGAGAGCTTCGTGGTATCTGCTATCGCGCGATTAGAGCATGAATTGAAATCTGTCGATGTGAAGGCTGAAGTTAGTGGTCGCCCTAAACACATCTACAGTATTTGGAAAAAAATGAAGGGCAAGAAGGTCGACTTCGATGAGCTATACGACGTGCGAGCTTTTCGCGTCATCGTTGACGATATCAAAGATTGTTATACGGTGTTGGGCATTCTGAATAATTTGTGGACGCCTATCCCGAAAGAATTTGACGATTACATTTCTCGCCCTAAACCAAATGGCTATAAATCACTGCACACAGTGGTGATTGTTGATGACGGTCGTCCATTAGAAGTGCAAATTCGCACCAAGGAAATGCATCAATTTTCTGAGTTTGGTGTGGCAGCGCATTGGCGCTATAAAGAAACTGGCGGCTCGAATTTTTCTGCACAAGAATATGACGAGAAAATTGCTTGGTTGCGTCAATTATTAGCTTGGAAAAATGAAGTTTCTGATGTGGTTGTTGATCATGAACAATTGCAGCGCGAATGGGTAGAGAAAGTAAAGGCGGCGACGCTGGACGATAGGATTTATGTCTTGACTCCACAAGCACGCGTCATTGAATTGCCAACCGGAGCAACGCCAGTAGATTTTGCTTACCAACTGCATACCGATGTCGGTCATCGTTGTCGTGGTGCGCGTGTCGATGGTGTGATGGTGCCGCTGAATACGAAGCTGAAAAACGGTCAAACGGTTGAAATTATTACGCTCAAAATTGGCTCGATTCAAACGGGCCCTTCACGCGATTGGTTGACGCCAGAATATACCGTTGGTACACGTACACGTAGCAAAATTCGCGCATGGTTTAATGCGATTGATCAAGAAATTACTTTGTCGACAGGTCGTGGTTTGATCGAAAAGACCTTGCAGCGTGAAGGTAAAACCTCGGTGAATTTGGAAGAGTTGGCACGTAAGCTCAGTTTTGCTAGTCTCGATGATTTATTTTTGGCGGTTGGCAAAGAAGAATTTAGTTTGCGTCAGGTTGAGACAGCGTTGCGCGATGATCCTGTTGTCGAGGAAAGCCCTGAATTTGTTATCTCTCATAAAATTCGCGCATCCAGTGTTGTTCATGGCGCGAAGTCTGGCGTATTAGTTGTTGGTACGGATGGTTTGATGACGCAGTTAGCACGTTGTTGTAAGCCTGCGCCACCAGACGATATTGTCGGGTTTGTCACGCGTGGCAAAGGCGTTTCAATTCATCGTTTAAGTTGTAAAAATTTCGCCGAGATGCGTAACAAGGCGCCGGAGCGAGTTATTCAGACGACGTGGGGCGACGGTGGAAAAGATACGGTCTATCCGGTTGATATTTTTGTCATGGCACAAGATAGACAGGGTTTATTACGGGATATTTCCGAAGTGTTTTCTCGCGAAAAGATCAATGTGATTGGCGTGAATACGCAAAGTGCGAAAGGGCAGGCGAAGATGTCTTTCACTGCTGAAATTAATGGAACCAGCCAGTTGCAAAAAGCCATGACGGTTATCCGTGAAGTCGGCGGCGTGCAGGAAGTGCGTCGTGCATAATTGTTTAGGGGTGTTCAGTTTTTTTGATCACGTGTGAATCTATTGTGAATCTGTTGGAACTTATTACCTATTTTTAGTTCTGATGGCTGTGTAGTAAAACTGATAAAAATGAAGTGTTATCTTGATTGGTAACGCGTACTAACAAATTGAAGAGTGGAAAAATGAATAAAAAGATGACCGTGAACATAAAAGCGCTGTGCTCCTTGGCATTGATTTCTCAATGCCTGATTTTGTCTGGCACTGCTTATGCTCAGACTAGTAACATCGCTGCGGCTAAAGCAGCACCAGCCTTG
>DLGN01000021.1 GCA_002482715.1 Oxalobacteraceae bacterium UBA7693
TATGTTTATTATCCAACAGTGACTACTGATTCTTTTGAAACTTTTGAGGAAAAACTGGATAACTTATTGAATCAAAAAAGGGCGCTAGCAGACGATATGCTTCGTGGAACAGGCGACATCGATATACAACAATTAGCTAGCACGTAGAAAACCTGAATCTATTTTCTGAAGTATTCGGTAAATTTTATTAACAGAGAGTTATAAAGGTTAGTATGTCAGAAGCATTAAAGCGCCACTTTGATATTTTAAAAATGCTGTCAAAAGATAGAGCGCTAAAGACGATTGATATTCATCAGCGTCTGGAGTCACTTGGCCATAAGATTTCAAAGCGTACTGTTGAACGAGATTTACAGAACTTATCCCTCTCGTATCCTATTGTTGTCGATGAAAAAGACAATGCCTTTTGCTGGCGCTATGCGCAAGGCGTCGCGATCAATTTGTTTCCAGGTTTAAGTGAGGCAGAAGCTGTGAGTTTTATCATGCTTAAACAATTCGCCGAGCAGCTGTTGCCTGAGAGTTTGGCGCAAGATTTAGAGCCGTATTTTCAGGAAGCGAAACGCACGCTATCAAGTGGCATATCAAAGAGTGCGATACGGTCGTGGCCAGACAAAATCCGCACTGTACCCGCCAATCAACCGCTCTTAAAGCCTCATGTATCAAATGAAGTGCAAAAAGAAGTGCATGCGGCATTATTACGTGATCAGCAAATTCGCGTGTGGTATCAAGCACAAGGTAAGCCAGAGCCCAAGGAATATGTCATTAACCTGCTAGGTTTGGTTGAACACGGCGCAGCACAATATTTAGTAGCAAAATTTGAAGGGCATGATTCTGCACGTATCCTTGCATTGCACAGAATTCATGCGGCGCAAATACTGCCGACTAAAACGAATAAAATTAAAGATTTTGACCTCGATACATATATAGCTTCTGGTGCTTTTGGCTTTAGTGGCGATGTGCCAGAAATAGAGGTTGGTCTACGTTTCTACAATGGCGCAGGTTTCCATTTAAAAGAGACGCCGCTATCGAAAGATCAAATTGTGCGTGAAATTGATGAGCGAACTTTGGAAGTAACAGCGACTGTTCGTGATAACAAGAGGTTCCGTTGGTGGCTTTTAGGATTTGGTGAAGATGTTGAGATAATCTTTCCGCTTGAATTGCGGAGCTCCGTTTCTGTAGCTTTGTCAAATGCATTGGGAAAATATTAATGCCCTATCCATTGACGATTTAAACTGATACAGAAAAAAGTGCGTATTTCCTTTGCAAACTCATACTTGAAACTATAGAAATTGTGCGGTTGCCCTGTAGAATGTTCGTTTTGTTATTTTGATAGTGAAACGTTGCGTTGCTAGTATTTTGTACTTTTTTGATCAAGCATGTCGCAATGGAAATTTGCTATTCATAGGTGTTAATTGCGTGTTTAAAAATATTGAATCTTTAGGCTTTAAATCAGGAAGGAATGGTGCGCATTCAGCGCGCAGCATGATGATTGTCGAATTATCGCTGCTGCTAGAGGCACACCCCGACGGTGCAGAGTTGGCGCAAATAAAAGAAGATATTGAGGTTTTTAATATTCTTCAAAAGCCAACGTCGAATTCAAGGCGGCTCACCTATCGGCATTTGCTCGATTTATATGGCCTTGAAGATCGTATTTGCTTGTTTCGTGTTTTTAGAAAATTGTGGTGGCAGGCACCGGAAGCGCGCGCTGTGTTGGCATTGCAATTGGCTTTGTGTCGCGACCCCTTGTTGCGCCTAGCAATGCCTTTGATGATAGAAACCAAACCAGGTGTCGGTGTTAGTCGCCAGCAGATTGAAGACTTGCTGGAGGCGCATAACCCAGGTGGTTATAGCCCCGCCTCCAAGCAGTCGTTTGCGCAGAATATTAATGGTAGTTGGACACAGGCCGGGTTTTTAGAGGGGCATGCGCGCAAGACGCGAGTTCAGCCGCAAATTCATGCAGCAAATGTTGCGTTTGCTTTGTTTATCTCCAAGTTGCAAGGTTTCGAGGGGCAGCGTGCCTTTAGTAGTAATTGGTGCAAATTGTTGCATCCGTATGCGAGCGAGTTATATCCATTAGCAATGGCTGCTTCGTCGCGTTCGTACTTACGTTACAAACAATCGGGGGACATTATCGAAGTTAGTTTCCCTGGATGGCTAACAGAATCAGAGAAGGAGCAGTTACATGGCTGATCGTATCAGCAGTCTGTTGAAGAACTATGAAAGCCACATTAGCTTGCCGTGGCCGCAACTGAGCTCGAGTGAAGAGCGCACGATGTTCTTGATGTATAAGCCGGAAGACGAAATGAAATTGCGTGCTCGCGTGACCGAATTCGAATTGGCGACCACCAAGTATCAGCACCCGTGGATTTTGCTCGATATTAGCGACAGTTTTGCAACTTGGTTAGCAAAGCAAGATTATGCAGAATCGTATTTTGAAGACCCTGAATACTTGGTCGGCAATTACGAATACTTCGCCAAAGAATTGGTTGAAAGTCTGGTGCAGCAAATCACAGATAAACAGAACGATGCGAC
>DLGN01000131.1 GCA_002482715.1 Oxalobacteraceae bacterium UBA7693
ATACGCTGGGCGTGGCACGCTCGAATGTTTCTAATTCACTCAAGGAATTACAGAATTGGAAATTGGTCAAAGTCGCGCATGTAATGGGAGATAGACGCGCGCATTTTGAAACCTCACTCGACGTTTGGGAACTGTTTCGTACTGTCATACGTGAGCGCAAAGATCGTGAATTAAACCCGACAATTGCAACCTTACAAGCCTGCTTAGACAGTCCTGATATCGATCAAGAAGATCGTGCAAGTAAAGCGCGTATTGCAGAAACACTGGCGTTAATGAAAACCTTGACCAGCTGGACCGATGAAATGCTGCGCTTAGAGCCAAGCACTTTAATGAAACTGTTAAAGTTGGGGGCCAAAGTACAACAGTTTGTGCGTGGTGACGAAAAATAGATTTAAAGGAACAGCGCATCAAGTGATTGACTGATGCGCATTTTTTTAAAACCACATTTCTGTCTAGACAGAAATAACAGAAACAAAGGAATATAAAATTAAGCATGCAATCAACTATCCCATCTATCAATCTATCAACCTATAAATAGCACCAACATCAAATGTCAATTTCAAGCAAAGGAAATATCATGAACGACTATCCACTCACCCTGCTCTACGACGAATCATGCCCGCTATGCAAATTAGAGATGGACAATCTGCGAGCACGCAATACGCAGGATTTGTTACGTTTCATCGACGTATCAGCACCCGACTTTGACGATAGCAATTACCTCGCCAGCAAGAAAGACATGATGGACATCATCCATGCAATACGCCCCGATGGCAGCATGGTCAAAGGAGTTGAAGTATTTCGTCTGGCCTATGGTGCTGTCGGCTTAGGCTGGATCACTGCGCCGACCAACCTGCCTTTGCTCAAACCATTTTTCGACTGGGCTTATGTCCATGTCGCTCGCAACCGCTATCGCTTATCGAGTCGGTTCTCAGGTGTTTTATTCAAAATCGCCGCCGACCGCGCTGCAAAGCGCGTACTTAAACAAAGTCAAGAATGCAAAGATGGATTTTGCGATATCAAATCAGTCAAAGAACAAAGTGACGCTTAAGAGGCACAAAAGTGAAGGAGATAAACATGCGTATCCTACTCTGCGGTGCCCATGGATTTTTGGGTCGCAATCTTAGTCGCACGCTACGTGAAGCAGGACATGAGGTGATTCATGGTGTGCATCGTTTTAGCCACGATACCTCAGCACAAGGTCGTGAATTACTGATCGATTACGTCAAGGACACCTCGACTACTATTTGGGAAAAACGTTTAGCCGCTTTAGGCAAAATCGATATCGTCATTAATGCAGTCGGCATTTTGATGCAAAGCAAACATGCGCAGTTCACAGCAATACACCGCGATGCCCCGATTGCCTTGTTTCAAGCGGCATGTGATGCCGGTGTGCGCGGCATCTTACAAATCTCCGCACTAGGTCCCGACGACAATGTGATCGACGAAAGACCAGCTATTCAACATGCATTGAGTGTCTATATGCAGACGAAACGCGAAGCAGATCACTATTTAAGCCAACTTCCCTGCCCACATTTGATTTTGCGTCCATCTTTACTTGTCGCTATTGATGGCGCGAGTAGCAAATTATTCCGTAGTCTCGCCAGTTTGCCGATGATAGGCTTGCCGGGAAATGGTGAGCAACAGTTACAGCCTGTGCACGTCGAGGATCTCTGTCTTAGTGTCATCAAGTGGCTAGCTCAAGTTTCCTCAGGTACGGTGGAACGACATCAAATTATTCGTGCGGTCGGGCCGAGCGCAATGTCTTATCGAGATATGTTGGCTCACTACCGCCAAGCGATGGGGTTATCGCAAGCACGATTCATTCACATACCAATGTCGATAATGCGGATCAGTGCATTACTTGCCACTTACTTTCCACAAAAAGTATTTGCACCAGAAACCTTGCAAATGTTAAAACAAGGTAGCGTCGCAGATAGCACCGCGTTTACCAAACTATTGGGACAAAAGCCGAGAGGTGTCAGTGCTTGGTTTGACCAAGACGAAACAAACACACTAGCAGCAAGCGCAATGATGGCGTGGGCGACGATGTTATTTCGACTTGTGCTCGCCTTCCTATGGATCAGCACAGGCATTATTTCTCTGTGGGTTTATCCAATCGAAGGTAGTGCCAATTTAATTGCGCAAGTTGGCATTAGTACGCACTATGCCAGTCCCGTCTTATGGCTAGCGAGTGGCCTTGATCTGACTCTCGGCATCCTCAGCCTCAGTCATCCTAGCCGTCGACTATGGATTTTCCAATCCATCATTATTCTCATATATTCATTCATCATCGGTGTATGTTTGCCAGAATTCTTAACGCATCCATTTGCCCCCATTCTAAAAAATCTGCCGATACTCGCCATTCTGTTCGTCTTAATTGCCAGCGACAAAAAATGAACACCTATCTCTTACTCAAAACACTCCATATCATGTCATCTGTGCTCTTGGTTGGTACGGGATTTGGTTCTGCTTTTTATCTATACTTTATTAATCGCAGTAAAAATGTCGCGGCGATCGCCGAAGTATCACGTCTAGTAGTGATTGCCGATTGGTGTTTCACCACACCTGCCGTCATCATTCAACCCATTAGCGGTATCGCCTTGGCAATGATGGCGGGTTGGGCTTTGGATACCCCGTGGATATTATTAAGTCTGGTCTTGTACTTACTTGCGGGCGCATGCTGGCTACCGGTGGTTTGGCTGCAAATTAAGATGAGGAATATGGCTAAGTCGGCCTGCGCACAACAACAAGAATTACCTAGTCTGTATTGGCAGTACGCGCGTTATTGGGAATACTTGGGATATCCAGCATTTCTGGCAATGCTAGGAGTGTTCTACCTGATGGTAAATAAACCAAGTCTATGGGCTTGAAGATCAATTTTGCTGGAGGCAGATTTGGGATTCATATATTTCGCCAATAAACGCTGGGCTTATCAGCCCAGCCTACGTATCAGCAGAATTGGATTGTAGGTTGGCGCTGAACGAAGTGAAGCCCAACATCATTAGCTGTAAATGACTTTGAAACCGACGACTCAAGCTTCCCCATCTTCACTGCCATCATCAATCCCCAACAAACTCTGCGCGGCGTCCGTCGGCAGAGCTTCAACCAACTTCAACTTGCGCGTCATCTGGCGGGTACGCACCTCTGCTTTATCGATGTTGTCCGCCGCCTTCACCAAGGCATTTTTTGTCGCTGCCAACACGTCGCCGAACTTACTAAATTCGGTTTTCACAGCACCCAAAACTTGCCAAACTTCCGATGAGCGTTTTTCCAAGACCAATGTTCTAAAACCCATCTGCAGGCTATTCAACAAAGCCGATAAAGTCGAAGGTCCCGAAATCGAAACACGGTGAGTGCGTTGCAGTTCATCGGCTAAACCCGGACGGCGCATGACTTCTGCGTACAAGCCTTCCGTTGGTAAAAACAGAATCGCAAAGTCGGTGGTTAATGGAGGTGATAGGTATTTCTCAGCGATGGTTTTGGCTTCACCACGGATCACACGTTCTAACTCTCGACCAGCTTGCGCTACACCTTCAGCATCGGCGCGCTCGGCTGCATCCAATAAGCGCTCATATTGTTCTTTGGGAAATTTCGCATCAATAGGCATCCAGACTGGCGCGCGATCGTCTTCTTTGCCTGGCAATTTAATCGCGAACTCAACTCGTTCACCACTATTCGGAATTGTCTCGACATTCTTCGCGTATTGATCGGGCGTGAGCATTTGCTCTAAGACCATTTCCAGCTGCACTTCGCCCCAAGTACCGCGCGTTTTCACATTGGTGAGTACACGTTTCAAATCGCCGACACCGATGGCTAATTGCTGCATTTCACCCAAGCCTTGATGTACTTTTTCTAGTCGTTCGGAGACTTGCTTAAACGATTCACCCAAGCGTTGTTCCAAAGTCGCATGGAGTTTTTCATCAACGGTTTTACGCATTTCTTCTAATTTGCTAGCATTATCGGCTTGCAGTTGCTGAATTTTTTGCTCTAAGGTTGCGCGAATTTCCAACATGCGCTGCGCATTCGATTCCGTCATGCTGTTTAAGGTTTGATTAAGCGTATCGGCAAATCGTTTCAAGCTCAGACCTTGTTCTTCACGTGCGCTTTGTCCTTGCAGAATGAGCGCTTGTCGCATCTGCTCTAGCTGCTGTGCATTGCTTTCATTGAGTTTGACTAACTGCTGTGAAAATGCGTCGATCTGATTGTTTTGCAGCGTCGCCACACTCGTCAATTGCGCGCTTAGTGCCTGCTGGAATTGGCTGAAATTCGTACCCAACTCTTGCCGGGTCGATTGGGCGGTCGACTGTACTTGTTCACGCAAGACCCGTTCTGTGCGCTCTTGAGCTTGCTGTTGCTGGGTAAGTGTTTGTTGTAATTGCGTTTGCAAAGCAAGCCATTGTGCATCCTGATTGCCGTCTTGTTTGCGTAACAAGATTACTATTTGTAAGAGGACGACCACAGAAACTGCGATGGTCAAGATGATTTCGATAGTGTTCATGGATGTAGTTTTATGAGTAAAATTTGAAGCTTACGCCCCCCTCTCCCGCTTGCGGGAGAGGGGCTGGGGGAGAGGGCTCTCTTGGCGCATACATCATGCCTCCACTACCAACCTCACACCCTGCCCTGCAAAGCCTGCGCGCCCTGCTCAGCGGCTTCGCCCAGATCTTCCTGCAACAGCACCCAGGTTGCGGCCTGCTGGTACTGCTCGCCATTCTGATCGGCGCACCCGAGCTGCTACCCGGTGCCCTGCTCGGCGGCCTGACCTCGACGTGGGTGGCGCAGCGCCGTGGCTACCCGGAAGCGGACATCGCCATTGGTCTGTACGGCTACAACGGCGTCCTGCTCGGCCTGCTGCTCAGCCTGAAACTGCCGTGGACGCCGCTGCTGCCCGGGCTGATCGTCGCCAGCGCCACCCTGTCCAGCCTGCTGCTGGCACCCTGGATGCGGCGCATGCGCCAGCATGGCTGGCTGCCCGCCTTCACCTTTCCCTTCGTGCTGCTGGGTTGGCTGCTGCTGGCACTGCTCGCTCAGCTGGAGCTGTCAGCTGCACCCCCAGCCAGCACGCCCGACGCGCCGGCGCTGAACCTCCTGCAGCTGATACTCGCCGTGCTGCGTGGCCTCGGTCAGGTGATCTTCCTCGACTCGCCA
>DLGN01000125.1:0-6825 GCA_002482715.1 Oxalobacteraceae bacterium UBA7693
GCTGATGAAGTTGAAAACCTCAGCATCAAAGCGGGAACCTTAACCGCCGAAGAACGCAAGATCATTAACAACCATATTGCAGTAACAATTCGAATGTTAGAAGCCTTACCCTGGCCAAAACATTTAAAAAATGTACCTGAATTTGCAGGTGGCCACCATGAGCGCATGGACGGCAAAGGGTATCCACGCGGCCTCACGGGTGAACAGATGTCGGTACAAGCCAAAATCATGGCGATTGCGGATATTTTTGAAGCACTTTCTGCCAAAGACCGCCCCTACAAAACCGGAAAATCATTGACAGAGTCTCTGGATATTCTTGGCAAATTTAGCCTCAATGGACACATTGATCCCGATCTCTTCCATGTCTTTGTCAAGGAAAAAGTCTATCTGGAATATGCGAAGAAATTTATGGATAGTGCCCAGATTGACGATGTAGATGAAAGCAAAATACCCGGCTACCAAGTGGCATCAAGTTCTTGACGACAGCGTCAACGCAAGGCTCCACGATGAGAAAACGCCTCGGTTTTATTCCACTGTTCAGTCTAGTGTTCGTGATTTTTGCGACAACAGAGATGCTATGGCTACATAATCTACAACGCCTAGATCATCTTCTTTCTGATTTTTTAGTTAAAACCCATGCTGAGAAATTAAAACCTGATCCCGATATCGTAATCATCTCAATCGATGATGTTAGTTTAGCGGAAATGGAAGGGAAAGTAGGGAAGTGGGTATGGCCGCGTTCTGTCCATGCCGAAATCTTAGAGGCGATTTACAAACAACAACCACGAGCAATCATCTTTGATTTAACCTTTAACGAAAAAGACAAAGATCGACCAGAAAGTGATCAACTCTTTAACGATGCAATTCGAGGTAAGCAGCATATTTACTTCCCTATCACTTTGCGTTCACTGAGTAAGGATGCTTATGTAGGGCATTTAAGCGAAATCGCAAAGCCACTAGGACTAATCAAAACAGCACAGGCAGATCCTGAGGCACGAGGTGGTTTCCTTCCGCCATTTGCGATTGAGATGGCGTCATGGCAAGTAGGAACCATTAACTTTAATCATGACCGCGGCGTTGGTCGCAGCTATGATTTATACACTAACTTATCTGGCTGGCTACTGCCTTCATTGCCAGCGAAGGTCATGCAAAGCTTAGGCTACCCTGTGCCGCTACAAGCTGAAATGCTATTGTCTTGGCGAGGTGGAAAATATCCGTATACGCGAATTTCTTATAGCGAGCTTTATGCTGATATTGACCGAGCTAAGTCCTTACGTGCAGCAAATGAATTCAAGAATAAAATTGTCATTATTGGCGCTGATGCGTCTTCCTTGCACGATATTCGTCCTACCCCTATCGATAACGAATATTCGGGCTTGGATATACTAGCAACTGCCATGGATAACTTGAAGAACCAACGCGCGATGCAAATGCCTGCGCAATGGCCGTTCTTAACGCTGACGCTATTTCTCATCGCAGCTATTTATCAGTGTTTTCGCAAACGAATTAATGCGCTTTATCCGGCCTTAGCGTTAGCAATCATGACACCGATCAGCGTCTTACTCGCTTATTTAGCGCTATCTCAATTGATAGTAATCCACCTCATCACACCTTTGCTGTTGGTCTGGACTTATTACTTCACTTTGGCATTGCGCGAATATTGGGTTGTGCATCGCTCCTATCAGGCCACAATTAAAGAATTTGGACGTTATGTTAACCCACATGTTGTCAAAGACTGGATTGCGAAAGAAGGATCTGAACATGTCGGAGAGAAAGCTGAAAGCCGCGACATCACGGTACTTTTTTCAGACATCCGCGGCTTTACCAGCCTTTCAGAAAACCGCAGCCCGGAAGAGGTGGTAGCCTTACTGAATCGCTATTTTACTTTACAAGTAGAAGTCATTTTCCGCTTTAACGGTACCGTCGATAAATTCATTGGCGATTGTATTATGGCATTTTGGGGCGCACCGCTAGACAACCCTCAACATGCTCATGATGCGGTAATGGCGGCGCTTGAAATGTCTCAAGTTTTAGAAAAGTTCAAGACTGAAATTAATGATGCAAGCCTCGACTTTGATGTAGGCATTGGTCTGCATTCTGGCCCTGCCGTGGTCGGATCAATTGGTTCAGCGGAACGAAAAGAATTCACCGCCATTGGTGATACCGTCAACCTCGCAAGCCGTATCGAAGGTTTGACCAAAGGTGTTTCGCGTATTTTGGTATCGCGCGAAACCATGTTGCTATGCGGCGACTCGCTTGACTTTCATGCAGTAGGCTCCTATAAGGTAAAAGGACGGGAACAAGAAGTTGAGTTGTTTTCCCCACTCGCCCCAATTTGTCTTCCCTCGCTGCAAAACGATAAGGATGCAATATGAAATATCAGCAAAAAGCCATGGTAGCTACTTGTGTAATTGGCTTATCTATTAGCGCTCTTTGTGCGAATGCTTTCGCGCAAAACACAGGTCAAGCCACGGTCGCTCGTAGTAGCGAACTGAAGGCACAACCGTTTAGTGATGCAGCAACGTTGAAAGTGCTCACTGAAAATCAAAAAATCGATGTGGTCTCTCGTAAAGCCAGTTGGATGGAGGTGCGTGATCAGTCGCTGACGGGGTGGGTCAAAATGTTAAGTTTACGTTTTGAAAATAAACCAGTTGAAACGAGTAATAAAGTGAGCGATACCGCCAAAAGCTTACTTAGTTTTGTGAAAACAGGTTCTAGCGGGAGTACCACAACAACAGGCGCAAAAGGCTGGAGCAAAGAAAGTTTTGCTAATTTGACGCCAAACATGGATGGCTTCGAGAAAATGAAATTACTTGCTAGCGAAAAATCGGATGCGGTCAATTTTGCGAAACAAGAAAATTTGAAAGAGCAAGAACAAGCCTATCTGAAAACGAAGGGAGAGCAACCATGAGGTCAAGCTTACGTTTCTCCATGCGTTCGCCTGTTCGTATCAGCATCTTGTTAGCCAGTTTGCTATTTGCAACGCAAATTTCAGCAGAGCCGCAATTTAAACTAGATTTAGGCAAAGCTTTTTCGGCGTTAAAAAACACCAAGAGCGCCATCGTTCCTTTAACGGAGGAAGAAGAGATCGCTTTGGGTCAAGGTGTCGCTGCTAATTTGATGAGTTTGGCACCATTGGTGGCGGATAAAGAAGTACAGCAATATGTTAATCGGATTGGTCGTTGGATTAGTTTGCATAGTGAACGCCCTAACTTACCTTGGACCTTTGCGGTGTTGGATCACGAGGATGTGAATGCTTTCGCCGCACCTGGTGGCTATATAGTGCTAACCAAGGGGATGCTTCTCAAATTACGAAACGAAGCAGAATTGGCTGGTGTTCTAGCACATGAGATTGGCCACATTGTACGCAAACATCATTTAAATGCGATTCAGAGCAGCAGTGGGAAACTCGCCATCAAAGAGGGCACAAGCTTGTTCATGGATGCAAAAGGAAAAACAGGCAAAACAGATCAGCTATGGTTGAACGCAATTAGTGCTGGCACAGAAATTTACGGCAAAGGATTAGATAAGGAAGATGAATTTGATTCCGACCGGGTTGGTGTTGTACTAGCTGCCCGCGCTGGTTATGATCCGTATGGTTTGCCAGCGGCGCTACATACCTTGCAAGGCATTACTTCCGATAGTTCGAGCTTGCAATTAATGCTGGAAACCCACCCCAAGCCAAACGATCGGTTGGCACAATTAGATCAAATCATGGGCAAGGATTTTGATCGCTACGATAATTTACCTGCGCTACAAGGGCGTTTTGAAAAGATCCTTGGTCGCTTAAAGGCATCGACCAAATAGGCGCGCTCTTAAAACTGCGCAAATAAAAAATCCTGCAAGCATGGTACTTGCAGGATTTTTTTATCGTGTTGGTGAAATTAACGTTCAATCGCCAGCGCAACACCCATACCACCACCGATACACAAGCTCGCCAAACCTTTTTTCGCATCACGACGAATCATTTCATGAATCAAACTCACCAAAATACGGCAACCTGATGCACCGATAGGATGACCGATTGCGATCGCGCCGCCGTTCACGTTAATCTTGCTGGTGTCCCAACCCATTTCGCGATTGACACCAATTGCTTGCGCGGCAAAAGCTTCGTTGATCTCCATCAGATCAACTTCTTCATGCGTCCAACCGGCTTTTCGCAAGCACAATTGCGCGGCTGGTACTGGGCCCAAGCCCATGATCGTTGGATCAATCCCTGCTGATGAATACGCCTTAATTTTTGCTAACACTGGCAAACCCAGCTCGGCTGCTTTTTTTGCAGACATCATAATCACCGCTGCAGCGCCATCATTCAAACCAGAAGCATTACCCGCAGTCACCGTACCTGCTTTATCAAAGGCTGGACGTAACGCTGCTAGTGAATCTAAAGTGCAACCGTGTTTAATGAATTCATCGGTATCAAAAACCGTCGTACCTTTTTTACTGACGATTTCGTAAGGAATAATTTCATCAACAAATTTGCCCGCTTTTTGTGCGGCTTCGGCCTTGTTTTGCGAAGCTAATGCAAATTCATCTTGTTCTTCACGCGTAATACCATGTTTCTTAGCGACGTTTTCAGCCGTAATACCCATGTGATACTGGTTATATACATCCCACAAACCGTCAACGATCATCGTGTCGACGAGTTTTGCATCGCCCATACGGAAGCCATCGCGAGAACCAGCTAGCACATGCGGTGAAGCGCTCATATTCTCTTGGCCACCAGCAATGATGATTTCAGCATCACCTGCCATGATCGCTTGCGCTGCCAAATGCGTGGCTTTGAGTCCACTGCCACATACTTTATTGATCGTCATCGCAGGTACCGTGTTTGGTAAACCTGCGCGGATGACTGCTTGTCTTGCTGCATTCTGACCAACACCGGCGGTTAATACTTGTCCTAGAATGACTTCGCTGACCGCCGCACCACTTAAACCTGTTTTTGCCATCAAAGCTTTAATCACATGCGCGCCTAAATCTGACGCAGCCACTTTTGCCAATGAACCACCAAATTTACCAACCGCGGTGCGTCCAGCGGCGACGATTACGACTTCTTGCATGTGAAACTCCCTAAATAGTTTGAGTCAAGGTTGCGGTGAATCCATAAGATTACACCAGTCTGTCCGGCTTAGTACTGATTTGCCTTGGAAAATATTGCACCGCATTAGAATTGCTGAATTTTTAGACAATTAATTTGAGCCAGAAATTTTGGACGAAAAAAAAAGCTTCCTTTTCGGGAAGCTTTTTTTACTTTGAAATCGCATTTATTGTTCGAACAAGCCAAGTTGCACTTGCGGACGAAATTTGCGGCTCCTTAGTCGTTTTGCGTTTGGCTTAGCCAAAGGCTGTTCAGCTAGATTACTTCTTTTTTGCAGTTGTCGTTGCTTTTTCAGCAGCTTGTGTGAATTGCTTAGTGGCATTCGCCAAGTTGTCTTCCAAAGTTGCAACAGCTTGTTTGGTTGTTTTAGACATTTGCTCGTAGCCTGCGTTGATGTTACCAACAACAGATTTCAAAGCAGTTACCGCTTGCTCGGAACCAGCTGGTGCATTTTTTGTGACTTCGTCGATCAAAGAAACTACTTTTGCGTTTGTTTCAGCGATATGAGATTCAACAGCTTTTGTGAATTCTTGCTGTGTTGCTGAAGTGATCGTTGCCAAATGACGGCCATATGCCAATGCTTTTTCTGCATTTGGTTTAGCTTGAGCAGATGCCAAAGCGATCAATTCTTGTGCGTCTTTCGCATTCAACAATTGTTGCGTTGCTGCTGTACCTTCTTCGAAAGTTGCTTTAGCAGCGTTAACGTTCAAAGATACGAATTGCTCCAAGCCTTCAAATGCTTTTTGGTTTAATGCTGTGATTGCAGCAAATTGTGCTTCTAAGTTAGTTTTAGTAGCAGCGATAAATTGTTCTGGTGTTGTGTACATGGAATTCTCCGGTAAGTTAACGATTCAGATTGGCGATTCAGTTTGAATCAAAATGGCAGTGAGTCCCAAAAAATCTTAAACATGGTGCACCGCAACAATTCGCATTCTACTGACTATTTTTTAAGCGTCAAGCTTTTTTTGTGCATTGCATCAAAATAGTTATTAGCCGGGATTTTTTTGTTTGTTTTACGCTAATTTTCCTTTGTTTTTCAAAGGTTTAGGTTGAAATTTTCCACACACAATTTTTTTACTATTAAGCAACAAAATGACGCTCTAAAGCCAGCAAGCGCTGTTTGTTTTCTAAGCCACCAGCATAGCCTTGCAAATCGCCATTGGCCGCAATCACACGATGGCAGGGAATAATGATAGACAAGGGGTTGCGTCCATTCGCCGCGCCCAAAGCTCGAATCGCCTTCGGTCTGCCTATCTGTTGTGCAAGCGCAGAATAACTACACACCTTACCGTAAGGAATCGTACGTAAGGCTTGCCAAACTTCTTGCTGGAACGGAGTGCCTTGTGAGCAATCTAAAGGCAAATCAAAATCTCGTAAGCTTCCAGCAAAATAGGCGTCTAATTGTTGAGCCGCATTTTGTAATAAGGTGTTCTGCGGATCGGCTTGCCACGCCGGATCAATTTGCACATGTTTATGCTCAGCAAAATAGACTCCGGCTAAACCCGTCTCACTGGCGAGAAGACGCAAAGGGCCAACTTGCGAGGAATGAATGAGATATTTTTTCATGATGATTTATTTGCTTTATTTCTTCAATTGAGCTGGGACTTCAGCCGATAACGCCAGCATTGGCCTCTGGCAAACCCGATAAGGATTGCCACAACAACAGTGCAGCGTAACTACGCCACGGCGACCACGCCTCAGCACGCAGCAATAATTGTTTTTCCGTA
>DLGN01000125.1:6854-8922 GCA_002482715.1 Oxalobacteraceae bacterium UBA7693
GGGATGCTTCGCCACTAACTGCTTTATGCAATCCAAGATCCCCGGCGGGAAATGCATTGGGAAATCGCAAAGCGCGCATCGCGATGTATTGCGCAGTCCACTCACCAATCCCCGGCAATGCTTTCAGACGCAAAATGAGCTCTTCCAGCGAGATACCTGCTTGTAATTGCAAACCACCGGCCGCCGTAAAACTGGAAAAATGCTGTATGGTCGCTGCACGTGTTTTTGGCACACCTATCGTTGCGATCTCTTCTACATTGAGTTCTGCTAAGCGCTCCGGGCGAGGAAAATGATGCGTGACACCAACCCAAGGGCTCTCTGCCAATGCGCCAAATTTATGCACCAAACGACCAGAGACGGTAGTCGCACCAGCGACGCTCACTTGCTGCCCCAAAATCGCTCGAATCGCTAATTCAAATGCATCAAAACTTCCTGGCACCCGCAAACCTGGGGTGCGAACAATTTGTTGCGCCAGCAAAGGATCGTGTTGCAAATGCTGGGCGATCACAACGGGATTCGCCTCCACGTCAAACTGTTGACGAATCTTTGCTAGCAGAGGCAATAAGACCGAACTTAAAGTCGGTGCAATTTGCAAAAGCAATTGCTGCTTATCCGCCAAATGACTCACCTCTATCCATCCGCATTTTCCATCAATCTGCACGCTGCGACGATAACAACCCTGTTGCAAATCTACTTGCTCCAAACCTGACATTGCTCGTCCATGTAAATAACGCAATAGCGCATTCCATGCATACGGTGGTCGATAAGCCAAACGCAGGGTGATGCCTTGTTGGCTTTGCGAAGTAACTTGCAAGCGGCGAATTGAGGCTGGTGTCATTTTGTAACGCGCTTCAAACAAGGCGTTAAATCGACGCACACTACCAAAACCAGCGGCAAAGGCAATTTCTGTCATGCCTAGATGTGTTTCCTGTATCAGTTTTTTCGCAAATAATAGCCGTTGGGTTTGCGCCAACTCAATTGGACTTACGCCAAACTCTTGTAGCATCACTCGTCTTAATTGACGAGACGATAAACCGACTTGTTCTGCTAATACTTCTACACTTGCTTCATTCAGAGCCCCAGCGCTAATTCTGTGCCAAATCGCGTGCGCCAAATTTTGTTGTAAGTTATACGGCGCTAATTCTGGTCGACAGCGCAAACAAGGGCGAAATCCAGCCGCCTCTGCCGCGGCTTGTGAACTAAAAAAGACACAAGAAGTCTGACGAGGTGTTTTGACACGGCAAATTGGGCGACAATAAATTCCCGTCGTCGTAATACCAGCAAAAAAGACGCCGTCAAAACGGGCATCCTTAGCGGCTAGGGCGCGGTAATAATCTTGCTCGTGTATAGGAGTTTGCGACTGCATTTTTGTCATTAATTAAGTTCGAGTAAAAACATCCGTAATCCCTTACAGGTACCCAAATGAACTCAGGCACGCCGTTAGCTTAAACCGGAACACAGCCGCACGACTAGCCATTTTCGGACAAACAAATGTTAGACAAGCATCATAAAAAACAATCGCATCGTCACCACGAATAAATACATGAACGATATCATCCAGCGCATCGAGCATTGTTCCCGACGACATCCACAACTGGCGATCAGATTGTTTCTCCACCTCGAACAACGCTCATACCAGGAAAAACGCTTGTCACAAGCATTGAACGCCTTAGCGCGTCGGTTCTTTATTTATGAGCGCATGGGTACTGGTGCGGAACTCAATGATGCGCTGTATACCGGTTTACAAAGTGCAGAACAACAAGGCTTAACCTACCAGGCCGGACGCATCATGCTATGTCTGGGACGCATTCGCTACACCCAAGGCATCTATAAAGAAGCGATCTATTTTTGGACCCGCTGCATCGATCTGTGCAAAATCACCCACGACACCGAAGTCTTGATTGAAGCCCGTATCGGTCTAGGACAAATTTATGATGCAATGGGTGACTGGGAAACTGGTGCACGCTTTCACCAACATGCGGGTGACTTGCTCGACACATTTGATCGTCCCTACTTAAAAAGTAAGCAGGCAATCAACCTCGGTGTGAACTGCATGCAATTAGGTCAG
>DLGN01000125.1:8944-12832 GCA_002482715.1 Oxalobacteraceae bacterium UBA7693
CTCGCCCAAGCGAAACAATTATTTCAATCGGCAATTGAACATGCACAACGCGGCAACATCGCTGAATATGTAGCAGAAGCACATTGGTATTTAGGCACACTAGCACAACAAGAAGGCGAGCTCTCCTCGGCATCAGACGCAGTCGGACTGGCGATCAGATTGGCGCAGGCCTGTAATTATCCTTGGCTAATCAGCGCGGCATCAAATACGCTGGGTGAAATTCTGATTGCACAAGGCGCAGAACGACAAGCCATCGAAGTCTATTTACAAGCATTGCAATACGCAGAGAAAATTGGATCACGCCAACAAGCTGCAACTTGCCATCAAGCGCTCTCTTCACTCTACGAAACGATAGGCGAAGCACAATTTGCCTTGAACTACGCACGCAGTCATCATCTGATCATCAAGGAAATCAACGGACTTAGCGTCATTGACCAATTTAGTGAGCTACGCGAATATGATTTATCCAAAAAGCCACCCGTAGAACTATTGCTCGATTTGTCTTCGAATAGCCAACTCGAAAATAAGAATTTGGCCGAGGCTTTAAGTTATGTGTGTCAGGAAGCGCTAAAAATTCTGGAAGTCGATACAGTTTGTTTATGGCTCAAAGAAAAACATCAGTTACGCTGCGAAATGATCGCTGGCGAACAAAATATTGGTTTTGGAATTGGAAAAATCTTACGGCAGCAAGATTTTCTTAAATATTCACAAGTGATCCAGAATTTACATGCACCAATCGCGACGCATGATTTACGCATTCACCCAGCAGCAGGTGAAATTGCTGCGCTTTATCTGCCTGTCAATCTGTGCTCCTTATTAGAAATATCCGTACGCTTACACGGTAATCAAATTGGCGTCATCAGCTTTGGCAAAGCTGGACAAAGAAAAAATTGGCGACGCGAAGACCTGTTATTTGGCAGCCATATTGCCAACTTGATTCAACAAATACTTAGTCTGGATGAACATAGAAAGGCTCAGAGTCGTTTAGAAAATCGCGTTGCCGAACGCACGCAAGAATTACAAGAACGTACCGAGCTTTTGCGTACCGCACATCAAAATATTTTCATCCTCAGCGAAATAGGCAGAGAAATCACCTCTCAACTAGATCGAGAAAGCATCATTCACACTTTGTATCAACATGTGCATAAGCTGATGCCTGCGGAGTTTTTGTCGGTGGGCATTTATCAAGCCGAACAAGAACTCATTGATTTTCCCTGCAATATTTTGCACGGCAAAAATCTATTACCTTACCAACGAAATTTACAAGACCCTGATTTGCTGTCGGTCTGGTGTGTACAACACAAGAAAGCCATTTACATCAACGATGTGCATGAAGATTATTTGCACTATATCGGTATTGAAGGCTTGGAAAAATTATTTGCGGAAGAGTCTCTGGATAATAAGGAAGTCAGCTTCGCGCCACTTTCCATCATCTATGTCCCCTTAATCGTCAAGGATCGATTGCTTGGCTTGCTCTCCATGCAAAGTGAACATCGCAATGCGTTTGAACGTATGCACGTCGACATGTTGACGACACTCGCGGCCTATACTGCCGTCGCGTTTGACAACGCCGATACATACCAGCAATTGTCTTCGGCACAGCAGCTTTTAATGTCGAAAGAAAAACTAGCCGCATTAGGCGCATTGGTGGCCGGCATTGCGCATGAAATCAATACCCCACTAGGTAATTGCTTATTGACCGCAACGACCTTGAAAGAAAGCTCAGGCAAATTTATTCGTCAATACACCGAGGGGCAATTAAAGCGCTCCGATTTCACGCATTTCACGAGTGTTTTGAATGAAGCCAATGATATGTTGATGCGCAATTTGCTCAACGCGAGTGATTTAGTGAGCAGCTTTAAACAAGTGTCCGTAGATCAAACTAGTCAACAACGTCGTTCATTTAATTTGCTCAAGACCAGCCAAGAAATCGTGCGCACGATGCAAAGCCGGATCAATAAACAAAATCATCAATTGATGATTGATATTCCAGAACAAATCGTGATTGATAGTTATCCCGGCCCTTATGGACAAGTAATTACCAATTTCATTAATAATGCGTTGCTACATGGTTTCGAAGATCGTAATGTCGGCATCATGCGTTTAAGTGCAGAGCAAACTGATCGCAAGCACATCAAAATTTGTTTTAGCGATAACGGCAATGGTATTCGCGAAGAACATTTACGACGGGTGTTTGATCCTTTCTTCACAACAAAGTTGGGACATGGCGGCAGCGGTTTAGGTTTGAACATCGTACACAATATCGTGACAGATTTATTAGGCGGTACGATTAGCGTGGACAGCAAATTCGGTGAGGGAACCAAGATCACACTACATTTACCAGTTCAACTACCAATGCGCACGGATTGAGCAAAAAAAACGCCTCCCAAACTACTGAGAGGCGCGAAGTCCCACCAAGAAACTGTACGAATTTATTTATTTTTCAAGCAAATCACTGCATGAAGATTCAAATTAAGAATCAGCTTACGAGTGAGCTTAAGAGTGGTATGCAGACTCACCATGGCTAGTGATATCCAAACCTTCACGTTCTTCATCTTCTGCAACACGTAAGCCGATCACCAGATCAACCAATTTGTAAGCGATCACAGAAACCACGGCTGACCAGAGGATAGTGACACCAACAGCAGTTGCCTGGGTCGTGACCTGACCAACGATGCTGTACGCGTCTGCGGACATTTTGTTGGCAACGTAATCAAAAATACCTTGGCCGCCCAATGAAGGTGACGCAAACACACCAGTCAACAAAGCACCTAAGATACCGCCAACACCATGAACACCGAACACGTCAAGAGAGTCGTCCGCACCCAACATACGTTTAAGACCGTTCACACCCCACAAGCAAACGATACCGGAAGCCAAACCGATCAATAAGCCGCCCATAGGTCCAACGAAACCACATGCTGGCGTGATCGCCACCAATCCAGCCACCGCACCAGAAGCAGCACCTAACATGGATGGCTTACCTTTGCTCATCCACTCGCCGAATACCCAGGAAACCGTTGCAGCAGCAGTTGCCAGCAAAGTATTCACGAAGGCCAATGCGGCAATATCATTTGCTTCATAAGCAGAACCCGCATTAAATCCAAACCAGCCCACCCACAACAATGATGCGCCAATCATAGTCATCGTTAAAGAATGTGGTGCCATCGCTTCTTTGCCGTAGCCAACTCGTTTGCCAATCATGAAAGCGCCCACCAAACCAGCAACCGCCGCATTGATATGAACTACGGTACCACCAGCGAAATCTAATGCCCCCATCTGGAATAAGAAGCCTGCTTTCGCGGTTTCCGTCGCCAAAGTAGCGGCATCTTTAATCGCATCTGGACCAGTCCAGAACCACACCATGTGTGCGATCGGTAGGTAACTGAACGTAAACCAGATAACGACAAACGCTAATACAGCTTTGAATTTTGCACGTTCAGCAAAAGCACCAATAATTAAAGCGCAAGTGATTGCCGCAAAAGTCGCTTGGAATGCCACAAAGACGAATTCAGGTAACACCACACCTTTGGTGAAAGTCGCTGCTGTCGTGAAACTCGCCTGCACTGGATCCCAAATTCCTTGCAACAGAACGCGATCAAATTTTCCGATAAAGCGACTGCCTTCGGTGAACGCTAGGGAGTAACCGTAAATACACCAAAGCACAATGATCACAGAAAAAATCATGAACACCTGTAATAAAACAGAGAGCATATTTTTGGCACGGACCAGACCACCATAAAACAGCGCCAAGCCTGGAATCGCCATCATTGTGACCAGTAAAGTCGCCACTAACATCCATGCGGTATCGCCTTTATTCGCGGTTGGAGCATGTGCAGCGGCGGCTGGTGCGGCTTCTGCCACGGCAGGAGCTGCACTGGTACCACT
>DLGN01000149.1:0-3662 GCA_002482715.1 Oxalobacteraceae bacterium UBA7693
TCCCAGCACAGAAAATCACAATGCATCCAGAACTCTCTGTCGTCATTCCTGTTTACAACGAAGAAGCCGGCCTCGCTAAACTCTATGCGCGTCTGTATCCGGCACTCGATGCCCTCGCAGCGCGCGGTATTACTTACGAAATTGTTTTTGTTAATGACGGTAGCAGAGATCGCTCTGCTGAAATTTTGTCTGACCAATATCGCTTGCGCCCGGATGTGACGCGGGTCGTTTTATTTAATGGCAATTACGGTCAGCACATGGCGATTTTGGCTGGTTTTCAAGCAACGCGAGGTGACATCGTTGTGACCTTAGACGCCGATTTGCAAAATCCGCCGGAAGAAATCGGTGCATTAGTCGATAAGATGCGCGAAGGTTACGATTATGTGGGGTCGATT
Organism: Oxalobacteraceae bacterium UBA7693; assembly: GCA_002482715.1. Classification (GTDB taxonomy): domain Bacteria; phylum Pseudomonadota; class Gammaproteobacteria; order Burkholderiales; family Burkholderiaceae_D; genus Undibacterium. Next base: position 396 of record DLGN01000149.1, read on the forward strand.
CGGCGCAAGCGCCAAGATGCCGCGTGGCGTACTTATTTATCGAAGGCGATGAATCGTCTGCGTGAAAAAATTACCCGCATCAAAATTACTGATCAAGGCAATATGCTGCGCGCTTATGGGCGCAATGTGATTAATCTGATTAATCAATGCACCGAGGTGAATACCTTCGTGCCAGCTTTGGCTTACACCTTTGCGCGCAAGCCAACAGAGATCGTTGTAGAACACGAGGAACGTACTGCGGGAGAATCAAAATATTCTTTCTATAGCCTGATTCGACTTAATTTCGATTTAATGACTGGCTTTTCCATCATGCCCCTGCAATTATTTTCAATGATGGGAATGGTACTTTCCGGTTTATCTGGCGGCCTAGTTGTGCTGTTATTGATACGCCGTTTCTTGCTTGGTGCAGAAGCAGAAGGTTTGTTTACCTTGTTCGCTATCGCTTTTTTTATGATGGGTGTGATTCTGTTTGGTATTGGCTTGCTCGGGGAATATGTTGGGCGCATTTATCAGCAAGTTCAAGGTCGTCCACGCTTTGTGGTGCAAACCATTTTAGAAGAACAGCACGATGAAGCAATTAAGTAATAATACTAGTATGCCCACGGCGGTTGTGTTTGCCTACCATAGCGTTGGCGTGCGCAGTATCAAAACTTTGCTGGCGCGAGGCGTTGATGTCAAACTTGTCGTCAGCCATGAAGATAGTGCTAGTGAAACCATCTGGTTTGAATCAGTCGCAGCACTTTGTGAGGAACACAATATCCCACGCATTACGCCTAATGATCCAAACACGGCGGAAATCATTGCACAAATTGCGGCATTAAAGCCCGACTTCCTCTTCAGTTTTTATTATCGACATATGCTGTCGAGCGAAATACTCAGTATCGCAAAACGTGGTGCTTATAATTTGCACGGCTCTTTGCTGCCTAAATATCGTGGCAGAGTCCCTGTCAATTGGGCGGTTTTGCATGGAGAAACCGAAACAGGTGCAACGCTGCATGAAATGACGATAAAGCCCGATGCGGGTGCCATTCTTGCACAAACTTCGGTGCCGATTTTGCCTGACGATACCGCTTTTGAGGTCTTTGGGAAGTTAACAGTGGCGGCTGAACAAACTTTATGGAAGGCATTACCGGCGATCATTGAAGGTAATGCACCTAAGATTGTTAATGATGTAAGCCAAGGAAGTTATTTTGGTGGGCGCAAACCAGAAGATGGCCGTATTGACTGGAATCAAACAGCACAGCAGGTATATAACTTGCACAGAGCGGTTGCGCCACCCTACCCCGGTGCTTTTACCGACGTGAATGGCGAACGATTCATTATAGAAAAGGCACGTCTGATGAATTATTCCACCACAAAACTCCCCGCAAATTTGCCGCTAGGCATATCTGTAGTGGATAATGTCACTTTTGGTGTGTGTGGTGACGGTAAAGCAATCAAGATTCTGGCTTTACAACATCAAGGCCACACTTTAGATCAACATTCGCTGGCAAAATTTTTCAGCAGATGTTAAGTCTCACCTGGTCGAGATAAATTCGTCAGCATGAACGCCAGCTGATTCCATAATTCTAATTCCTACTATTTAATTTCTCAGAGAAGCTACCATGAAAAAAGTCCTCATCCTAGGCGTGAATGGTTTTATCGGCCATCACCTCTCCAAACGCATTTTAGAAACAACGGATTGGGAAGTGTATGGCATGGACATGCAAACTGAGCGACTTGGTGATTTAATCGATCATCCGCGCATGCATTTCTTTGAAGGCGACATCACCATCAATAAAGAATGGGTTGAATATCATGTCAAGAAATGTGATGTCATCTTACCTTTAGTCGCGATCGCAACGCCATCGACTTATGTTAAGCAGCCATTGCGTGTATTTGAATTGGACTTTGAAGCGAATTTACCTATCGTGCGTTCTGCAGCGAAGTACGGCAAGCATTTGGTATTCCCTTCCACATCCGAAGTGTATGGCATGTGCCATGATGAGGAATTCGATCCAGAAAACTCTGAATTGATTTGCGGTCCTATCAATAAGCCGCGTTGGATTTATTCTTGTGCTAAACAACTGATGGATCGTGTGATCTGGGGTTACGGTATGGAAGGTTTGAATTTCACGCTGTTCCGTCCATTTAACTGGATCGGTGCGGGCTTGGATTCTATCCACACACCGAAAGAAGGTTCTTCACGCGTAGTAACGCAATTCTTCGGTCACATTGTTCGTGGAGAAAATATCTCGCTGGTTGATGGTGGCGCGCAAAAACGTGCATTTACCTATATTGACGACGGTATCGATGCCTTGGTGCGTATCATCGCCAATAAAGATGGTGTCGCTTCGGGCAAAATCTACAATATTGGTAACCCGACCAATAATCACTCTATCCGTGAACTGGCACACATGATGTTGGATCTGGCGGCTGAATATCCTGAGTATGCAGAATCTGCGAAAAAAGTGCAGTTAACTGAAACAACATCAGCAGCTTACTACGGTGGTGGTTATCAAGACGTACAAAACCGCGTACCAAAAATCACCAACACCTGTGAAGAATTGGGCTGGGCACCGACCACGACGATGGCAGATTCTATGCGCCATATTTTTGATGCTTATCGTAGTCAAGTGGCACAAGCACGCGCATTAATGGATTAATGGATAGAAGATTAAAGCGTATTTGACCTGTTCAGACGACGATCAGATGAAGTAAAAAACGGAAATTTATTGATTCTCTGCAGTTTTCCGCCTCATCTGATCGCAGTTAACTCTTTGTTTTTTGTCGAGATCCTCACTAATAAGAATTATTGATGCCCACTATCGTATTAAAGATTGATGTGGACACCTATCGCGGAACCCTTGAAGGCGTTCCGAACTTGGTCCGCATTCTTAAACAACATCAAGCCAATGCGACATTCTTGTTTTCCTTAGGTAAGGATCACACTGGATGGGCATTGCGACGTGCATTCCGACCAGGTTTCTTCAAGAAAGTATCTCGCACATCAGTGCTAGAACACTATGGCCCCAAAACTTTGATGTATGGCGTTTTTTTGCCCGCACCAGATATTGGAAAGGAGTGCGTCGAAGAAATGCGCGCAACGAAACGCGCTGGTTTTGAGTGCGGCATTCATTGTTGGGATCATGTTGTGTGGCAGGATAATGTCCGCCGACGCGGCGAAAGTTGGACACAAAAACAAATGCAGGCGGCGTATGAGCGCTTTAATGATATTTTTGGTGCGCCACCAAAAACCTACGGTGCGGCTGGTTGGCAAATGAACCC
>DLGN01000149.1:3669-7554 GCA_002482715.1 Oxalobacteraceae bacterium UBA7693
CCCTATGCTTTTGCGCAACTTGATCAGTTTGGAATTCAATATTCGTCCGATTCGCGTGCAATGTTAAAGGCTGACGGATCGCTGGCAAATCCTGCTGCAGGTCCTTATCGCTTAAGTGACGGCGAACATATTTACGATTGCGTACAATTGCCGACTACCTTACCCACATTAGATGAGTTGCTTGGCGTCGAGATTAACGATACCCTCATTACCGAGTCAAATATTGCTGCAACAATTTTGACATTGACGGCTGAACCTAGGAATCATGTATTTACTATGCATGCAGAGCTTGAAGGCCAAAAGCTCGCCCCCATATTAGTTGAATTGCTCCATGGATGGAGTGAACAAGGTTATCAATGCATTTCGATGGGGCAATATTTTGCAAATATTCGAGACCAAAAATTGCCAACATATCCGATAACATGGGCTGAGCTCCCTGGACGCTCTGGAGAGTTACTCGCACTGGATGCGAAGTAGTATCGTTGACTCTCCAATAAACGCATTTTTTAGGAGATACTTGTGTCAGAAAATCTCAGCACAGACAGTGCGATTGGTTGTCTGGTTCCGCCATTTTCGGCAACAATGACAGGTGCTTCAGCATTCCAATTGAGCGCTTATTCAGGCAAAAAAGTCATACTTTATTTCTACCCTAAAGATAACACGCCTGGCTGCACCACAGAAAGTATTGCATTTCGTGATATCCATACCCAGCTTCTAGCGCAGAATGCAGTTATTTTTGGCATTAGTCGAGATAGTTTACGTTCTCATGAGGGATTCAAGAATAAGCTTGAATTACCATTTGAATTGATTTCCGACCCAGATGAAACACTTTGCTTGATGTTTAATGTGATGAAAATGAAAAACATGTACGGAAAACAGGTACGTGGCATCGAACGCAGCACATTTGTGATTGACGAGTCTGGCAAATTGGTGAAAGAATGGCGTGGAGTCAAGGTCGCAGACCATGCTCAAGCTGTGTTGGATTTTGTGAGTAGCCAAACTTAATTGAAACCAAACCTTCATCAAACTAAAGCCGTTTCGGAAGACAAAAGCGTCTTCCCAAGCGGCTTTTATTTTTCCGTTTCCCCTAGCACTTCTTCTGATCATTTTTCATTTAATTTTCCTTTCACTTCACCAATTTTTTCTAAGAGGTTCTAATGCCCCTGCCAAAAATGCCGACTAAACCAGCGGCCCTGCTTTCTCCCAAAGATTATCCTAAAGCAGATAAAGGAAAATTTACTCAAGCTGCGATTGCCGAAGTGAAATCGGCCCCTGTAGCAAAAACACCATCCATGGCAAAAACACCTGCTAAATCTGTCCCTGTTAAAGCCAAATCTATTGCACCGATAATCAAAGCAAAAGCAAAAGAGACGATCGCAACACATCAAACGAAAGAAAATCCCGCCAAATCTCCAGTGAGCAAGGCCGCGGATAAAAAAGGAATTACCAAACTATTCGTTTTAGATACGAATGTGCTCATGCATGACCCAACATCGCTGTTCCGTTTTGAAGAACATGATGTCTATTTACCGATGATCACATTGGAAGAACTAGATGATCATAAAAAAGGCATGTCGGAAGTGGCTCGCAATGCACGCCAGATCTCTCGCTCACTCGATGCCTTGGTCGGTGAAATAGGAAATGAAGATATCGAAAAAGGTATTTCGTTATCCAAGCTTGGTAATAAGGACGCGAAAGGGCGATTATTTTTCCAAACTAAATTGCAAGGTGGAACCCTACCGCAAGGTTTGCCGCAAGGGAAAGCGGATAACCAGATTCTCGGCGTGGTGCGTGCATTAGAAGCTGAGTTCCCTGCCCGCCCTATTGTGCTGGTGTCGAAGGACATCAATATGCGCATCAAAGCACGCGCTATGGGCTTACCTGCTGAAGATTATTTCAACGACCATGTATTGGAAGACTCTGATCTTTTGTACACCGGCATCGTGCAATTGCCGAATGATTTCTGGACTAAACATGGCAAGGGAATCGAAACTTGGCAGGAAAATAAAAATGGTCTGAGCACCACTTTCTATCGCATTACCGGACCGCTCATTCCATCCTTATTGGTGAACCAATTCGTCTATCTTGAACCGAATAATGGGGAAGCTTCCTTCTACGGCCAAGTACGCCAAATCAATGGCAAGACTGCAGTGCTGCAAACTTTGCGTGACTATGGTCATTCCAAACACAGTGTTTGGGGAGTCACATCACGCAATCGCGAGCAAAATTTTGCCTTGAACCTATTGATGGACCCAGAATGTGATTTCGTTACTTTACTTGGTCAAGCGGGTACCGGAAAAACCCTGTTGGCGTTGGCGGCTGGCTTGGCGCAAGTGCTCGAAACCAAAACCTACAATGAAATTATCGTTACTCGCGTCACTGTACCAGTCGGCGAAGATATTGGATTCTTACCAGGTACGGAAGAAGAAAAGATGTCGCCATGGATGGGCGCTTTTGATGACAATTTAGAAGTTTTAAACAAATCTGATAGCGATGCAGGCGATTGGGGGCGTGCAGCAACACAAGACTTAATCCGTTCGAAAATCAAGATTAAGTCACTTAATTTTATGCGTGGCCGTACTTTCGTGAATAAATTTTTGATTATTGACGAAGCGCAAAACTTAACGCCGAAACAGGTAAAAACGCTGGTGACGCGCGCAGGTCCTGGTACCAAGATTATTTGTTTAGGAAATATTGCGCAAATTGATACGCCTTACCTGACCGAAGGGTCTAGTGGCTTAACTTATGTGGTTGATCGTTTTAAAGGTTGGGCACATAGTGGTCATGTGACTTTAGCAAGAGGTGAGCGTTCTCGACTTGCTGATCATGCCAGTGAAATCCTGTAATTGAGTTTAAACAACATAAAAGCGCGAATCGCTTCTGATTCGCGCTTTTTTTTTCACTAATGAGTTTGTTTGAGGAAATAGACTTTACAATCGAAATATAGGATTTGATGCTTTGGCGAAATTAATTGAAACTCGAATTAGTTTTTAGAACGCTGGGAATACAGTTCAGATCCTCAAGCAAAAACACGGTATGTACACTGTATGTGAGCCAATTAAGCTAAAGCTAACATGAACAACACGAATTCGGATGACGCCCTGCTCTTCATTGAAGACGATAGTGCGTTAGTAGAAATAGACAAAGTCGCAGATCACCATGTCTGGAATATCCTGATTATTGATGACGATCCAGACGTCCATTCCGCAACCATGTTTGCCTTACATGGTTTGAAAATTCAAGCACGTAACCTGCACTTTTTGCATGCATACACCACCGCAGAAGCACGGCAAATTCTCATTCATCAGGAAGACATTGCGGTCATTTTGTTAGACGTCGTGATGGAAAAAGATAACACGGGCTTGCAGTTGGTCACATTCATTCGTGATGCTTTAAATCGCCGGGATGTTCGTATTATCTTGCGGACGGGTCAGGCAGGATATGCTCCAGAAATCGATGCCATTCGTGATTTTGATATCAATGATTACAAAAGCAAAACTGAACTGACACAAGCGAAACTTTTTACGGCAGTCACTTCCGCCGTGCGTTCGTATCAGCAGATAAAATTGATTTCTTCTAGTAACGACAGTTTGGCATTGATTATTGATGCAAGTAGTAATTTGATGTCGACAAATACCCTACCTGCTTTTTCAAAGTTATTACTTGATTATGTGTTTGAACTGCTTAACTTAGAAGTACAAGCCTTTATTTGCAGCGCTGGTTTTGCCGATGATGTGGCGGCAAACGAGTATGATTTTTCAAGCAGATTGCAGGTCATCGCCGGCACAGAAGAATACGAAAGCTGGTTAGAAAAGCCGTTTGCACAAGTAGCGAATCGAACAGAAATGCAAATCGTACAAAAAGCACGGTTTGAACAACGACATG
>DLGN01000409.1 GCA_002482715.1 Oxalobacteraceae bacterium UBA7693
TTTGTGCAGCACGTCCAGCGCGCCCTGCGACCTGCATCAATTGAGCGAACAATCGCTCGCTAGCACGAAAATCTTGCGAGAACAAAGCACTATCCGGGTTCAGTGCCGCAACGAGAGTTAAGTTCTTAAAATCATGCCCTTTTGCCACCATTTGTGTGCCGATCAGAATATCTACTTCACCGCGGTGCACCGTATCAAACGCTGCTTCAGCACTTCCCTTCAATCGAGTTGAGTCCGCATCAATCCGAAAAACTCTGGCTTCAGGAAAAAGAACTTGTAAGCCCTCTTCCAATCTTTGCGTACCGCGTCCCAATGGCTGCAAGTCAATATTGCCGCAAGTTGGGCAAGCACGTGGAATGCGTTGCTCCAATCCGCAGTGATGGCAACGCAGTTTCTTATCTAATTTATGCATCACCAAATGCGCGGTACAGCGCGTGCAATTGCTAATCCAACCACAAGCATCACAATGAATTACGGGTGCATAACCACGTCGATTCAGGAAGAGTAGTGATTGCTCACCTTTTTCCAAGCGCAGTCGAATCGCAGATATCAATCTTTGCGTTAAGCCTTCAGACGGTTTTTCTCGCTCGGTGTTAATAATCTTAACAATGGGTAAAACCGCTGCCTGAACGGCGCGTTCACTGAGTTCAAGTTTTTGGTAACGCCCCGCTTTTGCGTGTTGCCAAGTTTCCAAAGACGGCGTGGCGGAACCCAGCACGACCGGAATACCCAATTGATGCGCACGCCAAACCGCCAGATCTCGCGCAGAATAGCGCAAGCCTTCTTGTTGCTTATAGGAAGGATCATGCTCCTCGTCGATCACGATCAATTTGAGATGCGGCAAAGACGACAAAATGGCTAATCTCGTCCCAAGAATAATTCTCGCCTGACCTGTGTGCGCGGCTAACCAATGGAGCAAGCGCTCACCTTCAGCCATGCCACTGTGCAAAGTCGCGATCTGCAAACCCGGAAAGCGATTGCGAATATTGCCCTCTAATTGTGGTGTCAGATTGATTTCTGGCACCAAGATCAAGACCTGCGTTTGCTCACTGCGCGCCAAAACACGTGCTGCAGTTTGCAAATAGACTTCGGTTTTGCCACTACCCGTCACGCCATGTAATAAATACGCGCAAAACGCCGACGTCGCAGAAATCGTATCAACAGCTGTTTGTTGCTGGGTGTTTAACGCAGGCACTTGAACCGCGCTCGCATCCTGCGCGGGAGCGAGTTTGGCCAATTTCTTTAGATTCCGATCAAGTGAAGTCGCTTTTGGCACCCGCAGATTTTTGGGCAAAGCTGGAATCGCCACTTCACCTAAAGGCCGTTGATAGTAATCTGCCGCGAATCGACATAGGTCAATCCAGCGACTATCTAAAGCAGGACACTGATGGCGCACTGCCAACACCGATTTTATTTTGTCGGCAGCGACCTCGGTTTGCGAACCAACCGCCAAGATTAAGCCCGCAATTTCTTGTCTGCCAAAAGGCACTAGAGCAATTTGCCCTACTTGCGGCAGTGCTTCGTCCGCGACAGGCTCCCAACGATAGTCAAAGAGTCTGTCAAGGGGGGTGTCTAAAGCAATAGTGAGGTAAATAGGTTCCACGAACTTAATGTAAGGCTTGAGGTAATGCGCTAACTATCGGTTTCATAAGCTCTTTTTACTCTATCCACATAAACTGTGGATAACTTTGTGGACAAAGGCATCTTGACAAGCCGCCAGCCTAGTCTCTATGCGGGTTTCAACAGAATGCACAATTGCGATGCACAAAAAATTCTGTTTATAAACAATGACTTACAAAAAACAATTTGAAGCAAAAAACAAATTTCCATATTATTTTTTTGTGTGTCTTTTTTTGTGAATAACTACTAAAAAATCTAGTACAAAGCCCGACTTATCCACCCCGAAATTACTCGCTTTATCCGTGATTCTGTCCGCTAAGCCGCACCGTCGCTATGTTTTGCGTAGCAACATGACGAATCATCAAGCTTGAACATTCGATATAGCTTTTAAACACCAGCGATAAGGCGAAAATAAGTAGATAACTGGCATAGCACTTCCAATCCAAAGACAAACCAAGCTCATACCAGTTACATCGCCATCGCACATAAATCTTTATAACATCATGACGCTTTTTAAAGTAAGCGCTTAGCCTTGGCGCTGCTGACGGCTAACTTCATGCACGGTCTCGACCAAAACGCTCACCGCATCTGGTGATGTAAATTGCGAAATACCATGGCCAAGATTAAACACATGACCATGACCCGCACTTGGCTTACCGTAAGCATGCAAAGCGGCCGTCACTTCTTTACGAATTTGTTCTGGTTCGGCAAACAAGACTGCTGGATCGAGATTACCTTGCAATGCGACTTTGTCACCAACGCGCGCGCGTGCTTGACCGAGATTCACAGTCCAATCCAGACCTAATGCATCCGCACCGATGTCCGCGATTTGCTCCAACCACAAGCCGCCGCCTTTAGTGAATACGATGCAAGGAATACGCTTGCCATCTTTTTCTTTTTGCAATTTACTGACCACGTCTTGCATGTATTTCAATGAAAAACGCTGATAAGCGCCATCCGCCAGCGCCCCACCCCAGCTATCAAAAATCATCACGGCCTGCGCGCCCGCATCTATCTGCGCGTTCAAATACGTCGCCACCGCTTCCGCATTCAAAGTCAAAATGCGATCCATCAAATCAGGACGCTTGTACATCAAGGTCTTCACACCATGAAACTCGCGCGAACCCTGCCCTTCCACCATATAACAAGCCAAAGTCCACGGGCTGCCAGAAAAACCAATCAATGGCACACGACCATCCAAAGTACGACGGATCTGCGTCACGGCATCAAACACATATTGCAAGCTACCCTCTTCTGGCACTTTCAAATCCATGATGGACTTTTCATCCTTCAAAGGACGTTCAAATTTAGGGCCTTCACCTTCTTCAAAGTACAAACCCAAGCCCATCGCATCAGGCACAGTCAAGATATCTGAAAACAAAATCGCTGCATCAAGCTTAAAACGATCCAAAGGCTGAATTGTCACCTCAGTCGCAAAATCTGGATTTTTCGCCAAACTCATAAACGAACCCGCACCCTTACGCGTAGCACGATACTCTGGCAAATAACGCCCCGCCTGACGCATCAACCACAAAGGCGTGTAATCAGTCTCTTGACGCAACAAGGCGCGTAAAAAAGTATCGTTTTTGAGCGGAGCAAATTGGTTAGACATAGCGTGCTTTCAGAGAGCAAAAGAGGTAATCCGATATTATCCCTGATCTCAGCCCAAACCGCATACGTAAAATGTCAAAGGAGGTGCGGGTGCGCTGAATGCCAAGGAAAGATAAAGATTCACCCTAACCGCTCTGCCCCACAAGACGCTCCGACATCACATGCATTG
>DLGN01000233.1 GCA_002482715.1 Oxalobacteraceae bacterium UBA7693
GGCGCGGCGCCGAGCTGTACCGCGCCGAGTCCAGGAACATGGAGACCATCAAGAAGTTCGGCCATGGCACGCCGGATGACTGGATGGAGCGCAATGTGTACACGCGTTTTAGCTGGCAAGGTGTGGCCTTGATGTTAGTGATCAATTTTATGTTGTTCGGCGTAATTGGCATTACCGTGTGGGCGGTACAGATGATGTGGATTCCTGTGACTGCCGCTGGCATTATCAATGGTATCGGACACTACTGGGGGTATCGCAATTATGAGTGTGCAGATGCCGCGACGAATATTGTGCCTTGGGGTATTTTGATTGGTGGCGAAGAGCTACACAATAATCACCACACGTTTGGTACTTCAGCAAAGTTGTCGTCGAAATGGTATGAATTCGATATCGGTTGGGGCTATATCCGCACTTTGGAAATCATAGGTTTGGCGAAAGTAAAAAAAGTAGCACCTCAGCCAAAATTTGAAGCGCCAAAAATGGTTGTGGATGTAGAAACTTTACAAGCGGTCATTGCGAATCGCTATGATGTGATGGCGAAATATGCCAAGTCACTCAAAAAAACCTGGCGCGCAGAATTGCAGCAATTACGTGAGAATGCAAAGTTAGAAAAGAGTTTTTTAAAAGCCGCGAAGAAGAGTTTGCAACGAGAACCAGCAAAGTTAGAAGCGCCACAGCAACAGCAATTAGTGGAGTTGTTTGCGCATAGCGCTGCGTTAAAAACGATGCATGATATGCGGGTGGAATTGAATGCGATTTGGGAACGATCAAGTGCAACGCGTGAACAATTAGTCGCGCAATTGCAAGACTGGTGTCAGCGTGCAGAAGCGTCTGGAATCAAGACTTTGCAAGAGTTTTCATTGCGTTTAAGAAGTTACGCTTAAGTATTTGATGGTTAAAAAAATGGCGCTGCGGCGCCATTTTTTACGTCTAGATTTTTGCTAGTGCTAATTTTTTTAAGTGCATCTCTAGAAAACTAAACTTCGTCTTGATGCATCGGTATGAGAAAAATTGCATCCCTCACATATGAAGTATATGCAGCAGGTTAAAATTTTTCTGGCTTTTAGTCTGACCTGGCGCTTTGAATTTTTAGAGCTACTCTTAAAACATCCAATTGAATGGCGAAAAAAAACCTGCAAATTTGCAGGTTTTTTAGACATTCTACTGAAGCGAAAATCGCGTAAAGATTACTTGATTTTTGTTTCTTTGTAGATAACGTGCTTACGTGCCTTTGGATCAAATTTCATGATCTCCATTTTTTCAGGCATCGTACGTTTGTTTTTTGATGTCGTGTAGAAGTGACCTGTACCAGCAGTCGATTCTAATTTGATTTTGTCGCGACCAGATTTAGCCATGATATTTTCCTAAAAATAGTTTCTGCTTAAACTTTTTCGCCGCGAGCACGCATGTCAACCAAAACGGCATCGATACCGATTTTGTCAACTACACGCAAACCTGCGTTAGACAAACGCAGGGAAACCCAGCGATTTTCTGATTCTACGAAAAAGCGACGATTTTGCAGGTTAGGCAAAAAGCGACGTTTAGTTTTGTTGTTCGCATGGGAAACGTTGTTGCCAACCATTGGCCCCTTCCCAGTAACTTGGCATACACGCGCCATGTTTAGCTCCTTAATGATTTCCGAAATTGGAAAAAATGAGAGTATAGCCAAAAAACTTCGAAATATCAACGACTTGTGAAAAACAATTGTGTCTTTTTTGGTTTAATGGATTTAACAATTTGATTTCTACCTATGAAGAACTCAAATTTGACCATTTTCCGCAAATGAGTACACCGTGTTACTGGCAACAATAAAATGATCTAGCACACGTATATCGACCAGCGATAAGGCAGATTTCAGGGTTTGTGTCAGGCTTAAATCTGCTTGGCTAGGCTCTGCTGAGCCGGATGGGTGGTTGTGCGCCAAGATGATGCTGGCGGCATTGTGTGCCAGTGCACTTTTGACGACTTCGCGTGGATAAACGCTGGCGTGACTTAAACTTCCTCTGGATAGCTCTTGAGCGATGAGCAGACGGTTTTTAACATCCAAGAATAAAACTGTAAAAGATTCATATTGCTTGTTGCCGATTTGTAGCTGCAGATATTGCTTTACCGCTTGTGGAGAAGACAGAGAGGAGTTGGTTTGTAACTCTTCTGAAATTGAGCGTTTTGCCAGTTCCAAAACCGCTTGTAGCTGTGCATATTTAGCGCTTCCTAAGCCGTGTACTTTCGCAAATTCACTAAGATTGGCACCAAATAATGCGCGCAAAGAACCAAATTGAGTGAGCATATCTCGACCAAGATCGACCGCACTTTTTCCTTTGACACCTACACGTAAAAAAACTGAGAGTAATTCAGCATCCGATAAAGCGGGGGCACCGTGTCTGATTAGTCGTTCGCGTGGACGTTGTTCTTCTGGCCAGTGATTGATTCCCATCGTATTTCTCACCTTTCCTTGGTTGCGGGCAAAGCATTTCCATCTGGACTGCCTTACAATAGCGCTTTGCATTGAAATGCATTCGATTAAAACTAAGTCTGAGTTAAGTTGAAAATATATTATGTCTGAAAAGTCTATACTTGTCGTTAACAATGGTGCATATTTAACTTTGCATTACCGTCTTGCCACATTGGATGGCGAAGATATTATTTCGACTTTTCACGAAAGTCCGGCAACTTTGCTGTTAGGGCAGGGGCAATTAGCACCGAGTCTCGAAGATGCATTATTGGGACTGGAAGAAGGTTCTCACACGACTCAGGAGTTGGCACCTGAGCAGGCATTTGGCTTGCGTAATCCTGATTTGATTCAGCGCGTCTCTCTCAAAACGCTGCGTGAGAATTCAGCTTTTGGTGAAGAATTTAAAGTTGGTGATTTGATTGATTTCTCAGCGCCATCTGGTGGTAAGTTTGCAGGAGTTATTCAGGAGCTAGATGAAGAGTCGGCTTTATTTGATTTTAATCATCCGCTAGCAGGGCAACGCGTGCTGTTCGAAACTAAAATTATCGGCATTTTGTGAGTCAAGCCATGAGTGAATTTAATCAAGAAATTTTATTGGCGCAACCGCGCGGTTTTTGTGCTGGTGTTGATCGTGCTATCGATATCGTGGAACTCGCTTTAGCGCAGTTTGGTGCGCCGATTTATGTGCGACATGAGATCGTACACAACGCTTATGTGGTGAATGATCTGCGTCAAAAAGGCGCAATTTTCATTGAAGAATTAGATGATGTTCCTGCTGGAAATACCTTAATTTTCTCGGCGCATGGTGTATCGCAAGCGATCCGGGAAGATGCCGAAAAGCGTGGTTTGAAAATATTTGATGCGACTTGTCCACTGGTCACAAAGGTGCATATAGAAGTATCGAAGATGCGCAAAGAGGGCCGTGAAATTATCATGATCGGTCATCAAGGGCATCCAGAAGTAGAAGGGACGATGGGGCAGAGTGAAGGTGGCATGTACTTGGTAGAGACGGTGGAAGATGTTGCGAATCTCAAGGTAACTGATCCCGCTTTGCTTGCCTATGTATCACAGACAACCTTGTCGGTGGACGATACGGCGGATATTATCGCGGCGCTGAAAGCAAAGTTTCCTTTGATTGCCGAACCGAAGAAGGGTGATATTTGTTATGCAACCACCAATCGACAAGCCGCAGTCAAATTTATGGCACCGCAAGTTGATTTGGTGATTGTGGTGGGCAGTAAAAACAGTTCTAACTCCAATCGTCTGCGTGAAGTTGCAGAGAAAATGGGAACCACGGCTTACATGGTTGATAAAGCTGAGGACATTGATCCACATTGGCTAGAAAATTGTGTGCGTGTGGGCGTGACTGCGGGGGCTTCAGCGCCTGAAATTCTAGTCAATCAGGTGATTGACCAACTCAAAGTGTTCGGTGTGAAAAGTGTGCGTGCATTAGCGGGTGAGGAAGAACATGTCACTTTCCCTTTACCTAAGGGATTAAGCCAGGCAGTGAAGGTTTAGGGGAAAAATCGCCCCGATTTTGATATGATCAGGGCGATTTGCTTAATTCTACTTCGATGCTTATTGATCACTCTAGGAAAGTCGTGACCGCGCTATTCTAAAATAACTTGCAGTGCTGATTTCAAATCCTGATTGTCGCAGCGTTGAATTTGGACTTGCGGTGTTTTATGCCAGTTCGCAAATGCTTGTAGGGTTTTCGCTAAATCCTTCGCCATTGCATCGCTAAAAGAAACACCATTTTCAAGATGCAGTGCTTTTATTTCCATGACACCTTCTTTTCTGTGCGCCTTTGCATCGACGCGCCCGATTAATTTGCCACGCCGTAAAATCGGCAAGGTAAAGTAGCCATACTGACGTTTTGCTTCGGGGGTGTAGCACTCAAGTCGATATTCAAAATCGAATAATTCTGAAGCACGTTTTCTATCCCATACGACAGGGTCGAATGGCGACAACAGGCAAGTGTGGGTGGCGCGTAATTGACCAGCAAGCGCTTGGTTAATGAGGCCTTGATGTTCTGGATGAAAGTAAGCAGGTTCATCCCATCCTTCAACCGCGACTTTTTGTAATAGGCCTTGTTCAAACAAGTTTTCAGCATGAATAGGATGCGCTAATTTCTTCATACGGAAATAGTCGGCAATCCAACTAGCTTTGCAAATGCCCAAAGCCTTAACTGCATCCAGTACCTGCAAGCGCTGGTCATCTAAGAAATTGCCAAGATCACGTTTGTCATTCCATGTTGGGTGAACGCGTTCCGTTAAATCATAGACACGATGAAATTTTTGACGGCGTGCCACCATCACTTTGCCGGTCGTGAATAGCACTTCTAACGAGCGCTTTTCTGGCTTCCATTCCCACCAGCCGCCAGATTTACCATCGGTGCGCTCAAAATCAGCAGATCGACATGCGCCGAATTCTTTAATGTGCTTGAGAATTTGTTTCACTTGGCTGGCGTTTTCGCGTAACCAAGTTTGATTGAATTTCCATCCCATCGACTCTGGGTTGAGCATTT
The DNA here is from genome assembly GCA_002482715.1 of Oxalobacteraceae bacterium UBA7693. GTDB lineage: Bacteria > Pseudomonadota > Gammaproteobacteria > Burkholderiales > Burkholderiaceae_D > Undibacterium. The sequence continues at coordinate 4,980 of DLGN01000233.1, forward strand.
GATGCCGATAGCGGCCGAAGCTTTCTATCGGCAGAAAACAAGCTTCATGTGACCAATATTCGAAAAGTTTTCCTTCTTCCAAATGTTGTTCTAGCCACTCTGCTTGATAGTCACCCAGACGGCTCCACAGCACCAGATAAGGACTGCGCGCGACCACGCTGATCGTGTCGATCTGCAGCACACCCATATTCTGGATAGACTTGAGCACCGTGTCTTTATCGGCACGTTGTTTGGGGGGCTGTAATAAGCCTTGGGCGGCTAGATGAATGTTTCTGGCGGCGGTCAGGCTGAGTGGCATGATTTTTTGAATGTAATAAAGTAAAGCGACAAAGCTTAACCGCAGAG
>DLGN01000174.1:0-3184 GCA_002482715.1 Oxalobacteraceae bacterium UBA7693
CAACATGGCTTGTGGTTTGCCGACAATATTCGATGCGCCAACCACAACCGCATTCGCGCCACGTACTGGATAGTCAATCGACTCCAACATTTTCATCACGCCATACGGAGTGCAGGGGCGGAATAAAGGCTGACCTGTCATCAGTAAGCCAGCGTTGCTGATATGGAAACCATCAACGTCTTTTTCAGCCGCAATCGCTTCGATCACTTTATTGGCGTTGATGTGCGCTGGCAAAGGTAATTGCACCAAGATGCCGTTGATCTTGGGGTCATTGTTTAGCCGTTCTATGTGCGCTAACAGAGTCGCCTCACTCAAATCAGCGTCATATTTTTCCAGCACGGAGTAAAAGCCGCAATCTTCACAAGCTTTGACTTTATTGCGAACGTAGACTTGTGAAGCGGGATTCTCACCAACCAAAATCACTACCAGACCAGGTTGTTTGCCTTGTGCAGTGAGCGCGGCTGCGCGCTTAGTCACGTCTTCACGAATTTGTTGAGAAAGCTGGGTGCCGCTGATGATTTGTGCCGTCATGATGGTGGACTCGGAAAGGTGGCTGATGTGGAAGTTAATAGATTCCTTAACTTCTATTTAGCCAAGATTGCAAAGAAAGGATAAGCCGTGATTATAAAGGATGACGGGCTTTTTCATTTCAAATAGCTGTCAAAAACCTAGTTTGTCGTAGGAAAATCCAGTTCAAATCAAGCTAAATCCGTTTTGGTTCAGCTTTAACTTATAAGTTTTTTACTTGTGATGATTGTTTGCGGAATCGGTGTTTGCAGCGTTTTAAAAAAATGCGATAAAAAGCGACAAACAAAATTGTTTTACAAATACCACTTTTTTGAATGGGTGTGACACAAGACAATTCAATAATAGTTTGTTGATATTGAATTCGGGAAAACCTCTCAACGCCGAGACGCCGAGTTGCGTAGGGTGCGCCGTGCGCACCACACACATTAGCTGCTTCGGTGCGCACGGCGCACCCTACCTTACTCGATTTATTGTTGAGCTTCGCCTTTATTGAGCATTACATTGAGCACTATAAGGGAACACCACAACGCCAGCGTCTGTTTTGCGTAAATCCTAGTAGTTTTGAGAAAGTCACAAAAGCATGGTTTTCACTCTTTTCACTTTCCGTCGGAGTCTCTGCGTCTCGGCGTTGAGGGGTTTTAGTTTTTGAATGAATGTCACAAAAAATATCAAAACACCAGCAAATGCGTATGTTGCGCTGCGTCACAAATATCACAATGTGAAATCACATATCGTAATTTGAAATTTGCAAAAACTGCTGTTAGAATGCCTCAGTTCTAAAAATCTGTTCCGAAATTTATTCAGCAGCATTGCGCTTTTTGGGCAATTCAGACAAGCTGGAAATTCTGGATAAAGTAATTTATTTGAATTTCCTGAAAGGGTTTGTTTGAGGCCATTTGAGATGAAATTTATAAGGTAAAAGCATTCGCAATCGCAGATAAATTGGAAACGCAGGTAAATTCCGCAAATTTAAGATTGATCAACGAGGAGACCGTATGTCACAAATAGACCAAATTTTGGCGCAAGCCGTGAATGACCCAGATGTGATCGAGACCAATGAGTGGCTCGATGCTTTGGAATCGGTGATTGATACAGAAGGTCCGGATCGCGCGCATTATTTGATGGAACGCATGATGGATTTAGCGCGTCGTCGTGGTGCGAATATTCCGTTCTCCAGCAATACGGCGTATGTGAATACGATTCCTGCAGACAAGGGCGCACATTGCCCGGGCAATCTAGAAATCGAAGAGCGACTGCGCTCTTATATGCGATGGAATGCAATGGCGATGGTGGTCAAAGCGAATCGTGTTGACGGCGACCTAGGTGGTCACTTATCCAGCTTTGCGTCTTTGGCGAATATGTTGGGCATCGGTTTCAATCACTTTTGGCATGCGCCAACCGCTGATCACGGCGGCGATCTTTTGTACATTCAAGGTCACTCATCTCCAGGTATTTATGCTCGCGCTTTCCTTGAAGGCCGCTTGAGCGAAGAACAATTGATTCACTTCCGTCGCGAAGTTGATGGCAAAGGCCTGTCTTCTTACCCGCATCCAAAATTGATGCCAGATTTTTGGCAATTCCCAACCGTGTCTATGGGCTTGGGACCTTTGATGGCAATCTATCAGGCTCGTTTCCTCAAGTATTTACATGCACGTGGTATCGCTGATACTGAAAAGCGCAAAGTGTGGGCTTTCTGCGGCGATGGCGAAATGGATGAACCAGAATCCATGGGCGCGATTGGTATGGCGGGTCGTGAAAAGTTGAATAACCTAGTGATCGTGGTTAACTGTAACTTGCAACGTCTGGACGGTCCAGTACGCGGCAATGGCAAGATCATTCAAGAACTCGAATCCGATTTCCGTGGTGCAGGTTGGAACGTGGTCAAAGTGATCTGGGGTTCAGGCTGGGATGAGTTGCTGGCCAAAGACAAAGAAGGTGCTTTGCGCAAGATCATGATGGAAACCGTCGATGGTGAATATCAAAACTACAAAGCGAAAGATGGCGCTTATGTTCGCGCCAATTTCTTTGCTAAAGATCCTCGCACTCTGGCCATGGTTGCCCACATGTCGGATGACGATATCTGGCGTTTGACGCGCGGTGGCCATGATCCACACAAGATTTACGCCGCATTCAAAGTTGCGCAAGAAAGCGTTGATCAACCAACTGTGATCTTGGCGAAAAGTATTAAAGGTTTTGGTTTCGGCAAATCCGGCGAAGCACGTAACACGGCGCACAACACCAAGAAGCTCGATGATGAAGCGATTAAGGCTTTGCGCGATCGTTTCCAATTGCCGATTGCGGACGAACATCTGCCAGCGATTCCATTTTTCAAACCGGCTGACGACACGCCAGAAATGAAGTACCTGCAAGAACGCCGTGCGGCACTAGGTGGCTATTTACCACAACGCCGTCAACAAGCGGATGAAATGCTGACAGTGCCGCCATTGTCGGCATTCCAAGCGATGTTGGAACCAACGGCTGAAGGCCGTGAAATCTCCACGACAGCTTCTTATGTTCGCGTATTGACATCATTGTTGCGTGACAGCAGCCTCGGTCAACGCGTAGTACCGATTATGGTTGATGAATCCCGTACTTTCGGTATGGAAGGTTTGTTCCGTCAAATCGGTATTTTTAGCCAAGTTGGTCAGTTGTACGA
>DLGN01000174.1:3211-5354 GCA_002482715.1 Oxalobacteraceae bacterium UBA7693
GAGCCAGTCGATAAAGATCAGGTGATGTACTATCGCGAAGACAAAGCCGGTCAAATTTTGCAAGAGGGTATCAATGAAGCTGGTGGTATGAGTTCATGGATTGCTGCGGCGACTTCCTACTCGACCAATAATCGCGTGATGGTGCCGTTCTACACTTACTACTCCATGTTCGGTCTGCAACGTATCGGTGACTTGGCCTGGGCTGCAGCCGATATGCGTGCACGTGGCTTCTTGATCGGCGGAACAGCCGGTCGTACGACATTGAATGGCGAAGGCTTGCAGCATGAAGATGGTCATAGCCATGTGATGGCATCGACGATTCCTAATTGCGTGCCTTACGATCCGACATTCGCACATGAAGTTGCAGTCATCATTCACGATGGTTTGCGTCGTATGGTTACCAACCAAGAAGACGTGTTCTACTACATCACTGTGATGAATGAGAACTACGCACATCCAGGCTTGGTAGCGGGTCAAGAAGAGGGCATTATCAAAGGTCTGTACTCCTTCAAGAAATCAGAAGCACAAACGAAACACCGCGTGCAGTTGTTAGGCTCAGGTACGATCCTGCGCGAAGTGATTGCTGCTGCAGACTTGTTGATGAACGACTGGGGTATCGCGGCTGATATTTGGTCCGCACCTTCCTTCACATTATTGGCGCGTGATGGTCAAGATGCAGAGCGTTGGAACATGTTGCATCCAACGGAAACACCACGTGTCCCTTACATTGCTGAATGTTTGAAAGACACCAGCGGTCCTATCGTGGTTTCTACCGATTACATGCGTACTTATGCAGAACAAGTTCGTGCGTTTATTCCTAAAGATCGTAGCTATAAAGTCTTGGGAACCGATGGTTTTGGTCGCTCCGATAGCCGTGCCAAATTGCGTGAGTTCTTTGAAGTTAATCGCTATTTCGTCACGATCGCCGCTTTGAAAACTTTGGCTGATGAAGGCGCAATTTCTGCTTCTGTGGTGGCGCAAGCGATTGAGAAATATGGCATTAATCCGAATAAGCCAAATCCGGTGACTGTGTAATTATTGTTGATGCGATTTTAAAGAATAGCAAAGTAGGGTGCGCCGTGCGCACCAAACCGAGGTGCGCACGGCGCACCCTACCTGAAATAGTGGAGCAAACATTATGAGTACAGTAGAAGTCAAAGTCCCGGATATCGGTGATTTCAAAGAAGTTGAAGTAATTGAACTGATGGTCAAAGTTGGCGACGCAATTAAAGTCGATCAGTCCTTGATCACCGTAGAATCAGACAAGGCGAGTATGGAAATTCCATCTAGTCATGCTGGCGTGGTGAAAGAAATCAAAGTGAAGGTGGGCGATAAAGTTGCCTTAGGTTCTTTGGTGGTTATTGTCGATGCAGATGGAATGGCAGTAGCAGCTGCTCCTGCGCCAGCGGCGGCAGCACCAGCACCTGTGGCAGCGCCAGCCGTAGTTGCTCCATCCGTTGCTCCAATCGCCGCTCCAGTAGCTGCGAGTGGCCCAGCCGTTGCGACCGCAGCAGCAGGTAAATCACACGCTTCTCCATCCATCCGTAAATTTGCACGTGAACTCGGTGTGGATTTAAGCAAAGTACCAGGTACCGCACCTAAAGGTCGTATCACACAACAAGACGTACAAAATTATGTGAAGGGTGTAGTCGCTGGCGCTGCCAATGCACCAGTAGCTGCGGCGAGTACCAACGGTAGCGGTTCAGGCATGAATCTCTTACCATGGCCTTCTTTGGATTTCAGTAAATTTGGAACGATTGAATTATTGCCATTGTCTCGCATCAAAAAACTCAGTGGCCCAAATTTGCATCGCAACTGGGTCATGATCCCGCACGTCACACAATTTGACGAAGCCGATATCACCGGTCTTGAAGATTTCCGTAAATCATCGAATGATGCCTTGGCAAAATCAGGCGTGAAATTGACGATGTTGGCTTTTGTGATTAAAGCTAGCGTAGCAGCATTGAAGAAATTCAAAGCCTTTAATGCGTCATTGGATGCAACTGGCGAAAACCTGATCTTGAAGCAGTACTACAACATTGGTTTCGCAGCCGATACGCCAAATGGTTTGGTCGTTCCTGTCATCAAAAACGCGGATCAAAAAACGCTGTCACAAATCGCTACAGAAATGGGTGAATTGTCG
>DLGN01000173.1 GCA_002482715.1 Oxalobacteraceae bacterium UBA7693
TTATCAAAGCTTCGGCACCCAAAATTTTTCCACTCGCGACGCAGACTTTTGGTTGGTAATACACCAAGAATTCACGATTTTCCAATGCGCGCCGCAACTGCGCTTCAAACGACAAACGTTCTATCGTATGCACATTCATGTGTGCATCGTAAAACTGGTAATTGTTTTTCCCGTTATGTTTTGCGCGATACATCGCGATCTCTGAATTTTTCATCAAAATCTGCGCATCAATGCCATCTTCGGGATAAACAGCAATGCCGATACTGGCGCTAATTTGTAATTCTTGCCCGTTAATATCAAACGGCGCTGCCACAATCTGCAGTAATTTGTCAGCGATATCGGTCAACTCGCGCGGCGTCTTATAACGATCAAGCAAGAGCATGAATTCATCACCACCGACACGGGCAATGGTGTCGGATTCCGATAATGTTTGCTTCAAACGAGACGCGATAGTACATAACACTTTGTCGCCTTCGTCATGATCGAAGCTGTCATTGATCGCTTTAAACCGATCTAAATCTAACAATAAGACTGCAAGACTTCCCTTGGTCGCTTCCGCATACACCAAGGCTTTCGATAAATATTGATTGAATAAAAAACGATTCGGCAGCTTCGTCACTTCATCATAATGCGCTAGCCGAATGGCTTTTTCTTCGGCACGTTTGCCTTCAATCGCGATACTTGAAACATCGGTCGCAATACTGATCAAACTCAAATCTTCATTGCTGAGTGCGGCTGAGGATTCCGTGAACAGGGTGAAGGTTCCTAAGATTAACCCCGTCTTTCCCATAATTGGCCACGAGCCTACTGCTGCATAATTTGCTAGTAATTTACGTTGCGCGATAAATTCCATTGTTGGCGATTTGGGAATGTCTTGAGTCCAGACTGGAATCAACTCAAGCACTGCCTCACTCCAGACACCATTTCCATGACAAACTGGTGCCTCATTCAATTGACGGCGCAAAATTTCAGGAAAATGATGCCCGACCGTTTGCGTAAAAACCCGTTGATCAACGGAAAGCAATTGCACGCCACAATGCCAATGCGGATTATTTTTTTCCACGAAATGACAGGTATCAATCAAAATTGATTCCAGACTTTCACTACTGCCAATTAACTGCAATAACTGATTTTGCCCTTGTAACAAACGCTCCGCATGCTTGCGCTGTGAAATGTCACGCATCACACAAAAAACGATCGGCTCTGTAGAAATTTTTACGCGACTTAAAGTGACTTCGCTAAACCAATCTTTTCCGCGACGATGTGCGATCCATTCAAATTTTTGCACCTTGCCTTTAAACGCAAGATCGACAAATTTCTTGATCGACTCGGCCTTTTTTGCAGCAACGGTTGGTTGGGTATAACGCAGGTCAGCAGAGAATTCTCCGATATCAAGGCTCAGCAGATCTGTCTTACTGTCAACCGCCAGCATTTCTAGCGCATTTTGATTTCCATCGACAAAATGATAGCTCTTATCAATCAGTAAGATACCATCTTGCGCATCTTGAAATAGCAAACGATAGCGGCGTTCACTATCAGTTAATTTTTCTCGTGAGAGTTTAAGATGATGCACTTTTTTGTACAGCAAAACGGCAAGCAGCAAAGTAAAAATAATCGATAAGGCCGCAAACAATAATCGCTGCTCTAGCCGCTTTTGCCACTCCAGTAAGATGGTATCGAGGTCACGCCCAAGCACAACCACTAAGGGGAAGTCTTTCATTTTCAGATAGCTATAACTGGTCGCTTTATCAGCGCCAATCAAGGTACTTTCAAATCGCCCTTGTTCGCCAAAACTATTTTTTACGCTCGCAACAACCGCCTCATCTGCCTCTGCTTTGAATGTATTCTGCAATGTCATTGCCTGGACGATTAAGGCGCCATCTTTGTCATACAAAGAAATTTTTGCACCCAGATCCTTGGCAACCCTCTCGTAGAAATCCTGAAAATAGCTAAGATTAATCTCTGCTTGCACTTGTCCTATTGCCTGACCACTGACAGAAAATATATGCCGTGCCAATGGCAAAATTGCTTGCATCGATTTTTTAGGGGTGTAAGGTGAACCAAGTTGTGCCGTTTTTTGATAAGCATTGACTGGCTTATTTAAGTAAGTAATATGATCTTGCATTGATAAATCAACTGGCTCGACCGGAAAACGGGAAGAGGATGCACGTAACAAACCTTGGCGATCAATCAGCGATAATGCGGCAATAAATTCGGAATCGCGGCGTTGGTTACTGAGAATCTGACGCACACTCGCTTCATCATGCAACACTTGGTCGCTCTTCGATTGAAGCTCTTCGGCAGCGACAATAGCCGCACGAGAAGCATCATGCAAAACACGATTCGCATGCTCTTCCAAGATTCTCAAATTTAATAAATTATTCTTGTTTGCGGTAGCCAAGACCATCGTTCGGTCTTGCACGATCGACCACCAGGTTTGCGCTACAATTGCGAGAATAATGAGTAGTACACAACTGACTAAGAGCCAAACAGGCACTTCTTTTGTTTCGTGCTTCTTTGTACTACGCACCATGCATCACTCCTGATTTACTGATCAATTTCAAATACCAAAATGTCTCTATAGACTACAACAATTGGTATTAGGACTTACGCAAAATTGCGCTGGCTAGGCGGGAAGCCGAAGACAGTACGGTTGCTTGGCCTGCCCCTGCGAAGGCAGGGGGCAAGGCGAACCAACGGCGCTAGCGTCTGTTTTGCGTAAGTCCTAGGTATTAATTTAGTGTATTAGAGTGTAACACTGGCATATCTACATACCAAGAAATGTGCAAGAAACTTGCAAAAAGTCGCATGAATAAGTCGCTGCAACAACGCAAACTTGGATGGAATTCACAAGAAGATGTGATTGGTGGGATATAAAAATGAAGCAGGCCGGTAGGCCGGATTCTGTTACGGCGCTTTGCATCGCTGCATCACACTATGACAATCATTCCTCTAGGCGACGGATTGCTCCGCCGCTCAAGCTTTCTACCCGCACGCTCAGCGAGCCACCTCAACGCGTGCCTATTTGAAAT
>DLGN01000396.1:0-2642 GCA_002482715.1 Oxalobacteraceae bacterium UBA7693
GCGAGACTGATCAAAAGCAGAGAAGAGGAATGACGCTGAAGAGACATAAGATGCAATCCGTCGAAATAAAAGATGAAACCGGTTGGGAACACCGCGTTTCTCTACATTAACGGATACTTTCGAACCTTGCTACCATTAGCAAAACTCAAAATCCAGTCTGTGGTATTTGAGCACGCCGTACACATCTCGAGTTTAAGCCAGAATTTCCATCAGGATTTGAGACGATGGTGGATGCACTTTTCGAGGCAGTTTTTACGTGAATGAGGCGCAAATAGCTAGCTATTTGCAACGAGGAACGAAAAAAATGGCCGAAAATGCGCCGCCAGCGTTCAAATAGCGTCGAAGTCGCGCCTAATGGAAAATCTGGGTTTAAGCCAAGCCGAGCTTTTGCATCACGCTGGATCGTATCAATGGCGCTTTCTTAATGATAATAAGCTTTTCGCCTTCCATCACAATCAACATTTTTACTGGCACGGTATTTTTTGCTTGTTGGTTCCCGGTGCCTGACCAATAGTGAAAAACCAATACCAAACACATAATACCCAGTATCAGTGTCGCAAACCTTTCGATGATTTGGCGTAGTAATCCACGTAATTGCGATATCTTTTTCATTTTGCGTCTCTCTAAAAGCCCTAATGCATCAAGTAATGCAGAATTTGTGCCAGATCCGCAATTCCCATAAGTATTTGATTTTATTGAATTTTATATTCTAATAATAGATTTATCTAATAGTACGGACAGTCAATAGCGGACGACCACGGACAGTTCTGGTCTGGTGTTGCAAATCGAATTTAAAGTGCTTCGTTAGTCGCAAATAAGGCTTGCAATGCAGCAATTCAGAAAGGCATAATGAATTTTGGTCTTTTCACAAACACAGCATGACGCGCCGCAGAAAATAAAAGTATAGAAATGGTAAGCATAAAAAGCATAGTGCAACTTTTTATCCTAGCGATATTATGCGGATGCTCAAGTTGGGTGCTAGCGGAATCGACAATCACGGTAGTCTGGCCTGCTCGCCCACCATTTCAATATGTAGAAAATGGTGTCGCTAAAGGTGTAAGACTAGAACGTGCGAAACAAGTTTTTTCACTGGCTCGCTTACCAGTTGAATTAATCGAAGAACCGGCGAAAAGAATCTGGGCCAATTTTGCGGCGGGTAAAAAGAACTACTGCTCATTTGATTGGTATAAATTGCCAGAGCGTGAACAGATTGTACAGTTCTCATTTCCATTTGAAAAAACTCCACCGTATTCCGTATTGACAAATCAAGTCGCCGAAGCACGCGTCAGAACGCACAAAAATCTTCGTTCTTTAATGGCCGACCCCGAACTCACTTTGGGCTCACTTGATTCGGTCAGCTATGGCAAAGAATTAGAATCTATGATTTTCTATAGCAGGAATAAGCAACTTCGCATGAATGTACTGCCAAGAATCATGGCACGTATGATAGGCGCGAACCGTGCTTCGTATATGCTCATCGACAAGCGTGAGTGGGAATTTATGAAGATCGGTGATAGTTACATCAGCAATACGCGCATTTTAGATCTCGAAGGTGTCCCAGAAGGTCTCGATAGCTTTATCGTTTGTAGTAAAGATGTGTCTACCTCCGTCATGGCAAAGTTAAACGCGGCAATTGTGAAAGTCAGTTCGAATTAATTCCATCTATTTAACCAATCCAGAACAACTCGCAAGCATGCATCTAATCCATTACCAACTTAAGCCCTCACGATGATCGCCATTGATCCACGCTCAGTTTTAGTCGTTTGGGCAGCACTCAACATATTGTTTGCCGGCATGCTGGCATTGGTCGGTATGCAGGCGCGCAATGTCAATGGTGTCAGACAATGGGCGATCGCTGATTTATTGATTGGTATTGCGCTAGCAATCGCGAGTCAAATTACTTATCCATCCACAACATTGATGGCAGGCAGTGCCGCAATTTTTTTAGGCCTGGGCTTAGGCTTAATTTATAACGGAATTGAAGCATTTGAAGGGCGACGTTGTCGCTATTGGATTCCGTTGCTGCTTGCGCTGACTATTATTGCGAACAACTATATCTTTGGCATATTGTTTTTCGAATCCAAAATACGTATCTTAGTCAATTTTTTGTTGTTCGCGATTATCCACGGCATGTGCGTGCGAGCGCTATTTATTCGTATTGAACAACCGCTGCGAACGGCGTATTGGCTGGCCGCGGCATCAACGGGCATCATTTTTTTGCTAGCAGTCGCCCGCATAATCAGCGTGGCGCTGACGCCTGCTAGCGAAGCCGGCATGTTCACAGCTACTGGCGTCAATCCACTGGTATTTCTATTTGGTAGCCTGGCACAGATGTCGATGTCCTTCGCATTTATGCTGATGATCAATTACACCTTGGCACATCAACTCAACACGCTGGCAACGACCGATGCCTTAACTGGCTTATTTAACCGCCGCAGTTTCGAGGCACACGCAAATCGTCAGCTAAGTCATAGCAAACGCACCGGCGAGAGTCTGGCTGTGATGATGATAGACGTGGATCACTTTAAGCACATTAACGATCAATTTGGACATCAGGCAGGCGATGAAGTCTTGCGCAAAATCGCTGCGCTCATGCAATCTATCGTGCGCGGCAATGATTATTTGGCACGTTATGGCGGGGA
>DLGN01000396.1:2687-6726 GCA_002482715.1 Oxalobacteraceae bacterium UBA7693
GTATTGTTACCCGCCACGAACGAGGCACAAGCCTATGTTTTAGGCGAACGTCTGCGTCGCCTGTATGCAGAATTAATGATTCCGTGGCAACACCATACACTCACTGGCACCATTAGCATCGGTATCGCCAGCAATGACCATCATGCGCACAATCTAGATTCTCTGATCGCCGCAGCCGACTTGGCTTTGTATCGTGCAAAAAATAGCGGTCGAAATCAAGTAGCCTGCTATTCGGAATGCGAAAGCGCAGCCAAACTCAAGCAAATACAATAACAAACAATTAGAATTGAATCCATTCTAAAACGCTTAATAAAACCGCTTAATAAAGCGGCTTAATAAGATGACCGAATTCCTGCAGGCCGCAGGGGTTCTCAGCACAAGGACTCTGCATCATGAAGCAAAGCATTCCTACAAAAATCATTTGCTTGAACATCATCCTGATAGGATTCATGTTGATGCTGTCTTCGGCACACAGTTTGGCCGCAAACGAGCCAGTGAGCGCGCTTGCAAAAACCAACGCAGCGACAACGGGCGCCGTTCACCCAGCAACGAAAGAAGCCACGCTGTCAGTGCTGAACCGCGACATTATCAATTTCCGAACTTCGGTTTTGGGAATTGAACCCAGCGAACGCGCGCTGCGAGCTCAACGACGTATCTTGCAACAATTAGCGAACTCCGGCGAACACAAAGTCAGCATCGCGGATATGCCACCGGGGAAACTCATACAGATTGACGGAGCTGGAACCTTCTATATTGCCCCTGAAGATATTGATCCATTTCAACAAGAAACCATGGCCAGCGTCGCCCAACAAACGCTCACACGCATCAATCTGGTGATAAAAGAATCACGCGAAAGTCGCAGTCTGGAAGGCATGTTACGCGCTGGAGCCTATGTCATCACCGCGTTTCTGGTATTTATCTTCTTGCTTTGGCTGACCTTTCGGGTGCGCCGTGCGGTCGTCGCAAAAACCTTGTCGTTTGCCCGAGACAAACTCGATGGCCATGAATTAATTCAAGCAAAACTAATCAATCGTGATCACATCCAAAGTGGCTTACGACGGGTATTGCAATGGTTCTCGTGGCTAGTCATCTTTCTGCTCACTTATGAATGGCTTAGTTTTAGCTTGTCGCAATTTCCATTCACCAGACCCTTAGGTGAGCAGCTCAACAATTATCTACTCGGATTAGTGACTAACATAGGCAGCGCTACCGTCAAAGCAATTCCTGATCTATTCACTGCCTGTGTCATTTTCTTTTTGGCGAAAATGGTAACCCAAGCATTTAACGCATTCTTTGACCGGGTAGAGAAAGGCAACTTAGAAGTGACATGGTTAGATGCCGATGTCGTCACACCGACACGACGCATCATCAAAGTTGCGGTATGGCTGTTTGCATTAACCATGGCATATCCTTATTTGCCAGGGTCCGGTACCGAAGCATTTAAAGGAATTTCTGTCTTAGTTGGTTTGATGATTTCGCTCGGTGCGTCTAGCTTGATCGCACAGGCAGCAAGTGGCTTAATTTTGACCTACTCACGCATTTATCGTCAGGGCGAGTTTATTCATGTTAACGGACATGAAGGCACCATCACAGATCTGGGTATGTTCACCACCAGAATCCGCAATGGCATGGGCTTAGAAATCACACTGCCAAATGCTTTAGTGCTAGGCAACGTCACCAAAAATTATTCGCGCGCAGTCCAAGGCCCCGGCTTTGTGATCGATACCAAGGTGACGATCGGCTATGACACTCCTTGGCGTCAGGTCGAGGCAATGTTGATCGAAGCCGCACGTCGTACGCCAAGTATCTTAACGGAACCTATGCCTAAGGTATTTCAAACCGCACTCTCTGATTTTTATCCAGAGTATTTGTTGATTTGCCAAGCGGTTCCAGCAGATCCGGTACCACGCGCTGAAGTGATGAGCTTGTTGCATGCGAATATTCAAGACGTTTTCAATGAATATAATGTACAAATTATGTCACCGCATTATTTGGCAGATCCAGAGAAGGAAAAGCTGGTACCCAAAGATGGTTGGTTTCGCGCCCCGGCAAACGATCCGCGCGCGCAATCTTGAGCGACATCATCGTAAAGCCAGCTTGCCGCAATCCGTCAAGCAATGGTATAACGCCCACCCAACATAAGCAGTCATTACCAAAAGAGCTTGAACACACACAGCTCGCACCTTATTGACAGGAAAACAGAATTGGCAAAGTTATATTTTCGATACTCGGCAATGAATGCTGGTAAATCCACCGCACTGCTACAAGTCGCGCACAACTATGAAGAACAAGGGCAACAAGTTTGCCTTTACACTGCCGCCATCGATAATCGTTATGGCGAGGGGAAAATCACATCACGTCTGGGCCCGCAACGCGAAGCAGCGACCTTTGATGCTGATTTTGATTTCTTTTCCGAAGCACCAACAGTCAATTGCATCTTAGTCGATGAAGCGCAATTTCTATCGCCAGAGCAAGTAAAGCAGTTACATAAACTTGCCCATGTTAGGGGCATACCGGTGATTTGTTATGGCTTGCGCAGTGATTTTCTTGGTGAACCTTTCCGTGGTTCTGGCTATCTGATGACACTCGCCGATACCATAGAAGAATTAAAAAACATCTGCACTTGCGGAAAAAAAGCGACCATGAATATTCGTGTTGATGCACAAGGCAAACGCATGACTGTCGGTGAACAAATTGATATCGGCGGTAATGAGCGTTACCAGCACGTATGTGGACGGTGCTTTTATCAGTAAGCTGGCTAAAATCTCAGTTGACCTGTACGGGTACAAATATGTACCCGTACGGTAACTAAACAAACATTCAAAATCTGCTGAAAAGCTACTAGGTGTAAGAATAAGTTGTAATTAAACGTCTTCGTTGATTGTGCGCTTCATACGCGCGCAATAGGCGCTCAAATTTGGCAAACTTAAGGCAGCTTGTTTTAATGGCGTATCCATTCCTACATCCATAATCGCCGACAAAAACGCATACACAGTCACATCAATCGTTCGCACCTGCTCACCCATGAAGTAAGTTTTGTCAGCCAAAAATACCGATATTGATTTCAAAATCTCAACGCCCATCGCATAGATATCTTCGCGGCTGTGACGACCAATTCCTTGCTCGCGAATTGCATTGAGAACCTGCTTACGCGCCATCGTCGCAAAAATAGAATGCAAAAAACTTGGCAATCCAATTTTGCCAAAATATCCCATGATTGCAGGGCGGTAGTTGAGCCACGCAGAATCATCGCCCCAACGCGCCCAGGCCGCCACAAAATACAATTTTTCTTCAATTAATCCACGATAAGCGTGCGCTACAGAGATTTCTAAAGGCGTCATTCCTGCATCCAATGGTTTTGCAGAAAGCGACTCAAAGTGAGCGACGATTGCTGATGAATCGCATATCACCTGATCGTCAACTTTCACTGTTGGCAATTTTTGTTTTGGCGATTTTCGCGAATTAGCGATATGCGGGGTGTAATCGACTTTTCTCAAACGAAAATACACTTCAACCTTAGAACAAAAAGGGCTTATATCGAGTACGTCCCAGGCTGGGCCGTATTTATACAAAGTCAGCATTGATGCATTCCTAATGTGAAAAAATGATGCGAATTAACTCAACTCCGCATGGTTAAACAACACAGATAAACCTCGAAAAAGCCAATGAACGTGACAATTCACTGCCCGAGTATACTGAGCTTAGATTGGCGGTGCAATAAATTCATGTAATTTCAATAATTTCAGTGAGATCAACTTATCGCCACACGAATTACACGTGCGGCTTCAGAATCAAGGATAATGTGGCCTAATCCAGTTTCTAACTAGCGACACATTGTTGATCCTCTGTTGCCCATGGTTTTCGCAAATTAAAGTAGCAAGCCAAGGTCATCGCCGCGTTCTCCGCCCTCATCAATGGCCGACGCCAATGACAAAACAAAGTTCACTGACAATTGCGAATCCTATCTGCGCTTAAGCGCATTAGAAATGCATCAGAAACCCATCGAAAACGCATCATATTTACCTATTCACTTGGAACT
>DLGN01000396.1:6764-6909 GCA_002482715.1 Oxalobacteraceae bacterium UBA7693
TCGCCTCGAAGCCAAGTTCGATGATTTTACGGTGATCGCTGATCAGCCTATCCGTTATAAAGGTGATGGCTCGGCACCGGGGCCTTTTGACTATTTCCTCGCTTCCTCCGCTTTATGCGCAGCTTACTTTGTGAAGTTGTACTGC
>DLGN01000245.1 GCA_002482715.1 Oxalobacteraceae bacterium UBA7693
GACACATGGCGTTGTTGCAAGTCGCTTACAGTGCTCGCACTGCGGCGCGTCTTGACGCCTAGCCCTGTGTCCATTTCGACTCATTCGCATGCACAAATATTATGTCAACACGCCCTAAATAAATGTGCTAACAAAAGTCACGACTCGCTGCAATAAAATTGCCTAGTAAGTGACTCATATCTACCAAGCGTTTGGCAACTAGATGGTGTACTTTGCCATCGGTCTGCCAAATGCCGTAGACACCCAACAACTTGGCATTCAACACTTCATGCCGAAATTGATCGACTAACGTTGGCCAGACGATCACATTCACGGGACCAGTTTCATCTTCTATCGTGATAAACAAAACGCCCTTGGCTGTGCCTGGTCGCTGTCGGACCGTCACTAAACCACAACCACGTGCAAACTGTTTATTTTGAAACGTATGTAATACATCTGCTGGGAGAAAGCGCTGTTTTAAAAGTCGCGGCCTAAGCAAAGCAATTGGATGTCGCTGTAAAGTTAAACCTGTGCTGTGATAGTCGCGCAAAATTTCTTGTGCTTCGCTAGGGGTACTCAGTTGTGCTGGCGCCTCTGCCAGCGTTGTAGGTTTGAGCAAATCTTTGTCGGGAACGGCAGCCACGGCTTGCCACAGCGCCTGATGGCGATTGCCGCTCAGTGCTGCCAAGGCATTGCCATCGGCTAAAGCTTCGAGATCAGTGCGATTTAATTGTGCCCGACGAGCTAAATCTTGAATGTCGCTAAAGATCGCTTGCTTCCTAGCCTGACTAATACGCTCTGCCGCAGCTTGCGACATCCCGCGCAATAAAGACATACCTAAACGCACAGCCGGCTGCTGCGCGGTGTTGCTATGCAAAGGCAGATCTTCTAGTTTGGCATCCCAATCACTATGCATGACATCAATCGGGCGTATTACAATCTTGTGCCGTTTAGCATCTTGCACTAGCTGGGATGGCGAATAAAATCCCATCGGTTGCGAATTCAGTAATGCACATAAAAAAACCGCTGGTTGATGGCATTTAATCCAACAGCTGGCATACGTTAATAAAGCGAAACTAGCGGCATGACTTTCAGGAAAACCGTACTCACCAAAGCCTAGCATTTGATTAAACACTGCTTGCGCAAATTCTTCTTCATAACCATTCTTGATCATGGCATTAACGATGCGGCTTTGATAATGCGCGAGCCCGCCTTTGCGTTTCCACGCTGCCATTGCGCGCCGTAATTCATCTGCCTCACCTGGCGTAAAATCGGCAGCAACCATCGCAATTTGCATTACTTGCTCTTGAAAAATCGGTACGCCTAAAGTACGCGATAAAACTTTTTCAATCGCCGGTTTTGGATAAATGACGGGTTCCAAGCCCTGACGTCGTTTGAGATAAGGATGCACCATGCCACCCTGTATTGGCCCCGGTCGCACGATTGCCACCTGCACCACCAAATCGTAAAAACAACGTGGACGTAAGCGCGGTAACATGCCCATCTGAGCGCGGGATTCGATCTGAAAAACACCGATGGTATCGGCCTTACAAATCATGTCGTAAGTAACAGCGTCTTCAGCAGGAATATCTTGCATACGTTGAGGGCAGCCAGGGATTTGTCGCATCAATGTAAATGCTCTTTGCAAGGCGGACAGCATACCTAAAGCCAGTACATCGACTTTGAGCAAACCCAGTGCTTCCAGATCGTCTTTATCCCATTGAATAATACTGCGGCCCTCCATACTCGCTTTTTCAACAGGGACCAAGCGCGTTAATTTATCGCGTGCAATCACGAAGCCGCCACTGTGTTGAGATAAATGGCGTGGAAATTTTAAGAGTTGATTGACGAGATCTGCCCACTGTTGCGCGACCATCGATTGCGGGTCTAAACCACTTTCAGTAAAGCGTTCGAGCAAAGCTTCTTTGCTATCGAACCAATGCTGAGACTTAGCGAGCTTATCGATTAAATGCGCATCCACACCCAATGCCTTACCGACTTCACGTAAAGCACCGCGTGGTCGGTACGTGTGTACGGCTGCCGCTAACGCGGTGCGATGTCGGCCATATTTTCTATACAGATATTGGATGACTTCTTCTCGTCGCTGATGTTCAAAATCGACATCGATATCGGGTGGTTCACCACGCTCTTTCGATAAAAAACGTTCAAATAATAAGATGCCATTTTCTGGACTGACTTCGGTAATGTGCAGGCAATAACAGACCACCGAATTGGCAGCAGAACCGCGCCCTTGGCACAAAATATCCTGTGAACGGGCGAAACGGACGATGTCGTACACAGTTAAAAAATAAGGCTCATAAGCGAGATCGTTAATGAGATGAAGTTCATATTCAATTTTATTTTTAACATCCGAACTAATACCTTGAGGATAGCGTAGCTGCGCACCTGCATAAACTTCTTGTCTTAGAAATGACGCAGGTGTTTGCCCTCGCGGCACCAACTCGTCTGGATATTCATAGCGTAATTCACTCAACGAGAAACAGCATAAACTGGCAATACGCAAAGTTTCTTGTATCGCTTGAGAAGGATAAATATTCCCTAGTCGCAGACGCGAACGCAGATGTTGTTCTGCATTCGGTGCTAAATCGTAACCGCAATCAGCAATTGCTTTACCTAAGCGTATCGCGGTCAAAGTATCTTGCAACGGCTTACGTGAACGCACATGCATGCAGACATTACCAATAGCGACTACTGGCAAGTCAACATCACCAGCAATATCAAGCAAATGTTGCTGCTGCCAATCATCCATAGCTTGCGTTAATAAATGCAAACCCAGCCAAGCACGCTGCGGAAAATGACGCGCCATCCAAGCGGCCTGCGCCCTAACTATGTCTGGTTTGAGTGGGTAATCAGGAACCAAAATCAGTAGGCAATCTGGCAGACCAGCGATGTGTTGTAGATCATCAGGAGGATGGCTGAAATCTTCAGGGCTAATCAGATAACTACCTTTAACAGTATTCGCACGCATTCTAGCTAGGCTGATCAGTTCACAGAGATTGCCGTAGCCATCACGGTTTTGCACCAGTGCGATGATACGCATCTGACCTAACTGAGGGTTAAGCAAACTCGTTTCTAATTGAAAGACGCTACCGATAATCAAAGGAAAATCATGTTTTAAGGCTTCTTCATGCGCGCGCACAACACCCGCTAACGAGCATTCATCAGTGATGGCGAGTGCTTGATAATTGAGCTTGACCGCACGCGCAATTAACTCTTCTGCATGGGATGCGCCATGCAAGAAGCTGAAGTTGGTTTGACAGTAAAGTTCGGCGTAGTGAGGGAGCATGTTGGCTTGATGCTGAGCTTGTTAGCCCAGCCTACGGTTTGTGACTGTCCCAGTCGGCCATGGCGATGATTGTTGTAGGTTGGTGCTGAACAAAGTGAAGCCCAACAACAATAATGACGCATGGTGACCACTTACAAATTCATAAAAAAATTCTCTCATCCAAACACCCCATGTAAAAACCAAGCCTCATCTTCTTGCATCAATTTTTCTTGTCCTATACGTTCGCGATAAATCCAATAACGATAGTATTTGCTGCATTCGGCAATGAAGTAATCGCGAGTGACGAGCTGACCGTTCCACCATCCTGCTTCTATGCGTTCTGCTGGCGACAATAATTTCAGGCGCGAGCCGTAAT
>DLGN01000310.1 GCA_002482715.1 Oxalobacteraceae bacterium UBA7693
CTTTTCAAAAACCATTCTCTAGCGCTATGGGCATTGGTCATGGTTTCTTGTGTTGTAAATGTTTTAGAAGCTACTAAAAACAAGGTAGTTTCAGGATCAACATTTTTAAGCGTTTCGGCTAAATGCGTACCATCAATATTAGAAACAAAATGCAGATTTAGTCTTGTTTTATAAGATTTTAAGGCTTCGGTAACCATAACAGGCCCTAAATCAGAACCACCAATACCAATATTAATAATTGTGCGAATCGGTTTGCCGGTATAGCCTAACCAACGACCTTCGCGCACCGCATCGCTGAAGCTGCGCATTTGCGCCAACACACTGTGAACATCGGCCGCGATGTTCTCACCGTTGAGCATGAATTTTTCGCCTTTAGGAAGGCGCAATACGGTATGTAAGACCGCACGATTTTCTGTGTTGTTAATCGCTTCACCGCGCAACATCGCATCACGGCGAGATTCCACTTCCTGCTGACGTGCCAGTGCTAATAAATTGAGTTTCGCCGTGGTGTCCATGCGTTGCTTGGAATAGTCCAACAACATGCCGCAAGCAGAAGCAGAAAAGTGCGTAAAGCGCTGTGGATCAGCGCGAAACAACTCTTTTAAGCTCGGCATATTATTTGCGCGTTGCTGTAACAAACACCACAATGGAGTACGAGAAACTGAGATAGCCATGATCAAACAACCTGAGAAAAATGAATTGAGAACCGAACTACTAAAATTTATTTACCTGCCGCTGCTGCTTGCGCTGCCAATTGTCCAATTGCCGCCCAATCGTTAGCGCTGATCAAATTCGCAGGGCACATCCAAGAGCCGCCCACACACAAGACATTCGATTGCTGCAACAAGGTCGGCGTCGATTCGACAGTGACACCACCAGTCAAGCAAAATTTCACATCAGGGAATGGGCCGCCGAGTGCTTTTGCCATCTTCACGCTACCGACGATATCGGATGGGAATAGCTTGACGACCTTAAAGCCATGCTCCAATGCCAGCATCAAATCACTCGCGCCGCCTACGCCAGGAAAATAAGGCAAACCTGATTCGGCAGCCGCTTTTGCTAATACGGGCGTAATCCCAGGACTAATACCAAATGCCGCACCGGTATTACGTACAGCATCGAGTTGCGCTGGTGTCAAAATTGTACCGGCACCAACAGTCACTGTTGGGCAAGCCTTGACGACTTCTCGCAAAACGGTCATCGCATTCGGCGTGCGCAAAGTAATTTCAACCGCTGGCAAACCATTTTCAGCCAGCGTGGTCACGCAACGAATTGCTTGGTCAACATCATCAGTCACCAAGATTGGCAACACGCGTACTTGTGCCAGTTGAGAAATAATCGCGGCGGTCGTCATAGTCATCTTGGTCTCACTTCTAAACGGTAAATTATTAAATTCAAAATTACGATGGATTTTCTTAAATTCAAACAAACAAGGTCGAAGCACCTTGCTCTGGCGATGTCACAACACGACGTTGCGCGACAAACAAATCTCTTCCATAGCCATAGCTACTATCGATACTGACAGTTGGGTTAGTCCGTGCTGCCCAGATGGCGTCATCGACCAAAGCACGCAACTCGCCGGTGTGTACATTCAATTCAATCATGTCGCCATCGCGTACTTTGCCTAGAGGTCCACCTTGCGCAACTTCTGGACTCACATGCAAGGCCGCCGGAACTTTACCGGACGCACCCGACATACGACCATCCGTCACCAAGGCGACTTTGTAACCTGCCGACATTAAGCTACCGAGCACTGGTGTGAAATGATGCAGCTCAGGCATACCGTTCGCCTGTGGTCCTTGGAAGATCACAACGGCGACGAAATCTTGATTCAATTGTCCTGCTTTGTAGGCACCCACTAAGGCGTCTTGCGATTCAAATACTTTGGCTGGAGCGCGCACGATCCAGGCATCTTCTGGCACAGCAGATGCTTTAACAACCGCACGACCTAAATTGCCTTGCAATAAACGCAAACCACCGGTTGCGGCAAATGGTTCATCTACATTACGCACGACCGTTGGATCACTGGATCTTGCTGGATGCGCGACGAATGCCACTTTGCCATCTTGCAATTCTGGACGTGTCGTGTGCGATGTCAAACCTTGATTGCCAAATACAGTCATCACATCGGCGTGCATCAAACCTTGCGTTAACAATTCACGCATCACGAAAGTCGGTCCACCTGCCTCTTCAAACGCGTTTACGTCTGCGGTTCCATTTGGATACACACGGGTCAACAATGGAATGACGGAAGACAATTCATCGAAATCTTGCCAATCGATAATGATGCCAGCGGCACGTGCAACCGCAATCCAGTGAATTGTATGATTAGTGGAACCACCAGTCGCCAACAAGGCAATCACGGCATTGACGATCGTTTTTTCATTCACGACATGGCCGATAGGGCGATAGTCACCACCTGCTTCAGTCAACTTCAATACTTGCTCAACTGCCGCATCCGTCAATGCATGACGCAGCGGATCAGAAGGATGCACAAAAGAGGCGCCTGGCAAATGCAAGCCCATAGCTTCCAACAGCATCTGGTTACTGTTTGCGGTGCCATAGAAAGTACAAGTACCTGCGCTATGGTAGGCCGCACTCTCCGCAGCCAATAATTCGTCTTTGGTCGCCTTCCCTTGCGCATAGCGCTCACGGACTGCCGCTTTATCTTTATTCGACAAACCTGACCCCATCGGACCTGCCGGAATAAAGATCGTCGGCAAATGTCCAAAGGCTAAAGCACCAATCAATAAACCTGGAACGATTTTGTCGCAAATACCAAGGCACAAGGTCGCATCGAAGGCATCGTGAGACAAGGCAATCGCGGTTGCTTGTGCAATCACATCACGCGAGAATAAGGACAATTCCATGCCCGGACGGCCTTGGGTCACGCCGTCGCACATAGCAGGCACGCCGCCAGCAACTTGCGCGGTGGCATTGAATCGCAAGGCCGCTTCCTTAATTTGATCCGGATAAGTCGCATACGGCTGATGTGCCGACAGCATATCGTTGTAAGCAGTCACGATACCGATATTCGGTTTCTGCGCCTGATTCAACCAGATTTTAGTCTTGCTGTCCGCCGCTGCGTTCGCATGCGCTTGATTTGCACAAGATAAGCTAGCGCGACGCGGGCCACGATTGCGTAATTGCTCCAAGCGCGCCAGATATTCCGCTCGCAAAGTCTTACTGCGCTCGGCAATGCGCTGAGTGACTGCATCAACCACCGCGTTGATTGCAACTTGATTTATATTTTGTCCAGAAGTCGTCATAGTTTTGTGG
>DLGN01000246.1 GCA_002482715.1 Oxalobacteraceae bacterium UBA7693
ATTACGATCAAAAACGATACGGCTTGATTGCGCCTGCGGTGCTGGCAAATGCCAAGGAATTGGTTGTCAATATTAAGAATTTGTGGGGACGTATTTCCAATGGAGATATGGCCTTGTCAGACAAATTTTTTCAGAAGATGAAAGAACTTGCAGACCTAGGAACAGGTTTGCAATCTCCGCCATTAAGCAAATTGCTGAAGGAATTGAATGGTATCGCAAGCCATGCCGTTCGCGCTCAGGACAAAGAACGAATGGGCTTGGAGTTAGCCACATGCTTGCTATTTCTTGAGAATTCCTTAGAACAAATTACGCATTTACCCGCTAATTTTTCAGCCCGTGCAGATGAAATATCAGGACGTCTTTTGTCCGTCGTTAGCGGGGAAATTCCAGACGGCCATGTCACATGGATAGGTGAGATCTCACGTGAGGCGCAGCAGCGTCAAACGATGGGTGTGTTGGTCAACGAAATGCAGCAAAGTTTGAAACATGCAGAGAAAGCTCTAGATGAGCATTTCCGTGATGTTTCTAATACCGCGATTTTGGCACCAGTTGATGGTGTTCTTGCACAGCTCGGTGGGGCGTTAGCGATATTGGATCAAGACGACGCCTTGGCTGCTGTCAACCATACACGTGAACTTGTAAGTTCCTTTGTTAATGGCGTTGAGAACTTAACGACTTCAGAGGTGGGTGCTTTACACCAAAAAGTGGCGCAAAACGTTGGCGCGCTTTCGTTCTTTATTGAGACTTTGCAGAATCAGCCAGAATTGGCGAAGAAGCGCTTTACTTATGATCCAATAACGGGATCATTTCAGTCAAAATTATTAGAAAAAGCACCAGAGAAAGAACTATTGCCTTCGATTCAGCTAGAAGCGAATCCTGTAATAGTTCAGGCAACTGCAGAGCAAGATTTAATTGACCAGCAAAAAGAGTCAGAACGTTTGCTGGCATCGTTAGTAGATGCGCCCGAAGACTCTGATTTGCAAGCGAAGTTAAAAGACTCATTGGATCATGAGCGCTCTTATGCAGCTTTGCTTGATGATAGCGATGCAAGTGCACGAGCAAAAACAGCGATTGATTTGCTGGCGCATGCAGATTTGACGCAGGCTGCGGCACTTGATGAAATCGTTGCAGCTACTTCTCATGTTGAAGCTGCGCCAGACATCCAATTAAGTCATGAATTGCCAGAAACTGAAGCGGAAATTGATGCCGAGCTTCTAGAAATATTCTTGATGGAAGCAGATGAAGTGCTTGGTGCTGTGCGTGAGAATATCCCTCTGTCCAGACATGATACGAGTAACCAAGAATACCTGATTCGCTTGCGCCGCTCTTTCCATACCTTAAAAGGTAGTGGACGTATGGTTGGCTTGATGGTGTTCGGTGAAGGTGCTTGGAATATTGAACAAGTGATGAACTTGTGGCTGTCTGAGTCCCGTGCCGGTACTGAGGCGCTTTATCAATTGCTGGAATATGCGACTGATGAAATGTTTGACTGGGTTGAAGAACTGAAAAGTAAAGGTAGCTCCAGCAGAAATTCCGATGCGATTATAGCGGCCGCTTTGCGCGTGAAAGATGGTCTGGAATTCGGAATTGATGAGCCAGTCTTATCAGCGCCAGTGCTCGCGGAAGCAACTGAACATCGAGTAAGTGCAGATGCTGTTACTGACGTGATTCGCGTAGAAGATCCAATCGAAGATCTAACCGAAGAAACGGCCGAAATAACTGCGGTTCCGTTGTTGCCTGTTGAGACGGAAGCTAACGAAGAATTAACGCTAAATGTTCCAGCGTTCGAGCTAGAGTCACCTTCGCTTGAGTTGGTTGGAGAAACTCTGACGATTGCTGAAGATGAGGGCGCTGAAGTATTCATCTCCGCCGATGATCTTGGTGAAGACTTATTGATCAACAAGTCTGACGTAGTTGCAGGCTCAGTTACTGAAACTGAAGTAGTTCTTGATGCAATTGCTGATGTCGATGATGCGAATTTGCTTGATCCTGAACTTGAAGTGCAGGAATTGGATGAGCCGCCAATCGAGTATTTTGAACAAAAAATCAATCCTGATTTGGCTCCAGAAGTTGGCATGCAAGCATCTTACTCGACTGAAGTTAATGCTCTCGACATTAATGCCGAGATTGAGACGGCTGAAGAGCTTACCGCACAAATTGCTGTAGAGCCAATTATTGAAGTTCAGCAAACAGCAAAGATCATTGAATTCCCTGATTTCTCGATGCCAGTAGCGAAGGATACCGATAATACAAAACGTATTGGCGATGTTGAGATTAGTTTGCCACTGCACACGATTTATATGGCGGAAACCGACGAGATCGTGCGTTTCTTGGCGCAAGATTTTTCTGAATGGCGACATGAACCGAGTCGTCCTGTATCGCGTCATGCAGTGCATGCGGCACATTCTTTAGCCGGTAGTTCTGCAACTGTCGGTCTGTACGCCGCACAAGAACTGGCACATAGCTTAGAAAACGTATTGCAGCGCTTAGAGCGGCATCCCGTCAATCTTGAAGAATCTGAATTTGATTTATTGGATCATACGGTTAATTGCGTCAAGTCGATGTTGCAGAAATTTGCTTTATCTGAGATGGCCGAACGTGTTCAGAATGAAAATCTGCAATTAGCGCAACTATTGGAAAATGTGATTGCACGCTCAAATGTTGGTGATGATGGCGAGTTCATTACCTCGACAAATGAGCGACTAGATCCGGTTTTACTCGATTCTCAAGTAGAAGATTTTTCTGATGATTCTGCCACACTCGATGCAGAGCTTTCTGCGGACGCGGTGGAAATTAATTTATCCGTCGAAAACACTGCTCCTGAACTCACCGACGTCACAGAAACTTTAACTGTTTCGACGACGCAATTTGCAGATGTTGAATTTAGCGATTCTGAACAAGATGCGGAAGTGAAATTGGAAGCTTCGGATTTGGCGCACGATGTCGGATCTGAAGTCCAATCTGAATTGGCGACGATAGAAGTGGCAGTGGAAGAACTCGCTGCGGAAATAGCTGAGCATGAAACCGCAGCGGCATTGAATGTTAACGCGCCAGTACACGATGCGACTGTTTCTGCGTTAGTGCCGGATGTGGATCAGACGGATGCTCTTGTGCTTGATAGTGTTGCGGAAATCGTCCCTGCTGTTGAAGAACCAGTGCTCGCGTCTCCAGTTGCTGAATCGGTGTTGTTTGAAGAGAGAATTGAGCAACCAGCTGAAATAGTGGCTGTGCAAGAAACTGAGCAAGAACGTGAACAAGAAAGTGTCATTGATCGTTCTAGTTCAGAAATTGAACTCAAGATCAGCGATGAAATCGATCATGATTTACTTCCCGTATTTTTGGAAGAAGGTAATGATTTATTGCCGATGATCGGTCAATTGTTACGTTCATGGCAGCAAAGCCCTGAAGATGGCGCAATCCCACAATCCATTTTGCGTCTGATGCATACGGTAAAAGGTAGTGCGAGGATGGCAGGTGCGATGCAGCTTGGCCAGCATACGCATGATATGGAAACCCGTATCGAAAATTTGATGCACACCGGTAGTACGATTCGTCAGCCGCTTTTGGAAGATTTGCTGTCTCGCCACGATTATGCAATGCACTTGTTTGAGCGTTTGCAAAATCCTGAGTTGGCGATGCAAGTTGCTCCTGACGCAGATTTGAGCGAGTTGTCCGCAACTGAAGAAATGAATCAGTTTGAGGAAGCCTTACAGCCGCCAGCGGTACCAGCTACTGAATCTTCATCGCCAATCACAGATCAACTCGCAGGGGCCGAACTTGGTCAGAACGCTTTAGCAGCAAGCTTTGTTCCTGCAGCGGTGACATCGTCAGCTTTGGCGCAGCCAGTTGCAGATGCGTCAGCCAATTTGGCGAAGCCAGCAATTGTGTCACGTGCTTTAAGACAGGCAGCACCTCAAGTCGTCGCACCAACAAATACCGCTCCTGTTCCGTTAGTGCGTGTGCGTGCTGATATCTTGGATCGTTTAGTCAATCAGGCTGGTGAAGTTTCCATTTCCCGTTCTAAATTAGAGAATGAGGTAGATACTTTAAAGGCGTCCTTATCAGAATTAACTGAAAACGTTAGTCGTTTGCGTGACCAGCTGCGTGAAGTTGAAATTCAAGCAGAAACCCAAATTACTTCGCGTATGGCATTTTCGGGTGATCGCGAATTTGATCCTTTAGAGTTTGATCGCTTCACTCGTTTGCAAGAATTGACACGGATGATGGCTGAGAGCGTAAGCGACGTCGCAACCGTGCAGACAGCCTTGAACCGTACAATTGAAGGTGCAACGATTGACTTGAATGCACAAGCACGGTTAACGCGTGAATTGCAGCAAGATTTAATGCGGGTACGCATGATTCCTTTTTCAAGCGTTTCTGAACGTCTGTATCGTATTGCACGTCAGACTGCGAAAGAAATGGATAAGCGGGTCAACTTAGATATTCGCGGTACTTCTGTAGAAATTGACCGTAGCGTTTTGGAAAAAATGGTGGGCCCATTTGAGCACATGCTAAGGAATGCGATTGTGCACGGTATCGAAGCGCGTCATGATCGTGTTGCGCGTGGCAAAAATGAAGTTGGTGAATTATTGATTGAGATTCGCCAAGAAGGTAATGAAGTCGTTATTCATTTCACCGATGACGGACAGGGTTTGAACCTTGATCGCATCCGCGAAAAAGCGAAGAACGTGGGGTTGTTAACGGACGATAGTTTTGTGAATGAATCGGATGTCGTTAATTTGATTTTTGAACCTGGTTTCTCGACTGCAAACGTGGTTACTGAATTAGCCGGACGTGGTGTCGGTATGGACGTGGTTCGTTCAGAAGCATCGTCTTTTGGTGGTCGCGTATCGGTCAGCACCGTTGAAGGAAAAGGCGCGCATTTTACAATTCATTTGCCTTTGACATTGGCGGTGACGCAAGTCGTTATTTTGAATGCAGGTGGTAAAACTTTTGCTGTGCCTTCCGTACTAGTTGAACAAGTACAGCAATTGAAATCAGCAGCATTGGCAACTGCGTACAATGATGGTGCCATTATGTGGCAAGGTAATCGCGTCGCTTTGCACTATTTACCAAGTATGCTGGGTGAACGTGATGCAACGCCAGACACGCAACAGTACACGCCGATTCTGATTATGAAGAGCGATAACGAACGTGTGGCAATTCACGTTGATCAAATTATTGGTAATCGTGAGGTGGTTGTTAAAAACGTTGGACCACAATTGGCACGTATGATTGGTATCGCTGGTGCGACGGTGCTGGGTTCTGGCAATATCGTTTTGATTCTGAATCCAGTGCCACTGGCGCAGAAAATTGAGCATGAACGTGCTAAGTTACCAGAATCGCATATCGATAGCGGCTCTCCAGAAATGGGTGCTGTTGCTGAAATGGTCGAGAAGCAAACCGTGCCTGCTC